>NZ_JBFASO010000013.1:0-271900 GCF_040677775.1 Micromonospora sp. NPDC053740
CGGGCGGCGGGCGGCGGGGCGGGGCGGGGCGGCACCGGGCGGGGCGGCACCGGGCGGGGCGGCACCGGGCGGGGTCGACCAGGGTGGCACCGGGCGGGGCGGCGCCGGGCGGGGTCGACCAGGGTGGCACCGGGCGGGGCGGCGCCGGGCGGGGTCGACCAGGGTGGCACCGGGCGGGGCGGCGCCGGGCCGGTCGGGGCGGGTGGGGGACGGTGGTCGGGTGTTCACGTCCCGGACCGGGTGGGCGGTGAGCTGGGCGGGTAGGCTGGTTGATCGGTCTTCCACACCCCGGAGGGCCGGCACCCCATACCCAGGACGGTCACGAGCGGGGCCGCCAGACCGGCGGTCACGACCCGGCCGGGTCCCGTACGCCGGGACGACGGCGAGGAAGCGCAGCCATGATCAGTGTTTTCGACCTCTTCAGCGTCGGTATCGGGCCGTCCAGCTCTCACACTGTGGGGCCGATGCGGGCCGCGCGGACGTTCGTTGGTGGGCTGAAGGCCGACGGGCTGCTCAGCGACACGGCGCGGGTGCAGGCCGAGTTGTTCGGCTCGTTGGGTGCTACCGGGCATGGCCACGGCAGCGGTCCGGCGGTGCTGCTCGGGTTGTCCGGCGAGTCGCCGGAGACTGTCGACACGGACACTGTCGGTCCTCGGGTCGAGCGGATCCGGGCCGAGCGGCGGATCAACATCCTCGACGCGCACGAGATCGACTTTGACCCGGATCGGGACCTGACGTTGCACCGCCGCCGGTCGTTGCCGTATCACCCGAACGGGATGACGTTCGTGGCGTACGACGGGGCCGGCGTCGAGCTGCGCAGCCGCACCTACTACTCCGTCGGTGGCGGGTTCGTGGTGGACGAGGCGGCGGCCGGGGCGGACCGGATCAAGCCGGACAACACTGTGGTGCGGTATCCCTTCCTGACCGGGGCGCAGCTCCTCGACATCACCACCCGCACCGGGCTGTCGATCAGCGAGGTGATGCTGGCCAACGAGCGTTCCTGGCGCAGCGAGGCGGACATCCGGGCCGGTCTGCTGGAGATCTGGCGGGTGATGCAGGAGTGCGTGCAGCGCGGCTGCGAGCGGGACGGCGTACTCCCTGGGGGGTTGAAGGTTCGGCGGCGGGCGGCGGAGCTGCGGCGTGGTCTGGAGGCGGAGGCCGGGTCGGCGGACCCGCTGCACGCGATGGACTGGGTGACGCTGTTCGCGCTCGCGGTCAACGAGGAGAACGCCGCTGGCGGCCGGGTGGTCACCGCGCCGACCAACGGCGCGGCCGGGATCATTCCGGCGGTGCTGCACTACTACACCCGGTTCGTGCCGGACGCCGATGACGAGGGTGTGGTGCGGTTCCTGCTGACGGCGGGTGCGATCGGTGTGCTGTTCAAGGAGAACGCCTCGATCTCGGGCGCCGAGGTGGGCTGCCAGGGTGAGGTCGGTTCGGCGTGCTCGATGGCGGCGGCGGGGCTGGCCGAGGCGCTCGGTGGCACCCCGGAGCAGGTGGAGAACGCGGCCGAGATCGGGATGGAGCACAACCTCGGGTTGACCTGTGACCCGGTGGGTGGCCTGGTGCAGATCCCCTGCATCGAGCGGAACGCGGTGGCTAGCATCAAGGCGATCACGGCCGCCCGGCTGGCGCTGCGCGGCGACGGGGTGCACAAGGTGTCGCTGGACAAGGTCATCAAGACCATGCGGGAGACGGGCGCCGACATGAAGGTCAAGTACAAGGAGACGGCGCGTGGCGGTTTGGCCGTCAACGTGATCGAGTGCTGAGTCCGGTCGATTCGGGGCAATCGTTCACCGACTGCTAACCTGTCGTCCGTTTCAGGAGGCGGGAGGCTGCGGTGACCTCTGGCGTCGCGGCGTTGTGGTCGCACCGCAACTCGCTGCGCATCCTGGTCAGGCGGGATCTTGCGGTCAAGTACCAGCAGTCGGTGCTGGGCTACTTCTGGTCGTTGATCGAGCCGCTCGGCATGGGCGCCATCTACTGGTTCGTCTTCGGGGTGCTCTACTCCCGGGACACCGGTCGGCACCTCGGTGAGGCGGCCGGTTCGTACCCGTTGTTCCTGATCACCGGCATCTTCGCCTGGATGTGGACCAGTTCGGCGCTGAGTGAGGCGACGAACGCGCTGACCGGCCAGTCCCGGTTGATCACCACGATGAACGTGCCACGTCAGGTCTTTCCGATCGGTCGGGTCACCGGCCGGTTCGCCGAGTACGCGGCCGGCCTGCCGATCCTGATCGCCATCGCGGTGATCTACGCGGCGCACGGTCGGATCCATCCGGGTTGGTCGCTGCTCTCGCTGCCGCTGGCGGTGGCCGTCCAAGCCGTCCTGTTGACCGGGCTCGCCCTGCTGCTGTCCGCGTGGAACGTGCTGATGCGCGACGTGGAACGGCTGATGCGGCTGATCATCCGGGTGCTCTTCTACGCCACGCCGATCATCTATCCGCTCAGCCTGGTCCGGGAGTCCGGCCTGCCCGGCTGGTTGAAGGTGGTGTACGAGCTGAACCCGCTGGTCGGGATCTTCCAGCTGCACCACGCGATCTGGTATCCGGACGAGTTCCCGGACGCCCGGCTGCTCGCCACCACTGTCGTCGGCAGCCTGCTGGTGCTGGCCGCCGGTTGGTGGTCGTTCCGCCGGTTGGAGCCCGCAGTGCTCAAGGAGCTCTGAGGTGGCCGCGCCGATCATCGAGGCCGACGGGCTGGGCATCCGGTTCGTCCGGAACCGTCGCCGCCAGTTGCGGCTGCGGGAGCTGTTCATCCACCGGGGTGCGCGTGGTGCCCTGCCCGGCCAGTTCTGGCCGTTGCGGGACGTGTCGTTCACCATCGAGCCCGGCGAGACCGTCGGGGTGATCGGGCGCAACGGCACCGGCAAGAGCACCCTGCTGCGGCTGATCGCCGGGGTGCTCATTCCGGATGAGGGCGACATCCGGGTGCACGGCGCTGTGGCGCCGCTGCTGGAGTTGTCCGCCGGTTTCTCCAACGACCTGACCGGGCGGGAGAACCTGCACCTGGTCGGTGGGCTGCACGGACTGTCGACGAGCTATCTGAAGCGGCACTTCGACGAGATCGTCGAGTTCGCCGGTGAGCAGGTGGAACGGGCCATCGACACGTCGGTGCGGCACTACTCGTCGGGGATGAAGGTGCGGCTGGGCTTCGCGATCATCTCGCACCTGCCGCACCCGATCCTGCTGATGGACGAGGTGACAGCGGTCGGGGACGCGGAGTTCCGCAAGAAGTGTTACGCGACTATTGATCGTCTGCTCGGGGAGGGGCGCACGCTGGTGCTGGTGTCACACAACGAAAAGGACCTGACCCGGTTCTGCCGTCGGGGGTTGTACCTCGACGCGGGCCGGTTGACGCTCGACGGCACCATCGCCGATGCGCTCGACGCGTACCACGCAGCGGTCCCGCGGTGACGCTCGCGATCGTGCTCGCCGCCGGGACGCCCGCGGCGGGCCTGACCACTGCGACCGGTGAGCCGTTGGCCGACCGGCTGGCCGACCAGTTGCGCCTGGCCGGGGCGGACGAGGTGCGCTTCGCCGCCAACCTCGACGAGCTGTCCGACCTGGTCACCACAGCGACCGTCCCGGTGCTGATCACCGGCACCGACCTGGTGGCGCACACGGCTGTACTGCGGCACCTGGCCACCAGCCCGGTGGGTCCCACTGTGGCGCTGGTCCTCGGTGACCCGCCGGTGCCCGGTCGGACAGCGGTGCGGGAGGAGCGCGGCCAGGTGGTCGACGCCGGCGCGTTGGACGCCCTCGACGGGGCCGCCACCGGCGTGTTCGGCGGCGCGCTGCGGGTCGGCGTTGACGACCTGCCGACCCTCGCGGCCGCCGCCCGCGCCGCCACGTCCGGGATGCTCCCCGTCGCCGCTCCGATCGGCCCGGCCGGCGACGTCGCGCCGCTGCCGGTGACCGGCGGGGGCGGGTCCGGGGGGTCGGTGGCGGCCGGTGGCCCCGGGTCCGCCGTGGACCGGCTCTTCGCGGGTCTCGCGGCGCTCGGCACCCTGATCTTCGCCCAGCGGGTACGCCTGCTCGTCGCCCACCGGGTCGAGGACCCGGCCGGGCTCACCGCTGCCGAGGCGGCGGTGACCGCTGTCGACGAGGACCGGGCCGAGTTGCGGCTGTCGGTGAAGGAGAAGGACGACTTCTTCTCCACCTACTTCGTCAGCACCTGGTCGCCGTACGTGGTCCGGCTCTCGGCCCGGCTCCGGCTCACCCCGACCGGGGTGACGGTGATCTCGGTGCTCTTCGCGTTGGGCGCGGCGGTGCTGTTCGGGGTCGGTGGGCGGCCCGCGCTGGTCGGTGGCGCGGTGCTGCTCTACCTGGGCTTCGTGCTGGACTGCGTGGACGGCCAGTTGGCCCGCTACACCCGGCACTTCAGCGCCTGGGGTGGCTGGTTGGACACGATGGCGGACCGGGCCAAGGAGTACCTGGTCTACGCCGGGCTGGGCTTCGGGGTGAGCCACGCCGGGCTGGGCAACGGGTGGGCGCTCGCGATCGCCGCGATGACGTTGCAGACCGTCCGGCACATGACCGACACCTGGTACGGGGTGCTGCACGACGAGGCTGCCCGCCGCCCGCGTACGGCGACGAACGCCAGCGGTGGGATCGGTGACCGGCTCAACGCGGCGTCGACCCGGGTGCAGGCGGACACCGGGTCGGTGTCGTACTGGCTGAAGCGGACAGTGGTCTTCCCGATCGGCGAGCGGTGGGCGCTGATCGCGCTGACAGTGGCGCTGTTCAACCCGCTGGTCAGCCTGATCGCCGTGCTGGTCTGGGGGGTGTTGGCGTTCGCGTACACGGGGGCGCTGCGGACGCTGCGGGCCCGCTGGATGTGGGTGCCGGTGCTGGACACTGTCGACGCCACCCTGCACCGCGACGACGGCCCGCTGGCCCGCTGGTTGCCGGTGGTCCGCCCGATGGGGCCGCTGACCCTGGCGGTGATCGCCGCGCTCGGCCCGGCGGTGCTGCTGGTCGGGGCGCTGCTGAGCGACGCGCCCGAGGGGCTGCGCTGGGCGGTGCCGGTGGCGCTGCTGGTGCTGCTGGTCGGCGGCCTGGGTGCCGGGGCGGCGCACAACGGTCCGCTGGACTGGCTGGTGCCTGCGGCGTTGCGGGCCGCCGAGTACCTGTTCGCCATCGCGGTCGGGGTGGTCGGTGCGGCACCCGGCTGGCTGATCTTCGGGTACGTCTTCGTGCTCACTGTGCACCACTACGACCTGACCGCCCGGCTGGAGAAGCGTCAGGCGGCACCGCCCCTGCACGCGGCGACGCTGGGCTGGGAGGGACGTTCCGTGCTGTTGGCCCTCGCGGCGATCGCCGGTATTGCGGGTATCGGACTGGCTACACTCGGTGCGTACCTTCTCGTGGTTTTCGTGGTGAGCGTCGTCCTGGCCTGGTTCGTGCGACCGGCCCGTAGCGCGCGGGCGTCGGTGGCGCCGGCGGGCGCTGGAGGTGCCGCGCCGCGCTGACGGAGGGCGGCCGGATGACTCTGATCAGCTTCGTGGTGCCCGCCTTCCGGGTGCAGGGATACCTGCGGGAGTGCCTGGACTCCATCCTCGGTCAGCCGGAGACGGACATCGAGGTGATCGCCGTCGACGACTGCTCGCCGGACGCCAGCGGCGACATCATCGACGAGTACGCGGCCCGCGACCAGCGGGTCCACTCGGTCCGGCTGTCGGAGAACGTCGGCCTCGGTCCGGCCCGGAACATCGGGCTGGACCGGGCCGTCGGCGAGTACGTGTGGTTCCTCGACGGCGACGACTGGCTGGCCCCGGAGTGCCTGACCGAGGTCGCCGAACGGTTGCGGGTCACCCGCCCGGACGTCCTGCTCGTCGACCACGTCCGCACCCACTGGAACGACACCGCCACCCGCAGCGCGATGGCCGAGGTGTTTCCGGAGTCGCCGGGCCCGGGCACCTTCCGCCTGCGGGACCGGCCGCAGGCGATGCACCTGCTGCACACCGCGTGGAACCGGCTGGTCCGTCGGGAGTTCCTCACCGATCTGGGTCTGCGCTTCGCGCCCGGCTGGTACGAGGATGTCTCGTTCAGCTACCCGGTGCTGATGGCCGCGCACCGGATCGGCGTACTGGACCGGGTCTGCGTCAACTACCGCCAACGCCGCGCCGGTGCGATCACCCGGACCCGGGGTGACCGGCATTTCGAGGTCTTCCCGCAGTGGCACCGGGTGTTCCACCTGATGGAGTCGTGGGGGTCGGCGACGGAGGCCCTGCGGCCGGTGGTCTTCGAACGGATGATCTGGCACTACCTGACGGTGCTCGGCAACGGTCAGCGGATCGCGCCGGAACTGCGGGAGGCGTTCTTCGCGCAGATCACAGCGGACTACGAGCGCTGGCTGCCGGCCGGCGGTTATCCGGTACCGGACGGGGTCGAGGGGATCAAGCACAAGCTTGTCGCCTCCGGCCGGTGGCGCACCTTCAGCGCGTTGCGGGCCGCCGGCCGGGCCCGCGACGCCGCCCGCCGACGGGCCCGCACCGCGCGGCGCACTGTCGGCCCGGTCGCCCGGCGCGGTGCCCGGCTGACCCGGGACGGGCTGCTGCGCGAGTACTACCGGGCCGAGTTGCGGCGGCCGGTCGACCCGGCGCTCGCCGTGTACGCGGCGTACTGGTACCGGGGTTACTCCTGCAACCCGGCGGCCATCTACGAGGTCGCCCGCCGATTGGCGCCGGGGGTGCGCGGGGTGTGGGTGGTGCGTCGGGACCGGGTGGACAGCGTGCCGGCCGGAGTGGAGTACGTGGTGGCCGGCACGCCGGCGTACTACCGGGTGCTCGCCCGCGCCCGGTGGCTGGTCAACAACGTCAACTTTCCGGACTTCGTCAGGAAGCGACCCGAACAGGTGCACGTGCAGACGCACCACGGCACGCCGGTCAAGGTGATGGGGCTGGATCAGCAGCGCTACCCGATCGGCGCGGGTCGGATGGACTTCGCCGGGCTGCTGCGCCGGGTGGACCGCTGGGACTACAGCGTCAGCGCCAACAGCTTCTCCACCCAGATGTGGGACCGGGCGTACCCGGCCACGTACACCACGCTGGAGGTGGGGTACCCGCGCAACGATCGCCTGGTCACCGCCAGCCCGGACGAGGTGCGCCGACTCCGCGCGGAGTTCGGCCTCGACCCCGACGAGCAGGTCGTCCTGTACGCCCCGACGCACCGCGAGCACCTGCCCGGCTATCGGCCGCCGTTCGACCCGGACCGGTTCGTCAAGGCGCTGGGTGACTCGGGCCGGTTGTTGATGCGCAGCCACTACTTCCACGACCGGGACCGACGGCCCGGCCAGCCGAGGGACTGGGAGCGGGTTCGTGACGTCAGCGGCCATCAACGGGTGGAGGATCTCTACCTGGTGGCGGACGTGCTGGTAACCGACTACTCGTCGGCCATGTTCGACTATGCGGTGTTGGACCGGCCGATCGTGCTGTACACCCCGGACTGGGAGGCGTACCGGCTGGCCCGGGGCGTCTACTTCGACGTCACCGCCGAACCGCCGGGCGCGGTAGCCTCCACTTTCGCCGATCTGCTCGACCTGTTCCGTACCGACGGGGTGCGCTCGGACGCGGCGACGAAGGCCCGCGAGCATTTCCGGGCCCGGTTCTGCACTTTGGACGACGGGCGGGCGGCGGAGCGGGTGGTGCGGCAGGTGTTCCTCGGGGAGCCGGACGAGCGATCCACGCGCTGCTGATCGACGCTTCTGTCGTGTAATAGCAGTGTCATCGATCGAACATGAGACGTTTACCCGATGTCACAAACCCATGATCCTGGTCACAGTCTTGTGGGGTTCGGCCGACGCGCGCTGGGGGGGAAGACGGTGAGCACCGTCACGCTCAAGGATGTGACCAAGGTTTTCCGGGATGGCACGCTCGCCGTCGACAGCATCAACCTCGATGTGAACGACGGCGAGTTCATGGTGCTGCTTGGGCCGTCCGGCTGCGGCAAGTCGACGGTGCTGCGGATGATCGCCGGGTTGGAGGAGCCGACCACCGGTGCGGTGATGCTCGACGGGGAGTTGGCCAACGACCTGCCCCCACGGGACCGCAGGATCGCCATGGTCTTCCAGGACTTCGCCCTCTACCCGCACATGACGGTTGGCGACAACATCGCGTTTCCGCTGCGGCTGGCCGGGGTCGAGCCCGAGCCGCGGGGCGAGCGGGTCAGCGACGTGGCGAGCGCGCTGGGCATCGGTGACGTGCTGGCCCGCAAGCCGGGGCAGCTCTCCGGCGGGCAACGGCAGCGGGTGGCGATGGGGCGTGCGATCGTCCGCCGGCCGGGCCTGTTCCTGATGGACGAGCCGTTGTCCAACCTGGACAGCGGCCTGCGGGCCGAGCTGCGCGCGGAGATCTCCGGCCTGACCCGCGAGCTGGGCGTCACCACTGTCTACGTCACCCACGACCAGGCCGAGGCGCTCACCATGGCCGACCGGGTGGCCATCATGCGCCGCGGCGTACTCCAGGACGTGGGCACACCGACCCAGGTGTACGGCCGGCCGGCGACGCTCTACGTCGCGGCGTTCCTGGGCAGCCCGCGGATGAACCTGCTGGAGGCGTCGGTCTACGTCCATCTCGACCGTTACGTCACGCTGAACCTCGGTGACCAGTCGCTCTACCTGCCCTGGAACGACATCCGCAGTAGGGCGGTGGCGCACTACCACGGTGAGCGGATCGTTGTCGGCATGCGGGCCGAGGCGCTCACCCCTGTCGCACCGGACAGCCCCGGCGACGTGCTGCGTGGGCGGATCCGCTACCTGGAGCACCACGGGCACGAGTCGTTGGCGTTCCTCGACATCGGCGCGACAGCGATCGTGGTTGACGAGATGGGCGCCCCACTCGAATCGCCGCCGGTCGGCCAGCGAGGCCTGCGCCGGTTCGGCTCGGTGATGCAGCGGCTGACCGGCAAGCCGGTGGAGGCGCAGGAGGCCCCGCCCAGTGGCGTCCAGACCAGCGTGCTGCCCGATCCGGGCCGGCACCACCGCCGTCCGGCGGAGCTGGCGGTGCGGCTGGCGCCGTACCCGGCGGTCAGCGCCGGTCACCCGCTCGCCGTCTCGGTACGGATGGACGCGCTGCACTTCTTCGACGAGCGTGGCGACCGGATCGACGTGGGTTGGCGCTGACGACGTCCCCGGACGGGGTGGCGGGCCCGCCACCCGGTGCCCTACCGTCTGCCCACCCAGTCCACTGTGAAATACCACCGAGAGGGGTGCACCCGTGTCGGGTGACCGTCCCAGCCCGCTCGTCATCGAGCGCATCCTGCGGGATCGCGAGGGCATCTGGCAGCAGATCGTGGCCGAGCGTGACCTCAACGCCCTGACCGGGCGGATGCTGACCAGCTCCGCCATCGCGTTGGCCTGCTACGGGGCGGTGCTGGGCTTCTTCCACAGCCCGCTGATGGCGCTGACCTCGGCGCTGAAGCTGCCGCTGCTGTTCCTGGTCACCCTGGTCATCTGCCTGCCCACGCTCTACCTGTTCAACCTGGTCTTCGGTGCCCGGCTCTCGGTGCGGCAGTCGGTGGCGCTGGTGATGGTGGCGATCACCGTCACCTCGATGCTCGCTGTGGCGTTCGCGCCGATCAGCCTCTTCTTCCTGATCACCGCCAACGACTACGGGTTCTTCAAGCTGCTCAACGTGTCGATCCTGACCCTGTCGGCGCTGGTCGGGTTGCGCTTTCTGACAAGCGGGATGCAGGTGCTCAACGACCACGGCCTGCTCGCGCCCGAGGCCGCCAACGCCACTGTCGGCGAGCAGGCCAGCGCCCCGGCGCCGGTCCAGGCCGTGCCGGCCGCGGTGCCCGCCGGGCCGTCGCCGGCTGCCGCGCCGGCCGCCGGTCAGAGCACCGAGCCGGTCGCCGTGCCGGCCGGAGCCGCCGTGGCCGAGTCGACAGCGAACGGTGCCGTGACCACTGCGACGCCCCCGGCCCCGGTTCCGACGCAGTGGGCCGGGCAGCCGGCCGGTGCCTCGTTCCCGCCCGGCATGCTGCCGCCCGGCTACGTGGCGCAACGCCCGTGGGACGGCCGTACGGTCCGGCGCGGGGAGCCGACGCAGCGGCCGGCCAGCATGACACTGCTCTACATCTGGATCCTGCTCTTCGGGTTTGTCGGCACCCAGTTGGCGTGGACGTTGCGGCCGTTCTTCGGCGACCCGGGGCAGGATTTCTCCTTCTTCCGCAGCATCGACGGCAACTTCTATGCGGAGATCCTGCGCATCATCGGCAACCTCTGAGCGGGCCCTGACGGGAAAGTAGCTGGTTGCCGGCCTGGTTACCGATTAGTAACGTCAGGTCATGACTATCGACTCCCGCCAGGTGGCGGCCGGCATGCTGGAAGCGGTGCCGTTCGCTCGTACGCTCGGCATCGAGTTCGTCGAGGTGGCACCCGAGGCGGAGGGCGGCGTGCGGGCAGTCGTGCGGCTGCCCGACTCGCCGGCCACCCACAACCACATCGGGGGCCCGCACGCCGGAGCCATGTTCGCCCTCGGCGAGACGGCCTCCGGCGCGGTGGTGCTGGCCGCCTTCGGGCAACTGCTCGATCGGGCCGTGCCGTTGGCCGTCCGGGCCGAGATCGCCTACCGGAAACTCGCAATGGGTCCGGTGCTGGCCACGGCGCGACTCGGCCGGTCGGCGACCGAGGTGACCGAGGAGCTGGCCGCCGGTCGGCGCCCGGAATTCCCCGTCACGGTCCAGATCGCCACCGAGGACGGCAAGCCCACCTCGGAAATGACAGTGATCTGGACGCTGCGACCGAACTGAAACGCCTCAGGGCGGCCGAAACGGGTTTGCGGGCCCAGCAGGGTGGATAGATTCGTACCGTGCTGGGCCTACCTGCTCACGTGACCGCCTGTCTCTTCGATCTGGACGGTGTGCTGACGCAGACCGCCCGCGTACACAACGCCGCCTGGACGCAGACGTTCGACGAGTTCCTCCGCCAGCGCGCCACGGCCTCCGGCGAACCGTTCCAACCGTTCGATCCGGGCCCGGACTACAACCGCTACGTCGACGGCCGCCCCCGCGCCGACGGCGTCCGGTCGTTCCTCGCCTCCCGCGGGATCGTGCTGCCCGAGGGCGGCCCGGACGACCCGCCGGAGGCGGAGACAGTCAACGGCCTTGGCAACCGCAAGAACGTCCTGCTCCTGCACCGCCTGCGTACCGACGGCGTCGAGGTCTACCCGGGCTCCGTGCGGTATCTGAAGGCCGCAAAAGCCGCTGGGCTCCGCCGAGCCGTGGTCACCGCCAGCGCGAACGGGGGTGAGGTGGTCGCCGTCGCCGGGTTCGAGCCACTGCTGGAGGCCCGGGTGGACGGGCTGGTCGCCCGTGCTCAGGGGCTGCGCGGCAAACCACACCCGGACACGTTCCTCGCCGGGGCCAGGGCGCTCGGCGTCGACCCGACCCAGGCCGCCGTCTTCGAGGACGCCCTCTCCGGGGTGGCCGCCGGCCGCGCGGGTGGCTTCGGCTACGTCGTCGGCGTCGACCGGGTCGGCCAGGCCGACGAGTTACTCGCCCACGGTGCCGACATCGTGGTGACGGACCTCGCCGACCTCCTCGACCGCGCGGACCCACCGGCGCCGAACCGCACCGCTACCGACCCGCTCGCCGCCGAACGAGGCTTCAGATGATTCGGGAGCGCGCCTATCCGGTAGAGCCGTGGCACGTCCGGGAGACCCGGCTGGACATGGACGTGCTGGCCCAGTCGGAGTCGGTCTTCGCGCTCTCCAACGGGCACGTCGGCCTGCGCGGCAACCTCGACGAGGGCGAACCGCACGGCCTGCCCGGCACCTACCTCAACTCGTTCTACGAACTGCGTCCGTTGCCGTACGCGGAGGCGGGCTACGGCTTCCCCGAGTCCGGGCAGACCATCGTCAACGTCACAAACGGCAAACTGATCCGGCTGCTGGTCGACGACGAACCGCTCGACGTGCGTTACGGCGAGCTGATCGCCCACGAACGGATCCTCGACCTGCGGGCCGGCACGCTGCACCGGGAGCTGCACTGGCGCTCGCCCGCCGGCCGGGAGGTCAAGGTCCGCAGCACCCGTCTCGTCTCGTTCACCCAGCGGTCCGTGGCCGCCATCAGCTACGAGGTGGAGGCCGTCGACCGCCCGCTGCGGCTGATCGTGCAGTCCGAGTTGGTGGCGAACGAGTCGCTGCCCGCGCAGAGCAAGGACCCCCGGGTCGCGGCGGTGCTGGAGTCGCCGCTCCAGGCCGAGGAAGAGCTGACCACCCCCGACGGCGGCCAGCTGATCCACCGCACCAAGGTCTCCGGTCTGCGGGTCGCCGCCGCCATGGAGCACGAGGTGCACGGCCCGGACCACACCACGATCGAGTCCGAGGGCTACCAGGACTGGGTGCGTACCACAATCGCCTGCGTGCTCCAGCCCGGCGAGAAGCTGCGGGTGATCAAGTATCTGACGTACAGCTGGTCGAGTCGACGGTCCCTGCCGGCGCTGCGCGACCAGGTCGGCGCGGCACTGGCCGGTGCCCGGCTGGACGGGTGGGACGGGCTGCACCGGGAGCAGCGCAACTACCTCGACGCGTTCTGGGACGCCTCCGACGTGCTGGTCGAAGGCGACCCGGAGGTGCAGCAGGCGGTCCGGTTCGGTCTCTTCCACGTGTTGCAGGCCGGCGCGCGGGCCGAGCAGCGGCCGATCTCGGCGAAGGGGCTGACCGGCCCCGGTTACGACGGTCACGCCTTCTGGGACACCGAGATGTTCGTCCTGCCGGTGCTCACCTACACCCAGCCGAGCGCGGTGCGCAGCGCGTTGCAGTGGCGACACAGCACTCTGGATTCGGCGCGGGAACGCGCCGAGACGCTCAACCTCCGGGGCGCCGCCTTCCCCTGGCGCACCATCGGCGGCCCGGAATCATCCGGGTACTGGCCGGCCGGGACGGCAGCCTTCCACATCGCCGCCGACATCGCCGACGCCGTGCGCCGCTACGTGATGGTCACCGGGGACACCCAGTTGGAACGGGACATCGGGCTGGAGCTGCTGGTGGAGACCGCCCGGCTGTGGCGCTCGATCGGTCACCACGACCGGCACGGGCTGTTCCACATCGATGGTGTCACCGGCCCGGACGAGTACACAGCCGTGAAGAACGACAACGTCTACACCAACCTGATGGCGCAGCGGAACCTGCTCGCCGCCGCCGACGTGGTCATGCGCCACCGGGACGAGGCGTTCCACCTCGGCGTCACCGACGAGGAGGCCGCGAGCTGGCGGGACGCCGCCACCTCCATGCACATCCCGTACGACGAGGAGCTTGAGGTCCATCAGCAGGTGGAGGGCTTCACCCGACTCCAGGAATGGGACTTCACGCACACCCCGGCGGAGAAGTACCCGTTGCTGCTGCACTACCCGTACTTCGAGCTGTACCGCAAGCAGGTGGTGAAGCAGGCCGACCTGGTCCTCGCCATGCACTGGCGGGGGGATGCCTTCACCCCCGAGGAGAAGGTGCGCAACTTCCTCTACTACGAGCGCCGCACCGTACGCGACTCGTCGTTGTCGGCCTGCACCCAGTCGGTGCTCGCCGCCGAGGTGGGCCACCCCGAACTCGCGCACACCTACCTGCGCGAGGCCGCGCTGATGGACCTGCACGACCTCAACGAGAACACTCGCGACGGCGTGCACATGGCGTCGTTGGCCGGCGCGTGGCTCGCCCTGGTCAGCGGGTTGGGCGGTCTACGGGACCACGACGGCGAGCTGTCCTTCGCCCCCCGGCTCTCCAGCCGACTCAGCCGGTTGGAGTTCTCACTCCAGTGGCGGGGCTTGGCGCTGCGGGTGGACGTCCGGCCGCACCAGACGACGTACTCGCTGCGGCACGGCGGCCCGGACGACGTGGTGGAGCTGCGCCACCACGACCAGATGCTGCGGGTGACCTGCGACGAGCCGGTGACGGTGCCGGTGCCGCCGGCCGACCCGTCCGGCCCGCCGCCCGAGCAGCCACCGGGCCGGTCTCCGCTGCTGCGGTTGCCCGAACGCGAACAGTGACGGGCGGGGTGGGAGTCCTCCCGCCCCGCCCGCCCGCGCTGTTTGTCGGACCGGCTCGCCGGCCCAGGTTGGTCAGACCGGCTCGCCGGTCGACGGACGTCCGATGGCGTCGCGGGGCGCCGCCGCCTTCGGGTCGTCGGGCAGCCGGGCCGAAGCGGCCTGGTCTCCGAAATCCTGGTCCCCGACGTCCTGGTTGCGCGCGGCGTCCTGTTCACGCTGGGCTCGCTCGGTCAGCTGCTGCTGCCGGGAAATCTGCTGCTTGGCCATGGCGATCCTCGCGATCCGTCGGGGCGCGGTTGCGCCGACACGGTCTGCGGTCGCTCGTCGCGTACCCGGCGCCCCAGCGGGCAAACGCGGCCCGGCGGCGGGCCCACGGCCCGGGGTGACACCGTCGCGGCGTGCGTGCCCGGCGGCGGGCGGGGTACCCGGACCACCGGCGAGTACGCGGAGGTGGGGCATGGACGAGCAGCGCAGCGTGACCATTCCGATCGGGGACGCCCAACTCCCCGCCGACCTGACGCTGCCCGCCCAGCCGGTCGGCGTGGTGCTGTTCGCGCACGGCAGCGGCAGTTCCCGGCACAGCCCGCGCAACGTGGCGGTGGCCCGGACGCTGAACGGCAGTGGGCTCGGCACGGTGCTGGCGGACCTGCTCACCCCGGCCGAGGACGAGGTGGACGCCCGAACAGCCGAACTGCGCTTCGACATCGGGCTGCTCGCCAGCCGGCTGGCCGGGATCGTCGACTGGCTGGCCGTCGAGCGTCCTGCCGGCGATGTGCCGATCGGTCTGTTCGGGGCCAGCACTGGTGCTGCCGCCGCCCTGGTAGCGGCGTCGTCCCGCGCCGATCGGGTGGCCGCTGTGGTCAGCCGGGGTGGTCGGCCGGACCTGGCCGAAGACGCGCTGGCCCAGGTGCGTACCCCGACGTTGCTCCTGGTCGGCGGGCTGGACGAAGAGGTGATCACGCTCAACGAGCGGGCGCTGGCCGAGTTGGGCGAGGTCGGCGAGCTGCGGGTGATCCCCGGCGCCACCCATCTCTTCGAGGAACCCGGCACCCTGGAGCAGGTCGCCGATCAGGCTGCCACCTGGTTCACCACGCACCTCGGTCGGCGGTGATCAGTCCGAGGGCAGGAGAGCCGAGGCCGAGCGGCGCTGTTGCACGGTGTCGATCATCCGCCAGAGGACGGCGGTGATCGGGACGCTGACGAAGGCGCCAGCGATGCCCGCGATCAGCGTGCCCGCGGTGACCGCCACCAGGATCACCGCCGGATGCAGTCGGACCTGCCGTTTCATGACCAGCGGCTCCAGCAGGTTGCCCTCGATCTGCTGCACGGCGATCACCGCCGCGAGGGTGAGCAGCGCTGTGGTGGGACCGTTCGCGGCCAGCGCCACAAGCACCGCCACCGCGCCGGCGACCGTCGCCCCGATGATCGGCACGAACCCGCCGAGGAACGTGATCAACGCCAACGGCAGGGCGAGTGGCACCCGCAGCACCACCAGAGCCAGCCCGATGCCCAGCGCGTCGATCGCGGCGATGAACATGGTGCCCCGGCTGTACGCGCCCAACGTCTGCCAACCGGCCCGGCCGGCCTCGGCCAGCACTGGTTGGTTCGGGCCGGACACCCGGGACAGCACCCAGTGCCACATGGACCGGCCGTCCTTGAGCAGGAAGAAGAGCAGCACCAGAGCCAGCAGCGCGGAGCCGAACACCTCGGTGGCGGTCCGGGCGCCGGCCACCGGGTCCGGAGAGCTGCCACTGAGCCCCTCGCGGGCCTGGTCGACCAGCCGGTCCAGCTGTGCCTCGCTGACCGGCAGGGTGGACGTCACGAAGTCGCGGCTCCGTTCGACCCCCTGCGTCAACTCCTGGCTGAGCTGATCGAACTGGCTGGCGGTCAGGTTCCATACCAGGGCGCCGACACCGACCAGGATGCCCAGCAACAGCAGCACGGTGCAGAGCGCCGCCAGCGCCGCCGGCAGGCGCAACCGGCGCAGCAGCAGCAGGACCGGATCGAGCAGCGCGGTGAGGAAGATGGTGGCGGCCAGCGCGATGGCCAGCGGCGCCAACAGGACGGCGATCCGGCCGAGCAGGTAGAGCCCTGCGGCGATCACCACCAGGCAGGCGCTCCACAACACCGCGGTCCGGACCAGCCACGGCAGCGCCGCCCAGGTCTGGCGCGGCCCGGGGCCACCTGTCGGTCCGGATTCCTCTGCGGCCATGTCGGTCCTCCTCGATGTCGACGAGGTCGGTACCCGGTCGGTCGTGCCCCGACACCCGATTCGCTGGCCGGTGCCCGCGCGGATCGTACGTCGGGCCGAGTGACGTGGGCGGGAGTTCGCGGATCACGTCCACAGCGGCGGCGTTTGCGTGGTCCGGCCGAGGGAACGCGAAGGGGACGGACCGGACTGAGGAGGAACGCGGTGGGTGACTTCATGGACAAGGCCAAGGACTTCGCGGACAAGCATGACAAGCAGGTCGACCAGGGTGCGGAGAAGGCCGGCGACATGGCCGACAAGCGCACCGGCGGCAAGTACGGCGATCAGATCGACAAGGGCGTGGACCAGGCCCAGGCGCGCACCGGTGAGGGCGACCAGGTCCGCTGACCCGACGCGCTCCTCCCGGGCCGTCGAGCCGTCGACGACCCGGGAGGCCGATGCTGCGCGGGTCAGTGGTTGTCGCGTAGCTCGTCCATTGAGGTGGGCCGGCCGCTCAACGCGTCGCGCAACCGGTCGACCAGACCGATGCCGGGGGCGAGCAGCTTGTTCGCCGGCGGGTGTACCGGGCTCCCGGGATGTGGCCGGGTCGGCCCGATTTCCTTGATCACCGTCACCCGGGCGGCGATCTCGACCAGCTCCTCCCGTGCCGTCGCCGCGCGCAGCCGGGGAAAGAGCTCCTTCTCCTCTTCCGCCACGTGCTGTCGGACGGTGCTGGTCAGTTGGGCGAGCAACTCGTCGAAGCGGGGGTCGGACGGGTCGACTGACTCCAACTCCTTCATGGTCCGCTCGGCGTCGGCGTGCTCCGCGATCTCCCGGTCGGCGATCTCGTTGCCGTCGGGCAGTACCTTCCGGGCGATCGGATACACGTACGCCTCCTCGGCCACCGAGTGGCGGACGAGTTCGGCGATCACCACGTCGGCGAGGCGCCTGCGGTGCTCGGGGGTGCCCTGCCGGGTCGCCAACTCGACGAGGACTGCCTCGATCTCACGATGATCGGAGACCAGGATGTCGACGGCATCGTGGTCGTCGGTGGTCGGTGGACTGGTCATGTCACGGCCCCTTACCGGTTGCGGATCGGTGGGAGGTGTGTGGCTCTGGTACCCCCACGGGGCTGCACAAACCTACGGTTGACGATGCGTCCGACGGTGCCGGTGGTGCTCCCGGTGGCGGTGGTGCCCGGCCGCCACGATTGCCCTGCCACCGCCGGGGTAACCGCCGCCATGGCCGACGATCGCCCCACCGCCGACCGCGATCAGTCGCGCTTCGACGAGACCGCCGAGCGGACGGTCCGGCGGGTGCGGCACCGTGGCGGGCAGGCCGGCCGGATCAGGGCCCGGCAGTGGGAGGTCACCCTGGTGATCTCCATCCAGGCCGGGCTGGCCGCGGCCATCGCCGCCCTGCTCGCCAAGAATCTGCTCGGCCAGGGATCGCACGTCTTCGCTCCCGCCGCCGCCGTCGGTACGATCGCCACCGCCATCGGGCAGCGGGCCCGCCGGACCTTCGAACTGTTGGGCGGCGTGGCCCTGGGCATCATCATCGGGGACACGCTGCGATTCCTGCTCGGCTCGGGCCCGTGGCAGACCGGCGTGGTGGTGGCGCTGGCAATCGCCGCCGCGTTGCTGGTGGCGGGGAAGGGCGGTCCGCTGGTCGGCCAAGCCGGCGGTACCGCAGTGCTGATCGCCACGCTGGCCCCGATGGAGCGTGGCCTGGAGGTGCCCCGCATCTTCGACGCGCTCGTCGGTGGGGCGGTCGGCCTGGTGGTGGTCGCCCTGTTGTTGCCGATCAACCCGATGCGGGTGCTGGACCGCGCCGCGGCACCGATCTTCACGATCCTCTGCGAGCAACTCGCCGAGTTGGCGCGGGCGCTGCGCGAGCGCGACAGCGCCGGGACCATGGGCGTCCTGGAACGGCTCCGCGGCACCGACGACGACCTGAGCCGGTTGCACGACGCCCTCAGCGGCGCCGAGGAGGTGGTGACGATCGCCCCGGTGCGCTGGCACCGCCGGCAGCAGTACCACAGTTACGCCCGCAGCGCGGGTCACCTGGAGCGGCTGCTGCTGGACAGCCGCGCCATGGCGCGTTGGTCGGCCACCGCGTTGCAGTACGACGAGCCGATTCCGCCGGAGTTGCCGGATGCGATGGGCCGGTTGGGTCAGGCGGTGGCGGAGATGCGGGTGGAGTGCAAGGTCGGTGACGACCCCCGACGCACCCGCCGGTTGGTCGAGGAGTGCGCCGAATTGGCCGGGCGGGCCTCCTCGACCGGCGTGAAGTCGTTCGGCGAATCCCTCGTCACCGGACTTCGTACCGCGGCCAGTGACCTGCTCCGGGCCGCCGGTTCCGAACCCGAGGACGCCAACCGGATCGTGCGCCGGGCGACCGGAGCAGGTGAGGCGGAGATCCACCCGCCGGTCCGCCGACAACTGCACCGGACCCGACCGACGCGGGCCGCCCGAGCCCGTCGACGCGCACACCTCGCCGCCCGGGTCCGTAACGACGTCGGGCCGGCCTCCCCGCACGGGAGAGGCCGGCCCGGTGAACCGTCCTGATCAGGAGGAGTAGCCGCGCTCGGCGATCCAGTTGGCGACCTTCGGCAGGCTCATCCAGTACTCGCCCAACGCCGGGTCGGCCGGGTCGGCGACCCGGATCATGTCACCACCGTCGCGGTAGCCGACGAGGGTCAGGTAGTGGCCACCCTCGTACGAGTGCGGGTTGCCGTCGGTGTCCACCGTCGTGCCCTTGATGTTCGCCACCACCGGGCGGCCGGCGTCCACAGCGGCCAGCACGTCACGGCGCAGCTGCTCGACCTGGTCGGGGCGGGCCACCGAATCACGGATCTCGGTGGTCCGGTACTTGCCACCGGTCAGCTCGTTCAGCACGCGGGTGGTGTCCAGGGCCGAGGGGGTACCCGCCTCGGTGGTGCCGAGCAGCCGGGCCACCTCGTCCTGGGACAGCGCCTTGCCCTGGGCCGACAACGCGATCCGGGTCGCGGCCGGGCCGCAGTAGTAGAAGTTCGGCTGGGCCTGGTAGTCGACGCCGAGGATCCGCTCGGCGTGCCTGTCGCTCTGGCTCGACGAGGCCGGGGCGGCCTGAGCCGGGGCGGCCTGCGCGGCCACGGCCGGGCCGAGAGCGCAGCCCCCGGCGACCAGCAGGCCGACGACGGACAGACCGCTCTTCTGGACGATCGGGTTCATTGTCGAGTCTCCGTTCGGGGGTTGGCGCCTCCGGCCAGCGGAGGGCGGCAGCACCGGGAATGGCGCTCGGCGCAACACGGGGGCCGACCATCTGTGGTCTCGGCCCTGGCCGTACCGAGGGCGTAACGGCTCTGCTCCACGGAGAATTCCGCCGGCTGCGGGCCCCGGGGTCGCGCGGCGTCCCTGCCCGACCCGAACCGGTCATCGGGGACACACGGTCAGGTCAGAGGCTGCCCAACAGCCTGGTCACGGTGATCTCGATGACCACCCGCTCCGGATTCGGACGCGGCGTCCGATACCGCTCGGCGTACCGCCGCTCCGCCTCCGCCACGGCGGCCGGATCCGACCGCAGCACCGCGCGGCCCTCGATGGTCAACCAGCGGCGGCCATCCACGTGGCACACGGCAACCGCCGCGCCCGCCGCGCCCGCAGCCGCCACCTGACGGGCCTTGCTGGAGGCGCCGGAGGTGATGACCCGGGCCAGGCCGGCGGCCGGGTCGAGAGTCACCCCGACCGGTACGACGTGCGGGGTGCCGTCCGCCCGCAGGGTGGTCAGCGTCGCCAGGTGCCGTTCGGCGCAGAAGGCGACAACCCGCTCATCGTGCACGTCCAACCGATGATCGCCCGCCATGCCCGTCCCCTGTCCACCAAACCGACCCCGATCATGGCACGCGGCGGCGCACCTGGCCCCGATCCGGCGGGGCGTCCGGCTGACCCGGCAGCTGGCGACCCGCCGCCCGACGTTGGTGCACCAGCCGGGTCAGGTAGATCAGCGCGGCGGCCAGGACCCCCATGTCATCCAGGTAGATCGGGTCCGGCAGAACGTCGACCGGGAAGATCGTGTAGATCAGCGCTCCGTAGAAGGCGACCTTGCCGCCCGCGCCCAGCCCGGTCAGCATCCGCCGGGTGCGCACCACCCGCACCGCCAGCACCACGGCACCGACCAGTGTGGCGAGCGCCAGGATGCTGGCGACCACCACGAGGACCCACGCCTGTCGGGACATGCCGTCACGCTAACCCACCCGAGCCTGCGCGGCTCAGAACGCGGGCACCGTCGCACGGCCGCGCGCGGTCACCTTGTTCTCCCGGGTCTGCTCGACGTTCTCCCGGGTCTGCGCGCCCACCGGTCGGGCAACCTCGCTCAGCGGCAGCACCGACGCCGACTCGGCGACCCGTCGTCCGGTCGCGGCGTGCGCCTCCTCGCGCAGACTGCGAGCCGCGGCCACCGCCAACTCCGCCGCCCGCCACGCGGCCTGCTCCCGCTCGCGGGCTGCGGCGTGCCGGGCCGCCAGGTTGTCCCGGATCGCCCGCTGGAGCACCAGCTCCTGCTCGACGGGGTGCAGTCGCGGGTCCCACCCGTCGCGGTGCGCGAAGACGTCGCTGAGCTGCTCCACCGACAGCTCCCGCCGCCAGTACGCATCCAGCGCCGCCCGGTGCAGGTAGCGCTCGCGGTCCGCGTACTCGGCGGGGGTCCGTGCGGTGTGCGGCAGCGGCATCGCGGCCGCCGCGTCGAGCCGCCGTACGCCAGCCTCGGCCGCCTCGTACGCCAGCCAGGCCGCCTCGATCGCCTCCTGCGCGGCCACCCACTCCGCCCGGCGGCGCCGCACGGTGGTGGTCGCCCGCTCCGCGGCCACCGCGACCTCCTGCGCGTAGCGGCTCTGCTCCCGCTCCTCCTGCGCCTGCTCAAGTTGGCTCGGCATGGCGGCGCGGCGGATCCGGGAGCCCGGGTCGAAGCGGAGCCGGCCGGGCCGCAGCAGCAGAGCGGAGACAGCGACGGCCACCACCCCGAGCAGGCTCAGCCAGATGACGGCGGCCCGGGAG
This sequence comes from Micromonospora sp. NPDC053740, assembly GCF_040677775.1. Taxonomy (NCBI): domain Bacteria; kingdom Bacillati; phylum Actinomycetota; class Actinomycetes; order Micromonosporales; family Micromonosporaceae; genus Micromonospora; species Micromonospora sp. NPDC053740. Next base: position 21,208 of record NZ_JBFASO010000013.1, read on the forward strand.
AGGTCTGGCAGGACGGCGGAGAGGATGGTTTGCATGATCAGCACCTCGCGGTCGAAGGCGGGTATCGACGGGCGGCAGGAAGGCGCGGCAGCACCGGTCGGCCCGGTGGCGGGATGGTCCCGTCGACGGCGAAGTCAGGTGCCGTGCGGGAGGATCAGCCGGGATCGGGCCCCGGGGATCGCCGGGCCTGGTTCAGCGGGCGGGCGGGCCGCGTCGTGCAGGAGAGCCACGGCCGGGATCGATGGCCGGGACGTGCACCGGGCCCGCCGCGACCGGAACGGTCGCCGTGGCGGTGTCGAGCGTGCCGGCCGGCGGGGCTTCGGCGGGCTGTGCGGCCCGCTGGTTGGCCGGGCCGGTGTCGGGGCGGACATCTGCCACCCGGCTGCTCACGGCACTGGGCCGCAGCTGCGTGGGGGCGGGCGGTGGCGTCGCGGCGAGAGCGGCACCGAGGCCGACCGCGAGCACCAGCGCGGTGACCGCCAGGCGGGTCAGTTCCCGCAGTGACCGCAGCGCAGCCCACCTGGCTGGGCGGACAGACGCTGCGGACGACACCCGACCAACCTATCGCCCGTCCCGGCCTACCGCAGCACGGCGACGGACCGCGCGGGCGTGACCGCCACCACCATGCGCACTGTGGACGCCGGCGGTAGAGGCCCGGAACGGCAGTGCCCCCGACCGGATCGGGTCCGATCGGGGGCGCCGTGCAACGTCGGGGCGGCACCGCCGGTGGTGCGGGCGTGCCGGCGGCGGGCCGTGGTCAGTCGCCGGTGCCGAGCACCGGCGGTGCGGCCTTCTCGTCGCCCTGCCACACCATCTCGTCCTCGGTCAACCAGGTCAGCCGCTCGTCGGAGTCGTCGTCCTGCGCGCGACCCTGCCCGCCGAGCACACCGGGCCGGCCGCCGCCGGACCCCGGTCGGGCGTTGCCACCGGTCATGGCCGGGCGTCCGCCGCTCCCACCACGCTGGCCGTCGATGCTGCGCCCGACCCCGTTGGCGGCGCGGGTCTCCGCCGGAGCCGCACCACCGCCGGTCGGTCGAGCCGAGGCGGGGGGTGCGTTGCCCGAGCCGGCCAGCGCGCCGCTGCGCAACACCCCGCCGGCCGGTGACCCGCCCGGTGCTCCGTAGAGCAGGCCGGGACCGGTGCTCGCCGCAGTGGGCGCGCCGACCGGCCCGGACAGCCCGGCCAGCCCGGCGGCACCACCGCCGAGCAGCGCGCCGCCGACCAGAGGGTCGGCGCCGGCGAGGGAGGTGCCGCGGTCAGCGAAGTCATTGCCAGCACCGATCGGCGCGGCACCGACAGCAGGGCTGCCGCCGGTGCCCGAGCCGACATCGCCCGGCGTCGAACCGTCGCCAGGCAGTTGGGCAACCCGGTCGGGCGTCGAGATGGTCGCGTCGCCGGTGTGCCCGGAGTCCGCGCGGGTGGTGGGGCCACCGGTCACCCTGGCGATGGCCGAGACGCTCTGTGACGTCGTCGGATCCTTGCGGGCGGTGCTCGGAGTATCCGGGTCGGGCGGGGGTGGTTCGACCACCCGGTCGTAGGCCGAGATCTCGTAACTGTTGGCCAGGCCGGCCACCAGGTTCACCATCCGCTGGTGGGCCTTCTCCTGCTCTGCCTTGTCCTGCTGGTGCCCCGCGATGCCCCCGACGATCAGACCGGTCAGACCGAAGACCGCGCCACCTTTGATCGCGCCGCCGATCGCCTTGTCGTTGTCGTCGGTCTCCTCAGGGCTCTCGGCCTGCTTGTGGGCGTCGCGCAGATGGTCGGCCATCATGGTCAACCCCTGCTTGATGCCGGCCATCCCTTCGCCCAACGCGTCGGTGTGGGCGACGATCAGGCTGAGTCGCCGATGGAACTCCCGACCCGCCGACCCCGTCCACGTGTTGCTGAGCTTGTCGAGGTCGCCGCTCAGATCCCGGCCGAGGCCGTCGAGGATGCCCTTGACCTCGGCCCACTGGGTGGCCACGCCCTCGATCTGCTCCGGCTTGCCCGCCATCAGGCCGTCGTACAGCTGCTGGTGGCTGTTGCCCTGGTAGCGCTGGGTGTATTCAGACACGCCCGTCCTCCTTCGCCTGAAACGCCCGGTCGACAGGGGTCAGCGCGGCGGTGACATCGTCGGCGTTGGCCGCGTTGCGCGCCTCGGCGGTGCGGTAGTTGTTCAGGATCGTGCTGGTCGCCTGCTGCGCCGCCAGCACCGCCTGCCTGATGCGCTCGGCCTGGTCGACATAGGACTGGTGGACCTCGCTGTAGCGACGCGCCTTGTCGGTGGCGTCGAAGAACGAGCCCAGCGCCGGAGGACGGCACTGCATCTCGGTGTTGAGCTTGCGCAGCACCGACTCGGCCTGGCTCAACCGCGAGGCCAGGTGCTCGTGGAAGTCCTCAAGGGACAACAGGTCGACTTCCGTACGCCCGGCCATGGCAACATCCCCGTCGTTCTGGCTGACAACCGTCAGCGACATTCAGGTTAGTCCACCAGTGCGACTCCGGGCGACCCGTCGAAGCTGCTCAGCCGTCGGTGCCGATCGATTCCGTGGACCCCCCGCCGGTCCCGCCGCTCGACGGCGTGCCACCGGCCGGACTCGACGACGTCGACCCCGACGGTGGCGCAGCGGAGGACGACCCCGACGGTGACGCCGCGGACGGCGTGCCCGAGGGCGGCGCCGCTGATGGTGAGCCCGACTTCGGCGCGGCCGACGGCGGTGCGCTCGGTGCCGGCCCGTCGGCGGCGAAGACGGCGAACGCGTCCTCGCGGTCCAGCGTCGGCCCGGTCGGGATCAGCGCGAGCAGGGAGCCGGGCACCGCCAGCGGGGTGATCCCGCCGTAACCGAGCACGTCCAGTGTCGCCGCCGAGCCGAGCGGATACCGGATGCCCTGCGGGCTGATCAGGTAGATCGTCGACCCGGCGGCACCGGACCCGCTGGTCCCGGCGCCCGGCGAGGCCTGCGCGATGACACCCTTGCCGCCGGGCAGCAGCACCGCCTCAGCGGTGCGTACGGCGTCGCGCCTGGTCTGGCGCACCGGCACCAGGCCCGGATCGCTGTCGGTCAACTCGCTCGGCACCCGGTCGAAGACCTCCAGGGTGGTGGTCGGCGGGCCGCCCGCGCTGCCCTTGCGGTACGTCGCGCACAGCGTGGTCTGACCGGGCTGGGCCGGGTAGAGGGCGGGCATCGTCGGGGGCACCCCGTCCTCCTCGATCCGCCGTTCCTCGAACGCCTCGCTGGCCTGGTTCGGGGTGATGTCGGTGATCCGACCGCCGTTGCTGACGAGCAGCAGAGCGGTGATCTCACTGATCGAGACGAGAGCGTCCCGGGTCAGCACGTAGTGCCGCCCGGCGGCCTTGAACACCGAACCGACGTCGTGCGACTGCCCGGCCACCGTGCGACTGCTGGGCTCGCCCTCACCGGGCAGCGACGGCCGGCGCAGCGGTGGCCCGGCCGGTACGGCGTTGAGCAGTTGCTGCCCGACCTGGAGTCGCTCGGTGCCGGCCATCCGCAGCGCCGTGATCGTGCGGGACGGATCGAGTAGCTGGAGTCGGGTGTTGTTGGTGACCAGGTATCGCTGGTCGTTCACCGAGACCAGCACCGCCCGGTCACCCAGCGGCGTGCCGCCGGGCAGCGCCCGGTCGATCACCAGTCGGGTGCTGGACCGCTGCCGGTCGACCGGGTCGGGCACGTCGCAGACCGACCAGGGCAGCCCGGTCAGCGACTTGCGGTCCGGCAGGGCGTCCGGCGCCCCGACGATGCCGACGGTGACGCCGCGGGGCCGGTCCCGCAGCGACGCCTGGGACATCGTCCGCACCTGGGCACTCGCGTCGTTCACGATGAGGCGGGCCGAGGTGTAGTTCAGCGTCGGGTGCAGCTTGCCCCCGATGAACACGTACGTCGCGCCGGTCTCCCTTTCGATGACAAGGGTCTGGTCGTCCAGCGGCGCCGTGCCACCGGTCAACTGGCCGTAGGCGCCCACCCCGCCGAGCACGATGGCCGCGGTGAGGACACTGCCGAAGACGGCCATGCCGAGCCGTCGCATCGGCAGGTTGGTGGTCTCCGGATCGCCCGACAGCAAGGCGGAGACGATGCGGCGGGTGACGAAGCGGTACGCCTGCACCTGATCGCGGCGGGTCCGCATGACTTACCTCCGGCGGGGTGGATCCGCGACGATCAGGGTCGGGGTGCCGTCGCGGGCTTCCCTACGATAAGGGGCCGACGGTGGTTCCTTGGGACCACCGCTCGTGGCCGGCACCGGACCGACCGGCGCAGGGTCGTACCGTGCAGGAGGGACAGTCAGCGATGACGCAGGTTCAGGCGCCACCCGCCCGAGCGGTCACGGACCCTGTCGACGTTCCGAGCCGGCCGGTGCCCCCGGCCGAGCGGCCCGGCCGTGGGCGGGTCGGCCCCGTGCTCGTCGGGCAGCTCGTCGTACTGGAGTTGTGCGTGGTCGGCGTCTGGGCCGCCACGGCCGGGCCGAGCTGGGTGCTCGCCGCGGCGGGCGCCGCGGCGCTGCTGGTCGTCCTGGCGGCCTTCGCCCGTCGGGGTGGCCGCTGGTGGTTCGAGGACCTGCTGCTGCGCCGGCGGTTGCGGCGACGCGGTGAGCGGGCGTCGGCCGCGCTGGCCGGCGGCACCGCGACCGACCCGAGGTTGGCTGCGCTCGCTCCTGAGCTGAGCGTCATCGAGCTGACCGACCGAGGCACCCGGCTCGGCATCGGGCGTGACGACCAGGGCTGGTTCGCGGCCGTCGCCCTGCAGTCCGCGACCGGTGCGGCGGTCGGCTCCGTCGACGCCGCCGCGGTGGACCGCGCGCTGCGGGTGCTCACCGACTTCAGCGCCCCGGTCTCCCGGGCCCAGGTCGTCGCGCACACGTTGGTCTGGTACCCGGCACCCGGTGCGCCGCCGGCTGCCCACCGGACCGTGTGGGTGGCGGTGCGACTCACCGTCCGGGACGCCCGGGTCGAGGCGGTGAGCCGCGGCGGTGGGCTGACCGGCGTGCACCGGACGGTGGCGGCCGGGATCGGCAGGCTCGGCAAGGCGCTGACCTCGGCGGGGCTGGCACATCGCCCGCTGGGCAGGGAGGAGCTGCGCGCGGCCATCGTCTCGGCCGCCGGTCTGGACCTGGTGCCCGAGGCGCCGGCGGAGAGTTGGCGTGGGTTGCGCGGCGGCGGCTGGACGCACCGCTGCATGGCGCTGCGGGGCCGCTTCGACGCGCCGCTCGGTCCGCTCGTCGACGCGATCACCGCGACCTCGGCGCCGTCGCACACGGTGGCCGTAACCGTCTCGTCGGACGGTCGGGTGGCGGCACCGCTGCTGCGGGTCGCGGCGATGGACAACCACGTCGAGGCCCTGGTCAAGGTGGTTCGTGAGGTCGCCGGCCGGGTGGGTGCGTCCACCCGGCCGATGGACGGTCAGCACGCCCCGGGCGTCTACGCCACCGCTCCGGTCGCGTCGGCGCTGGGCGTCTCCACCGGTCCGCGGTCGCGCTGACCGGTGCGGGTCAGGGTCGGAGGTTGACGATCCAGCCGTAGAGGCCGCAGACCCAGAAGGCGAGCGGCACCAGCGCGATGATGAGCAGGATCTCGGCGATGTCGAGCAGGCGGCCCCAGACCGGCGAGATGCGCTTGCCGGCGACTGTCAGACCGTAGATCAGGCTGATCACCGCGGCGAGCACCAGCCCGCCCAGGATCAGGCCGAGCCGGACCGGCAGCGACCCACCGGCGAAGGTGGTCGCGGCGGCCAGGCCCAGACCCACGGTGCCGGTCAGCAGCACCGGGGTGCGCTGGGCCCGGCCCAGGAGGGGGCGGGCCCGCAGCAGCGCCAGCAGTGCCAGCACCAGACACAGCAGCACCGCGGGCAGGCGTCCGTCCAGGGCCAGCACGATCTGCGCGCCCAGCACCAGCAGTGACACCGTCCACAGCAGACCGGTGAGGAACTGGTCGGCGCGCTCACTCTGCTGGAGCACCTGGCGGCCGTCCACCGACTCGCTGTCGGTCTTCAGGTCCTCCGGACCGGTCGGAATCGACGGCACCGGCAGCCGGGCCAGCCGGTAGGCCATCATCGGCAGCGCCGGCACCACGCCGAACGCGACAGCCGCGACCACCGCGGCGGAGGCCGCCGCGTCGAGGCTGAGGGCCAGGCAGAGCACCGCGCCCAGACCGGTGGCGGCCGCGACCCCGATCGCGGCGAAGAAGAGGGGGTACCGGTCGCCGACCGCCAGCACTGCCACCGCGCCGGCCACCACCGCCGCGGTCGCCGCGAGCAGGACATGCGGACCGGCCAGGTCGGTCAACGATTGATCGTCGGCGAGCAGCAGCAGACCGCCGGTGGCCGCGTGCACCAGGCCGACGAGGGCCAGCACCGCGCCGATGCCGCTGTCACCGGCGGCCCTGGACAGCACCGCCGCGCCCACCAACAGCGCCACCGCGACCAGCAGCGCGGCCAGCGCGCCGGGCAGGTGCGGCGGACCGGCGAAGAGGGCGGCCAGCGCGCCGGCGCCGAACGCCGCCGCCGCGAAGACCACAGCGAAGGAGCGGGTCGCGCCGACCTGCCAGGCGCCGGGGCGCTGGTTGGTGGCTGTGGCGACCGCGTCCACCACGTCATCGAAGACGATTTCCGGCGCGGCGTCGGACCGGGGGTTGAAGTAGAGCACCTCACCGTCGCGGACGCTGAGCTGCGCCGCGGTACGACCACCGTCGAGGGGCGCACCACCCAACCGGGACAGTGCCCAGCCGCCGTGCCGCGCACCCTCGTCGGCCATGTCCTCGCCGGCGTAACGCAGCAGTGTGGGCAGCAGGTCGGCCATCGGCACGTCCGACGGCAGCGCCAGATCCATCCGGGTACGCGGAGCCACGATGGTGATCCGGCTGAGACCGCCGGTCGCCGTCTTCGTCGCCACAGTGGCCTCCAGGTGTGCGTCTGTGATCGGCTGGCTGGAATGCTGCGGTACGGGTCCACCGCGCACACGGCAGATTACCTACGATGACGGCACGTACGATGCCCACCCGCGGGCGGTGTTCCGCGGGCCGCACGTCATCAGGGCCGCTTCTGGGGAGGAGACAGCCGTGAGCACTGTGGTGTTCCGCCGGCTCCCGCGTCAGCCGGGGCCGGCCCTGCCGCGCGGCGAGGTGCTGCTGGAGTCGCCTCCAGAGCTGCCCGAGCCGACGCCCCGCGGGATGGGGCAGCTGCTCATGATCCTGCCGATGTTCTGCGGGGTCGGCGCCATGGCGTTCCTCTACGCCGGCAAGGGCGGCGGCATGATGACCTACGTCGCCGGTGGTCTGTTCGGTGTCTCGATGCTCGGCATGGCGATCGGCTCGCTGGCCAACAGCGGTGGCAAGGACAAGGCCGAGCTGAACGCCGATCGCCGCGACTACATGCGCTACCTGGCGCAGATGCGCAAGCGCACCCGGCGTGCCGCCGAGCAGCAGCGGGCCGCGATGGCCTGGCGGCACCCGGAGCCCGACGCGCTCTGGTCCATCGCCGCGTCGCGGCGACTCTGGGAGCGGCGGATCACCGAGGACGACTTCGGCGAGACCCGGATCGCCCTCGGGCCGCAGCGGCTCGCCGTGGAGATCGTCCCACCGGAGACGAAGCCGGTGGAGGACCTGGAGCCGATGAGCGCCATCGCGCTTCGCCGGTTCGTCCGGGCGCACTCCACGGTGCCCGAGCTGCCGACGGCGCTGTCGGTGCGCGCGTTCAGCCGGGTGGTGCTGCGCGGCGACCGCGAGCCGGTGCTCGACCTGACCCGGGCGGCGCTGGGGCAGCTGGCCACCTTCCACGCACCGGACGACCTGGTGATCGCGGTGGTCGCCGCACCTGACCGGCAGTCGTCCTGGGGTTGGGTGAAGTGGCTGCCACACGCTCACCACAGCGGTCGTACGGACGCGGCCGGCGCGCGCCGGCTGGTCTTCGCCAGTCTGGCCGAGGCCGAGGCCGCGCTCGCCGCCGAGCTGGCCGGGCGGCCTCGGTTCGCGCCGGAGGCCAAGCCGCTGACCACCGCTCCGCACCTGGTGGTGGTGATCGACGGCGGGGAGATCTCGCCGACCTGTCAGCTGGTGGGCCCGGGGCTGCTCGGCGCCACGGTCGTCGACCTGTCCGGGACGGTGCCGCGCGACGCTGGCCGCTGGTTGCTCTGCCTCGACGTGAATGACGGTGGATCCCTCGAACTGGCCCGGGGCAGTTCGTCGTCGACGCTGGGTCGGCCCGACCGGCTCAGCGCGGAGGCCGCCGAGGGGCTGGCCCGACAGATCGCACCCTTCCGGCTCTCCCAGCAGCAGACCGGCGGCGACGAGCCGTTGGCCCGCAGCACGGAGCTGCCGGACCTGCTCGGTGTCGGTGACGCCGCGGCGGTGGACGTGCAGAACACCTGGCGCCCGCGTGGGCACCGTGACCGGCTGCGCATCCCGCTCGGTGTCGGCCCGGACGGCAACGTGGTGGAGCTCGACTTCAAGGAGTCGGCGCACGAGGGCATGGGCCCGCACGGTCTGGTGATCGGTGCGACAGGCTCCGGCAAGAGCGAACTGCTGCGTACCGTGGTGGCCGCGTTGGCGGTGACCCACTCGTCGGAGGAACTGAACTTCGTCCTCGTCGACTTCAAGGGCGGCGCGACCTTCGCTTCGCTGGAGGCGCTGCCGCACACCAGCGCGGTGATCACCAACCTGGCCGACGAGCTGCCGCTTGTCGACCGGATGCGCGACGCGCTCGCCGGCGAGATGGTGCGCCGGCAGGAGCTGCTGCGGGCGGCCGGCAACTACGTCTCCCGCTTCGAGTACGAGAAGGCGCGTTCGGCCGGTGAGCCGCTGGCGCCGATGCCCAGCTTGTTGATCATCTGTGACGAGTTCAGCGAACTGCTCGCCGCCAAACCGGACTTCATCGACCTGTTCGTCATGATCGGCCGGTTGGGTCGGTCCCTCGGCGTGCACCTGCTGCTGGCCAGCCAGCGCCTCGAAGAGGGCAAGCTGCGCGGCCTCGACACGCACCTGTCGTACCGGATCGGTCTGCGGACGTTCTCCGCTGTGGAGAGCCGGATCGTGCTCGGCGTACCGGACGCGTACGAGCTGCCGAACGCGCCAGGCCACGGCTACCTGAAGACGGACACCAGCACCATGCTGCGGTTCCGGGCCGCGTACGTGTCGGGGGCGTACCGGGCGCCGGGGCAGCAGGCATCCGCCTCGCAGGCGCTGGTGCAGCGCCGGATCGTGCCGTACGGTCTCGACTTCGTTCCGGTGCAGGTCCCGCAGGTGCCGGTGGCCACCGCCCCGGAGCCGGAGCAGCCTGCCGACGGCAAGGCCGTGGCGATGCTCGACGTGCTGATCGACCAGCTCAAGGGTCGGGGCCGTCCGGCCCACCAGGTGTGGCTGCCGCCGCTGGCCGACCCGCCGGGCCTCGGTGAGCTGCTCGGCCCGCTGGCTGTCGACCCCACCTACGGCCTGTGCACCGCCTCCTGGCCGGGGCGCGGGCGACTGACAGTGCCGGTCGGCGTCGTGGACCGCCCCTACGAGCAGCGCCGGGATCCGATGATGGTCGAGCTGGCCGGGGCCGGCGGCAACGTGGTCATCGTCGGTCGGTCGCTGAGCGGCAAGAGCACGATGCTGCGTACGCTGCTCGCCTCGCTGGCGCTCACGCACACGCCGCGGGAGGTGCAGTTCTTCTGCCTGGACTTCGGCGGGGGCGCGCTGCGCAGCATGGAGCGGTTGCCGCACCTGGCCGGGGTGGCGGGTCGGCGCGACGTCGAGGCGGTCCGCCGGACGGTGGCCGAGGTGGTCGCCGTCCTGGACGACCGGGAGAGTCGTTTCGCCCAGCACGGCATCGACTCGGTGGCGAGTTACCGCCGCCGCCGTGCCGCCGGTGAGTTCGCCGACGACCCGTTCGGCGACGTGTTCCTTGTGGTGGACGGGTGGAACACCCTGCGCCAGGAGTACGAGGAGCTGGAGCAGACCATCACCACGTTGGCCAACCGGGGCCTCGGCTTCGGTGTGCACGTGGTGCTCACCGCCGTCCGGTGGGCGGAGATCCGGATCAACATGCGGGATCTGCTCGGCACCAAGCTGGAGCTGCGCCTCGGTGACGCGTCGGAGTCCGAGATCGACCGTCGGGCGGCGAACAACGTGCCGGAGAAGTCGCCCGGTCGTGGCCTGACCCGGGACAAGCTGCATTTCCTCACCGCCATCTCGCGGATCGACGGCCGTCGCGACATCGACGATCTGAGCGAGGCCTCGCTGTCCCTGGCCGGGCACGTGGCGGCGAACTGGCCGGGTCGCCCGGCGCCGAAGGTGCGGTTGCTGCCGCGCCGGATGCCGGTGGCGGAGCTGGCCCGGATCATCGACAGGTCGGCGCCCGGTCTCCCGATCGGCGTCAACGAGTCGGCGCTCGCTCCGGTCTACCTGGACCTGGCCAACGAGCCGCACCTGACGGTCTTCGGTGACGCGGAGTGCGGCAAGACCAACCTGCTGCGCCTGATCGCCCGGGGGATCACCGAGCGGTACACGCCTGCGCAGGCCCGGCTGGTGATCGCCGACTACCGGCGTGGCCTGCTGGGGGCGGTGGAGGGTGACCACCTGCTTGACTACGCCCCGTCGAACCAGGCGTTCGCCCAGGGGCTCGGATCGATCCGCAGCGCGCTGTCCAACCGACTGCCCGGCCCGGACGTGACCACCGCCCAGCTGCGTGATCGGAGCTGGTGGAAGGGTCCGGATCTTTACATCCTGGTGGACGACTACGACCTTGTGGCATCGGGTGGCAGCAACCCGCTGAGCGCCCTCCAGGAGTTGTTGCCGCAGGCCCGCGACATCGGTCTGCACCTGATCGTCACGCGTCGCGTCGGTGGTGTGTCCAGGGCGCTCTACGAGCCGGTGTTGCAACGGCTTCGCGAGTTGGACTCTCCGGGCCTGCTGATGTCCGGCAACCGGGAGGAGGGCGCGGTCTTCGGCACGTTGCGGCCGAGCCCGCAACCGCCCGGTCGGGGCACCCTGGTGCGCCGTCGCGATGGCCAGCAGTTGATTCAGACCGCCTGGTCCGAGCCGGCCTGAGCGCTGTCGATCGTTCGGCAGGGGTGGTGGGCCTTTCCGGCCCGATTCACCACCATCCATCGAACGTCGCCGGTCAGGGCTGCGAGGGCTGGACCCGTTCCGCTACGGTCTTCACAGGAGTGTCCGTCGGTGGGGTGTTGCTGCCTTGCCGCGGGGGAGGATGCGGCGAAGCCGCCACCACAACAGACGGAAGGGTGTGAAGCATGGCGTTCGAGGTCGAAGCTGCGACTCTGCATACCGCCGCGAGTGACGTGCGGTCCACGCGCAGCGAGGTCGACGGCGAGCTGAAGAAGCTGTGGAACGTCGTCGACGACCTGGCCATCGCGTGGAAGGGTCAGGCGTCCACGGGCTTCCAGTCGCTGATGACGCGCTGGAACGAGGACACCGTCAAACTGCTGACGGCGATGGACAGCATCGCTGACCTGCTCGACAAGTCGGGTACGACGCACCAGGTCAACGACGAAGAGCAGCAGCAGATGCTGGACAAGTTCCACTCTGCTCTCAACCCGTGATCCGTAGCCGGCAGAGGAGGAAATCGTGACGATCAAAGTTGACTATGCGGTCCTCGAGAGCAGCAACCAGCAGATGCAGGCCATCTCGAAGACTCTCGAGGAAAAGCTTGACACGCTGCGGTCGATGCTGACCAAGCTGCACTGGGACGGCGAGGACCGGGTTGCCTACGAGCAGCACCAGGCGAAGTGGGACGCGGCGGTCCGGGACATCAACCGGATCCTGAACGAGATCGGTGGTGCCGTGGGCATCGCCCGTGAGAACTACCTCACCACGGAGATGAGCAACTCCAAGGTGTGGAGCTGAGGCATTCGCACGAGCGGCTCCGGTCCGGTTCGCCCGGCCCGGAGCCGCTCTGTGTCTGGCGTTGGCGGGCGTAACCGTTGGCGGACGTATGCGTCGGCACCTGGCTGCGGCTGCGGTGCGCCGCTCAGCTGGCAGTTGGTGCGTCGGTGCGTCGGCCGGGGCGCCAGTCGCGTCGGCGGCCAAGGGTCATGATCGGTCGCGCGACCAGCAGCAGCAGGGCGAGTAGCCCGCCGATGACCGCCGCCCAGATCGCCGCGGGGCGCTGCCAGCTCAGCGGGTCGTCCCGCACGGCGGGCGCCGGGAGCACGCCGGCCGGAGGGTTCGCCCGGCTGCCGAGCAGGCTCGACACCGCCCGGTACGGGTTGACCATCCCGTGGCCGATGTCGGCGTTCTGGCCCTCGGGTGGGTTGTCCGCTGTGCGTGTCAGCCGATCCGCGACCTGCTGCGGGTCGAGACTGGGGTAGGCGGCCCGGACCAGCGCGGCCACTCCCGAGACGTACGCGGCGGCGTAGCTGGTGCCGCCCTCCGGCACGGTGCGGTAGCCGCTGTTTCCGGGTGCCGGCCCGACGATGTTCATCCCGGGTGCGGCGATGTCGACGTAGTCGCCGCTGATCGAGGTGCCGACGTGGCCGCCCTGCTCGTCCACCCCGCCGACCGCTATCACCCCGGGGTACGCGGCCGGGTAACCCGGCAGGTTCTGCGAATCTTCCGACCGGTTGCCCGCGGCGGCGACCAGCACCACCCCTTTGGCCAGGGCGCGCTCGACGGCCGCCGTCAGTTCGGGGCGGGGAATTGTGGTCAGGGACAGGTTGATCACGTCGGCGCCCTGCGCGACCGCCCAGTCGATGGCTGCGGCGATCTCTGCCGGGAGTTGCGGGTTGTTGACCGCGCCGAGCTGCGGCAGAACCCGGATCGGCAGGATGCGGGCGGCCGGGGCGATGCCGCTGAAGGGGACGACAGTGCCCTCCCGGCCCGCGATGATGCCCGCGATCAGCGTGCCGTGCCCGGCCTCGTCGCACTGGCCCTGTCGGGCCGGCAGGCCGTTGAAGTCGCGCCCTTCGAGCACCTGCCCCTTGAGGAGCGGGTGGGCGGCGGAGACTCCGGAGTCGATCACGGCCACCGTGATCCCGGCGCCCCGGGACAGGGGCCACGCCGAGGACGGCTCCAGCCGGCGGAGCGCCCACGGCAGCTGGGTCAGGCTGTCGGTGCCGGTGGGACCACAGAGGGGCGGCGCGGCGGTCGCGGGGGAGGGTGCCACCAGGCCGGCGCCGAGCAGGACCGCCAGCGTTCCACTGAGGACGCCGCGAAGGGCACGGCGGGACGGGGTCGCGCTCAACGGCGGGCATTCGCGCACACGCAAAGGTTACCGCCGTGACCATCGGTCAGCGGCCCCCGGTGACCACTGTCAGGCCCGGGGCTCTGCCTTCGCTGTGGAGTCGTCGGCGAACAGCGCGAGCAGGTCGCCGACCTGCCGGTCGGCCTCGGCGGGGTGCCGGAACCGGCCGGCCGGGTTGAGTGTGTACTCGTTGCGTCGCCCGACCCGGGTGCGGTGCAGGTACCCGCCCGCCTCCAGGTCGGCGACGATCGCCTGCGCGGCCCGTTCGGTCACGCCGACCTCGGCCGCGACGTCGCGCAGCCGGGCGGTCGGATCGCGGGCGATGGCCAGCAGGACGTGCCCGTGATTGGTGAGGAACGTCCAGTTCCGCCCGCCGCCGGTGTCGTCCGTCACCGTGCTCGCCATCGTGTGACCGCCTTTCCGGATGTCCGTCTGCCCTCGCGAGAGTCTGGTCCGCCCCGCCCCGGGAAGGTTGCCCAGGGGGTGGCCGAAGTCAACGTATGAAATCTAAATCACGCATACCTTGACGCATCTTACGGTGCGTGTGACGGTGGAGCACGAGCCAGCGCCCGCCGCCCGGCCGGCGGAGAGCCGGTTTGACCAGGTCAGATGCGTCGAGACGAGGTGCGGGATGAGTCATACCGGGAGCTCCGGCGGTCAGCCGGGTCCGCAGCGGACCACCGACCGCGCCGCCGCGCTCAGCGAGCCGACCCGGGCGTACGCCGAGCTGGTCGCCGGCAACCGGCGCTTCGTCGATGGCGCCCCACGCCACCCCAACCAGGATGCCGGGCACCGGGCCGCCGTGGCCGACGGGCAACACCCGTTCGCGGTGATCGTCGGCTGCTCCGACTCGCGGCTGGCTGCCGAGATCATCTTCGACCGGGGTTTGGGCGACCTGTTCGTGGTTCGCACCGCCGGGCACACCGCCGGTCCCGAGGTGCTCGGCAGCGTCGAGTACGCGGTGACAGTCCTCGGCACCCCGCTGGTGGTGGTGCTCGGCCACGACTCCTGCGGTGCGGTGCAGGCCGCCCGGGAGTCCGCCTCGACCGGCACCGCGCCGAGTGGCCATCTGGGCGCGGTGGTCGACGCCGTGCTGCCCAGCCTGCGCCGAGCCGCGGCCGAGGGCGTGGACGACATCGACGGCATCGTCGACATCCACATCGCACAGACCGTCGAGACGTTGCTCGGGCAGTCGCCCGTGCTGGCCGACGCGGTGGCGCAGGGGCGGTGCGCGGTGGTGGGTGTGTCCTACCGGCTGGCTGCCGGCGCGGTGCGCCCGGTGGCCGCCGTGCCGGCCGGCCTGGCGGCGTTGGAGACCGCGGCCTCGACCGACCCGGCCGCGCCTGCCACCGTCTGACGCGTCGAGGGCCGCTCCGCATCACGCGGAACGGCCCTCGACGGGGATCGTGCGGGTCAGAGCAGCGACATGTGGACGTGGTCGGTGTGGTTCGACGGCCCGCTGTACGAACTCCAGCCGGTGGCCGGGAACCAGATCTGCCGGTTCCAGATCACGTAGTAGATGCCGAGCCGGTCGGCGTTACGGATGAGGAACGCGGCAACGTTGTTGCCGTACGTCCGGGTGTCGTTGTTGTGCCACGGGGAGAATCCGCTCTTCTGCAGCGACCAGTCGCAGGCGCGCCCCTTGGGGTGCTCCCACGGCCCGCCGGGGCGGTAGCAGCCGACGAACCGGTTGAAGCCGGCCGCCTTGACCTCCTTGTACGCGTGCAGCGTGCGCGGCGTGATGCAGCCGGACGTGGTGGGGTCATTCTCGCTGCACGACTGGGGCTTCCAGTCACCGTCGGCGGTGCGACCCGGGCCGATCTTCGCGACCTTGGAGGTGGCGTCCACCAGGCCGCCGGTGAAGCCCTTGCCGCCGACGAGGGAGAGCGCCTTGTCGGCCTCGCTCTTGCGCTTCGCCATCAGGGCGGTCTGCTTCTGCTGCTCGCGGACCTCGGTGTCGAGGGCCAGCTTCGCCTGCTCGGCGCGGGCCTTCACCTCGTTGACCTCGGAGAGCTTCTTCTCGTTGACCATGTTCATCTCGTCGAGCATCCCGGCGCGTTGGACGAACGAGTCGGGAGCCTCGCTCTCCAGCAGCATCGCGACAGCGCCGATCCGGCCGGTCCGGTACGCCTGGGCGGCGATCTGCCCGACCTGCGGGGCCAAGGCGTCCAGGTCGGCCTTGGCGCGGTTGACCTCCGCCGCCAACTCGCCCTGCCGCTTCTTGGATTTGTCCAGCTTGGACTTTGCGGCGGAGTAGTCGCGGTTGGCCTGCTCGATGACGTCGTTGAGCAGCTTGGGCTCGCCGTCCTCCTCGTGCCCGGACGGTGTGGGGTTCGTCGGGGCGGCGTGCGCCGGGAGCGGCCCGGCGAGCACTGTCAGTGCGGCGATCACGGCCACCACGGGTGTCAACCAGCGGCGTAGGGGTGCCGTCACAATGTTCCCTTCCGTCGACCGCCGACCGGGTTAGCTGACGGGTTCGGGGCGGAAGTGGCCCCTACCGCTGACGCGGATTCACCCCAGGCACCTGGGTCCCCGGCTCGCCGGTTGGCGATTGGGCGGTGGCACCGCAGGCGCCGCTTCGCGCCTTCATCGGTAACCGGCAGCGAGGTTACCCGAGAGTCGACCGCCTGAGCTACGCCTGGATGCCGACCAAAAGCGTCATTTCGCCATAGCGTTGAGTGACCAGTGACGTGGTTCTCAGGGTGGATGCCCGATCTGGTCACGCTGAGGAGTGTCACCATGTCGTATCCGTGCTCCTGTTCGGCTCCGGCCACCGGTCGGTGGCCTCGGATGGGGGTGCGGTCCGCGTCCGGTCCGGCTCGTCGGAGCCGGCCGTTCGCGGTGAGCTGAGTGCGGCCAGTGCCTCGCTGCGGTCCGGCTGGGGCCGGGGCGCGGGAGCGTCGGTGGACGCTGCGGCAGCGCTGCGCCCGGCGGCGGTCACCACAGCGGCCAGCCCGGTGGTCAGCGGCACGGCGGCGATCAGACCGAGGGTGGCGACAGCGCTGCGGACGATCTCCTGCGCGAGGAACTCACTGGTGAGGATCTGCCCGATCGGCCGCGCGTCGGCGGTGAGCAGGAGCAGCAGGGGCAGTGACGCGCCCGCGTACGCCAGCACGATGGTGTTGACAGTGGAGGCGATGTGCGCGCGGCCGACCCGGGTGGCGGCACGGTACAGCTGCAACCGGGTCAGCCCGGGGTTGGCGTTCGCCAGCTCGGTGACGGTGGCCGCCTGGGTGACAGTCACGTCGTCGAGCACTCCGAGCGAGCCGATGATGATTCCGGCGAGCAGCAGACCGTGCAGGTCCACGTCGCCCTGGAACATCGACAGGGTGGTGGCGTCTTCGCTGCCGAACCCGGTGAGGTGGGTCGCGGCGGTGGCGATGGTGGCGAGCACGCCGGTCAGCACCAGGCTGCCCAGGGTGCCGAGCACCGCGACCGAGGTCTGTGCGGTGACCCCGTGGGTCAGATAGAGCACCACGAACATGATCAGGGCCGCGCCGACCACCGCCACCAGCAGTGGTGACCTGCCCGCGCTGATGCCCGGCAGCACGAAGGTGAGCAGGATGGCGAAGCTGGCGGCCAGCCCGGCGAGCGCCGCCAGACCTCGCCACCGCCCGAACGCGACGATCGCGGCAGCGAAGACCACCGCCAGCCACACCATCGGGGTGCCGCGTTGGTGCTCGGCGATGTTCCAGTTGCTGGTGGTGGGATCAACCGGATCGGCCAGCTCGACCAGGACGACCTCGTCGCCGACCTCGACCCGGGGTGCGCCGGGCCCGTCGGGCACCGGAGTTCGTACCTGCTGGCCGGCGTTCGGCCCGTCGTCGACCCGGACGTCGACAGTGCCGCACCGCCCGTCGCCGACCCTCGGTGTGCCCTCCGGAACCGACGGCACCGGCGGGCACGGCTCGCTCACCACCCGGGTGACGGTGCCGGGGTGGCGCGGCACGTCCGCACCACCATCGGTCTGCGGTGACCCGCCGCGCGGCCAGAGCAGCACCGCGGCCAGCACTGTGGCGACGAAGAGGGGTACCACAGTCACGACGAGGATCCGTCGCACCCGTGGTGGGGCGGACGGAGCGGGGTGAGTGTGGTCGGCGGCCAAGGCGAGTCTCCCAACGATCCGGTGCGGGATACGGGTCAGCGGGCCGGGCGGTTCACAGTTGCTGTGGAAACGCGGCGGACGGCGGGGCGGATCGCTGCCTGACGACCGCCTGATCACGGACGGTCAGTGCTCGGCCCGGTCGGCCGGGGGCGACGCCATGACGTGGCGGCGCCGGTGCCCGACTGTGCAGCGGCATTCGGAGGGCCATCGTGGGAGATGCTAGCCAGCCCTCCCGGGGTCGCAGGTCGTGGCGGAGTGTCGGGTGGCCGAACCGCTCGCGCGGCGGTCTCCGGGGCGGCATGTTGGTTGACCGTCCCGGTGGTGCTGACGAGTCATCTCGTGTCGGGTCAGCTGGGCCTGACCGGGGACGACGGCGTCCCCGGTCAGGACTGGGTGGGGCCGGGTGCTCGGCTCGGTGGTGTTCTGGTGGGGCGGCTGGCCGTTCCTGGTCGGTGCGGTTCGGGAGGTCCGGGACCGGGCGCCCGGGATGATGCTGCTGGTCGCGATGGCGATCACCGTCGCGTACGCCGCGTCCCTGGCGACCAGCGTCGGCGCCTTCGACCTGGACTTCTGGTGGGAGTTGGCCGCGCTGGTCACTATCATGCTGCTCGGGCACTGGCAGGAGATGAAGGCCATCGGGCAGGCCCGGGGAGCGCTGACGGCGCTGGCCGCGCTGTTGCCGGACGAGGCCGAACGGGTGGCGGCGGACGGGCGGGTCGAGGCGGTGCCGGTGACCGGTCTGCGGATCGGCGACGTGGTGCTGGTCCGACCGGGGGGTCGGGTGCCGGCGGACGGCCAGGTCGTCGAGGGCGCCGCAGAGCTGGACGAGTCGATGATCACCGGGGAGTCGCGGCCGGTCGCCAGGTCGACGGGCGACCGGGTGGTGGCCGGCACCGTCGCCACCGACTCGGCGGTCCGGGTGCGCGTCGAGGCGTTGGGTGAGCAGACCGCCCTCGCCGGCATCCAGCGCATGGTCGCGCAGGCCCAGGCTTCCGGTGGACGGGCCCAACTGTTGGCCGACCGGTTCGCCGCGGCGCTGTTCTACCTGGCCACCGGCACCGCCGTGCTGACGGTGCTGGTCTGGACCGCGCTCGGGCAGCCGGACGAGGCGGTGGTCCGTGCGGTCACCGTCCTGGTGATCGCCTGCCCGCACGCGCTGGGTCTCGCCATCCCGCTGGTCGTGGCGCTCTCCACGGCGCTCGCCGCGCGGTCCGGGATTCTGGTCAAGGACCGGTTGGCGCTGGAGCGGATGCGGACCGTCGGCGCGGTGCTCTTCGACAAGACCGGCACGCTGACCAGGGGCGAGCACGGCGTGACCGACCTGGTGACGGTGTCCGGCGTCGAGCGGGACGAGGTGCTGCGGATCGCGGCCGGTGTCGAGTCGGAGAGCGAACATCCGTTGGCCCGGGCGATAGTGGCGGCGGTCGGGAGCGCCGGCCCGGCCCGGGCAGCCGGGTTCCGGTCGCTGCCGGGCCGCGGTGTGCAGGCGACGATCGACGGTACGGAGTACGCGGTGGGCGGGCCGGCGCTGCTGCGCGAGTTGGGCCTTCCGGTCCCGGCGGAGCTGGAGGCCGCGACCGGGCGGTGGTCGGCGCGGGGTGCCGCGGTGTTGCACCTGGTGCGGCTGCCGGACGCCGTGCTCGGTGCGTTCGCGTTGACCGACGAGGTGCGTCCGGAGGCCCGGCGTGCCGTCGACGAGCTGCGTGCCGAGGGTGTCCGCACCATCGCCATGATCACTGGTGACGCCCGGTCGGTGGCCGAGGCGGTCGCCGCCGACCTCGGCTTCCGACCTGGCGTCGACGAGGTCTTCGCCGAGGTGCTGCCGGCGGAGAAGGACGATCGGGTGGCCGAGCTTCAGCGGCGGGGGTTGGTGGTGGCGATGGTCGGTGACGGGGTGAACGACGCGCCGGCGCTGGCCCGGGCGGACGTGGGCATCGCGATCGGCGCGGGCACCGATGTGGCGATCGAGTCCGCCGGGGTGGTGCTGGCATCCTCGGACCCGCGCGGGGTGGGGGCAGTGGTCCGGCTGTCCCGGGCGTCGTACCGGAAGATGCGACAGAACCTGGCCTGGGCGGCCGGCTACAACGTGGTGGCGCTGCCGTTGGCCGCCGGGGTGCTGGCCTGGGCCGGCGTGGCGTTGAGCCCGGCGTTGGCCGCGGTGCTGATGTCGGCGTCCACCATCGTGGTGGCGCTCAACGCGCAGTTGCTGCGCAGGGTCCGTCTCGGCGCTGCGCAGGACTGAGCGCGGTCAGCCGCGCTTCATGAGCCGGCCGACCGCCGCCATCATCTCGGTGGCCATCTCGTCGGCCCGACCCTCGGCGGCGCCCTCGTGCATGCAGTGCCGGGCGTGCCCGTCGAGCAGCCCGAGGGCCACCTTGTCGAGGGCGGCCTGGATGGCGGAGATCTGGGTGAGCACGTCGATGCAGTAGCGGTCGTCGTCGACCATCTTCTCGATGCCCCGGACCTGCCCCTCGACGCGGCGGAGCCGCGCGAGCAGCTGGTCCTTGCTGGCGGTGTATCCGCGGATCGGGGTGGGTGCGGTCATGCCGACAAGGATAGCCTACCCCCAGGGGGTATGGTAGGGTCGGCTCTGTCGAGATACCCCCACCGGGTACCGGTACCGCGAAGGAGACGATCCAATGGTCAACACGACGTATCAGGTGCAGGGCATGACCTGTGGGCACTGCGTCAGCGCGGTGAGCGCCGAGGTCGGCGCCATCGCGGGGGTGCGTGACGTCCAGGTCGACCTCGCGGCCGGCCGGGTCACCGTCAGCAGCGATCAGCCGCTGGACACCACTGTCGTCCGAGCCGCCGTCGACGAGGCCGGCTACGACCTCGTCGACGCGTGATCGGCGGGCCGGCGTGCGCACCGTGACGAGACTCGCCGGGTTCGCCGTCGGCCTGGCGGCGGTCTTCGGCGCCACCTACGGGGTCGGCAGGGTCGTCGACACCGCCCCGGCCGCCGAGAGCCGGCACGACGATGCCGCCACCACCCCGACGGCGGACGAACGGGGCGGGACGGGCGATCGGCTCCCCGGCGGGCTGCTCGTCTCCGAACACGGCTACACCCTCGAACCGGTCGACGCCCCGGCCGGCGAGTTCGCCTTCCGGATCGCCGGCCCGGACGGCCGCCCGGTCACCCGGTACGACGTGGCGCACGACAAGCAGATGCACCTGATCGTCGCCCGTCGGGACCTCTCCGGCTTCCGTCACGTCCACCCCGAGCTGGCCCCGGACGGCACCTGGCGGGTCGACACCCCGCTGGCCGGCCCCGGTCAGTGGCGGGCGTTCGCCGACTTCACCCCGACCGGTGGTGAGCCGCTGACCCTCGGCGTGGACGTGACAGTCCCCGGCGAGTTGACCGAACGGCCGCTGCCCGCTCCGGCGACCAGCACCACGGTCGACGGCTACACGGTCACCCTGACCGGAGCGCCGCAGCCCGGCCGCACGTCGTCGCTGACACTGACCGTCAGCCGGGACGGGCAGCCGGTCACCGACCTGGAGCCCTACCTGGGCGCGTACGGGCACCTTGTGGCACTGCGCCAGGGCGATCTGGCCTACCTGCACGTGCACCCGGACGGGACGCCCGGCGATGGGCGCACCCGACCCGGTCCGGCCGTCACCTTCCTCGCCGAGGTGCCCTCGACCGGCAGCTATCGTCTCTACCTCGACTTCCAACACGGTGGGCGGGTGCACACCGCCGAGTTCACAGTGGTCGCCGACGCTGCCCCGACCGGCGACGCCCCCACTTCGAGCGGGCCCGCACCGACCGGCGGGGCCGACCACGGCACCCCCGGGCACGGACACAACTGACGGGACCAGACGATGACCACCACCAGCAGACCCCTGCCCGAGGCGCCCAACCGGATCGAACTGGCGATCGGCGGGATGACCTGCGCCGCGTGCGCAGCCCGGATCGAGAAGAAGCTCAACCGGATGGACGGGGTGAGCGCCACAGTCAACTACGCCACCGAGAAGGCGACCGTCCGGTACGCCGACGGCATCACGCCGGACGACCTGATCGGGACCGTGCAGAAGACCGGTTACACGGCGGCGCTGCCAGCCCCGCCCAGCGCGGAACCCCCGGTGGACCCGTTGCGGGGGCCGCGTAACCGGCTCTGGGTGTCGGTGGCCCTGAGCGTGCCGGTGGTGCTGCTGGCCATGGTCCCGGCCTGGCAGTTCGACTACTGGCAATGGTTGTCGCTGACCCTGGCCGCCCCGGTGGTGGTCTGGGGTGGGCTGCCGTTCCACCGGGCCGCCTGGACCAACCTGCGGCACGGCGCGGCCACCATGGACACCCTGGTGTCGCTCGGCACCCTGGCCGCGTTCGGTTGGTCGCTCTGGGCGCTCTTCCTCGGCGACGCGGGGATGCCCGGCATGACGCACCCGTTCCGCTTCGACATCACCCGGACCGACGGCGCCGGCAACATCTACCTGGAGGCGGCCGCCGGGGTCACAGTGTTCATCCTGGCCGGTCGCTACTTCGAGGCCCGTTCCAAGCGGACCGCCGGCGCCGCCCTACGCGCCCTGCTCGACCTCGGCGCCAAGGACGTGACAGTGCTGCGTGACGGCGTAGAGACCCTGATCCCGGTGGACCGGCTCGCCGTCGGTGACCGGTTCGTGGTCCGCCCCGGGGAGAAGATCGCCACCGACGGAGTGGTCGACGAGGGCACCTCCGCCGTCGATGCCAGCATGCTCACCGGTGAGTCGGTGCCGGTCGAGGTCGCCCCGGGTGACGGCGTGGTCGGCGCCACGATCAACGCGGGTGGGCGGCTCATCGTCACCGCCACCCGGGTCGGCGCGGACACCCAGCTCGCCCGGATGGCCGACCTGGTGGAGCAGGCGCAGAGCGGCAAGGCGGCCGTGCAGCGGCTGGCGGACCGGATCTCCGGGGTCTTCGTTCCGATCGTCATCACCCTCGCCGTCGGCACGCTCGGCTGGTGGCTCGGCAGCGGGGCCGGCCCGACCGCCGCGTTCACCGCCGCCGTGGCCGTGCTGATCATCGCCTGCCCGTGCGCGCTCGGCCTGGCCACCCCGACGGCGCTACTGGTCGGCACCGGTCGGGGCGCCCAGCTCGGCGTGCTGATCAAGGGCCCGGAGGTGCTGGAGTCGACCCGCCGGGTGGACACCGTGGTGCTCGACAAGACGGGCACCGTGACGACCGGCCGGATGACAGTGGTGGACGTGGTGCCGGCGAGCGGTGTGGACCGGGCCGAGCTGCTCCGGCTCGCCGGGGCGGTGGAGGCCGCCTCCGAGCACCCGATCGCCCGTGCGGTCGCGGCCGCTGCCACCGACGCGGGCGCGCTGCCCCCGGTGACCGCCTTCAGCAACCTCGAAGGGCTGGGGGTGACCGGAACTGTCGACGGGCGGGCCGTGCTGGTCGGCCGGGTCCGGCTGCTGCGCGAGCGTGAGCTCGACGTACCGCCGGAGGTCGAGTGGGCAGTGCGCGACGCCGAGGCTGCCGGCCGTACGCCGATCGTCGCCGGCTGGGACGGACGGGCCCGGGGCGTGCTCACTGTCGCCGACGTGGTCCGGCCGACCAGCCGGGCGGCGGTGGCTCGGCTGCGCGGGCTGGGGCTGACTCCGGTCCTGCTGACCGGGGACAACGCCACAGTTGCTCGCGCGGTCGCCGCCGAGGTGGGCGTCGACGAGGTGATCGCCGAGGTGCTGCCGGCCGGGAAGGTCGACGTGATCAAGCGGCTCCAGGCCGAGGGGCGGTCGGTGGCGATGGTCGGTGACGGGGTCAACGACGCCCCGGCGCTGGCCCAGGCCGACCTGGGGCTGGCCATGGGTACCGGCGCCGACGTGGCGATCGAGGCGGCCGACCTCACCCTCGTCCGGGGCGACCTGGACGCCGCTGTGGACGCCATCCGGTTGTCCCGCCGCACGCTCGGCATCATCCGGGGCAACCTGTTCTGGGCGTTCGGCTACAACGTGGCCGCGCTGCCGTTGGCCGCCGCCGGGCTGCTCAACCCGATGATCGCCGGCGCCACGATGGCGCTGTCCTCGGTCTTCGTGGTGGCCAACAGCCTGCGCCTGCGTCGCTTTCGTCCGGCCGCTGCCGATCTGTGACGACGGCAATGGTTGGGCCGGTGCCGGCGGGGGTACCTCTGTTGTCGTAGCGACGCTTGCAATGGAGGTTGGCAATGGGATTCGACGACAAGATCAACAACGCCACCGAGGACGCGACCGGCAAGCTGAAGGAAGGCGCCGGTCGGGCCACCGACAACGAGCAGCTGGAGGCGGAGGGTCGCGCTGACCAGTCCACCGCCAAGCTCAAGCAGGCGGGCGAGAAGATCAAGGACGCCTTCAAGAGCTGACGTACGACGTAACCCGCACGCCGGGCCGGTGATCATCACCGGCCCGGCGTGCTGTGTGTCAGGACTCTTTCGCTGACCCTGAGATCCCCCTGATTCCACTCGCGTCCCGCACCGCAGCGCGCCGGCACCTGCTAACTTTCCTTGGCATGTGCAAGGGCTGGTTATGAGCGCCGCCTCACCGCCGACCGGCGACGACCTGGTCCGGGTGCTGGCCACCCTGGCCAACCCGCACCGGCTGCGGGTCGTCGCCGCATTGGCCCGCGAGCGTGCGTACGTCAGCGGGCTGGCCCGGCAACTGGGCATCAGCCGGGCGCTGTTGCAGGTCCACCTACGGAAGCTGGCGGCGGCCGGGCTGGTCACCGCCCGCCTGGAGTTGTCGGAGGACGGGAAGGCCATGAACTACTACGAGGTGGAGCCGTTCGTGCTCACACTCACCCCCGCGGTCATCGCGGCCGCGGTCGAGACGCTGGCGGTGCCCGACTCGGGCGAGCAGCCGGGAGCACAGCGATGAGCGAGCACGACTGGACCGAGGTGGTCGGTGCGATCGGCATCTTCGCCTTCCTGATCAGCGTGGTCACGGTGACCGTCGTGCAGCTCGCCAAGACCCGGCGGGCCCGGTACGAGGCGGACCGGGCGGACGACTACCGCCGGCTGGCCGAGACGGCCGCTCAGGCCCAGGCGGACAACGCCCGACTGCTCGCGGCGATGGACGGCCGGCTGGGCGGGATGGAGACCCGGATGACCACGCTCGAACGCGTCCTGCGCGAGGTCGACTGACCCGGCGGACGAGAGGCCCCGGGCCGCCGAGCGGCTACTCGACGGCCCGGGTGGAAGCAGCATCACCTCGCCCAGTGGGCGAGTTTCACAGGCAACGCTCCTTCGAGGAGAGGACAGCACCTCATGCTGCGCGTACGCAAATCCGCAGTCGGCTGGGCGGTCGCCCTGGCCCTGACGGCCACCGGCCTGACCCCGGCGAGCCCGGCCGCCGCCCGACCACAACCCGCCCCGACGATCGACTGGCGGCAGTGCGCCGAGGACAGCAGCGCCGAGTGCGGCACCCTGTCGCTGCCGGTGGACTGGAACCGACCCCGGGGTGAGCGCTTCGACCTGTCGCTGGCCCGCCGGGTCGCCAAGCCGGCGACCCGGGAAGGCGCGCTGGTCTTCGGCCCCGGCGGGCCGGGCGACAGCGGGGTCGACCGGGTGGTGAACGGCAGCTCCCGGTTCAGCGCCGACCTGCGGGCCCGGTTCGACATCGTCAGCTTCGACCCACGCGGCACCGGCGACAGCCACCCAGTGGTCTGTGCCCGGGACCTGCTCGCCCGGCAACCACAACTGATCGCCGACCAGGCGCAGTTCGACGCCACGCTGGCGAACAACGCGCTGCTGCGCGCCGACTGCCGGGCCCGCACCGGGGCGCTCTACGACCACGTCGACACCACCAGCGCCGCCCGCGACCTGGACGCGGTCCGCGCCGCGCTCGGCGAGCGGCAGTTGACCTTCCATGGCAGCTCGTACGGCACACTGCTCGGGCAGCGGTACGCCGAGCTGTACCCCGACCGGGTCCGGGCCATCGTGCTGGAGGCCGCCATGGACCACAGCCTCGGCACCCGCGCCTTCCTGGACACCCAGGCCGCCACCGCCGAGGGCGCGTTCGACGAGTTCGTCGCCTGGTGTGACCGGTCCACGGCCTGTGCCCTGCACGGCCGGGACTTCCAGGCGATCTGGGCCGGGCTGCAAGCGCGGGCCGAGCGCGGTCTGCTGACCGACCCGAAGCGGCCCGGGGTGATGCTCACCCCATTCGAGTTGAGCAGGCTCACCCACAAGGAGTTCTACGACACCTGGCGGTGGCCGGGCCTGGCCGAGTGGCTGGGCAAGATGGATGCCGCCACTGCCCCGCGAAGCGCCGGACCGTCGACCGGCGACGCCGTCGCTCCGTACCCCTTCGCGGTTTTCTGTCAGGACTGGAGCCTGCCGGTGCGCGACTACCGGGAGTACGTCGGACATCTGCGCCGGGCGGCCCGGCTCGCGCCGGACCTGCGCTACCCGCCGGCGCTGTTCGCGCTGGTCACCTGCCTGGGCACCCCGACGCCGGTGGCCAACCCGCAGCATCGGCTACGGGTGCACACCGACGTGCCGCTGCTGGTTGCCGCCACGGTGCACGACCCGGCGAGCGGCTACGACTGGGCGCGCAACGTGGCGCGGCAGTTGGGTCGGCACGGCGCGCTGCTCACCTACCGGGGGTGGGGGCACGGCAGCTACAGCAGCAGCCCGTGCGTGCAACGAGTCGTCGACTCGTACCTGATCGATCAGGTGGTGCCCGCCCGGAGTGCCAGCTGCCCGGCCGTCGAGCCCGCTGTGTGACAGCCGCTGCCGGCCGCCGGGACGTCCGGCGGTCGGCAGCGGTGTGCTCACTGGCGTCGGGTGGCGCGTACGACCACGTCGTGCAGCGGTGCGTCCCGGCCCGGCATCGTGCGGCGGTGCTCCTCGGCGGTGACGATCTCCCAGGTGCTGCTGTCCAGGCCGGCGGTGATGTCCGCGAGGGTGACCGATGCCTCGTCCGGCGGGTGGTGCCCGGGCCCGTGCCCGTGTCCGTGCCCCGGCGCGGAGGCTTCCGAGGTGTGCAGATGCCCGACGATCAGGAGGGTGCCGCCGGGTGCCACCCACTCGGCGATGCGGTCGTAGAAGGCCAACTGCGGCATCGCGGGGTGCGCGTAGTGCGTCGTGACCAGGTCAAACCGTGCCTCCGGAGCCCAGGCCGTCAGGTCCGCCTCCACCCACCGCACGCGCTCGGACACCCCGCTCTCCGCTGCGCGTTCGGCGGCTCGGGCGAGCGCGACAGGTGCGATGTCGACGGCGGTGACCTGCCAGCCGTGGGCGGCGAGCGAGATCGCCTCGGCGCCAGCGCCGCACCCGGCGTCCAACGCCGAACCCGGCACCAGAGCGCCGATCTCCCGGGCCAGGTACGGGTGCGCGGGACTCGTGCTCATCGCGCCGGGGCGGTCGTGGTGTGCCTGGTGCCAGTGCCGCTCCCAGTAGTCCTTGTCGAACTCGTGCTGCTCGGTCATCTGTGCCTGCTCCTTCGCGCGTCGCCCACGACTGTGACCGGCGACCGAGCGATGCGCAAAGATTGTTGCCAAAACGGCAAGACGACGTCGCTCACCCCTGCCCGGTCAGCCGGGCCGCCCGCACCTCCAGGTAGCGCTGCTCGGGCCGGCTCGTGGTGCCCCGCGCCGCCACCAGGTACGCCTCCCGCGCCGCACCGACCTCCCCGGCCAGCTCCAACAGGTGAGCCCGGACGGCGGCCAGCCGGTGGTGCCCGGCCGTGCGTTCGTCGGCGTCCAACGGCGTGAGCAGAGCGAGCCCGGCGCGGGGCCCGTCGACCATCGCCACCGCCACCGCCTGGTTGAGGGTGACCATCGGGTTCGGCGCGACCCGGGCCAGCAGCCGATAGAGCGCGACGATCTGCCGCCAGTCCGTCTCCGCCGCCGTCGACGCCTCGGCGTGCACAGCGGCGATCGCCGCCTGGAGCTGGTACGGGCCGGGCGGCGACCAGGTCAGCGCCTCGGTGATCAGCGCGACCCCCTCCGCGATGGCGGCGGCGTCCCACCGGGAACGGTCCTGCTCCGCCAGCGGCACCAACTCCCCGTCCGGCCCCACCCGGGCCGCCCGGTGCGCGTCGGTCAACAACATCAGCGCCAGCAGCCCGGCCACCTCACCGTCGTCGGGCAGCAGCCCGCGCAGGATCCGAGCCAGCCGGATCGCCTCGCCGGTCAGCTCGGCCCGGCGCAGATCCGGGCCACTGGACGCGGTGTAGCCCTCGTTGAAGATCAGATAGAGGACCCGCAGCACGGTTCCCAGCCGCTCGCCCCGCTCGCCCGGCCCCGGCATCGTGAACCGTGCCCCGGCGGCCTCGATCCGCTGCTTGGCTCGCCGGATCCGTTGACTCATCGTCGCCTCGGGCACCAGGTGCGCCCGGGCGATCTGGGCGGTGCTGAGACCGCCGACCGCTCGCAAGGTGAGCGCCACCTGCGCCGATCCGGGCAGCGCCGGGTGGCAGCAGAGGAACAGCAGCGTGAGGGTGTCGTCCCCGGTCGGAACTGTGGGCTCCGCGTCCGCCGC
Organism: Micromonospora sp. NPDC053740; assembly: GCF_040677775.1. Taxonomy (NCBI): domain Bacteria; kingdom Bacillati; phylum Actinomycetota; class Actinomycetes; order Micromonosporales; family Micromonosporaceae; genus Micromonospora; species Micromonospora sp. NPDC053740. The sequence continues at coordinate 48,915 of NZ_JBFASO010000013.1, forward strand.
GGGCGCCACCCCGGCGTACGCCGGCTCGCGCCGCGCCACCGCCACCTCGCGGTCGCGGCGCGCGCTCTCGCTGCGCCACTCGTCGGTGAGGCGGCGAGTGGCCACCGTGAGCAACCAGGCGCGCGGATTATCCGGTACGCCCTGGCCGGGCCACTGCGTCGCGGCGGCGAGCAGGGCCTCCTGGACCGCGTCCTCGCACCTGTCGAACTGTCCGTGCCGACGGACCAGCAGGCCGAGGACCTGCGGCGCGAACGTGCGCAGCAGATCCTCGACCGTCCGGTCCCCGGTCACATCTCCGTCCCGGCCTCGTCCATGATCGGGCGGACCTCCATCGCACCGCCGTACCGGACGTCCGGCCAGCGGGCGGCGATCTCGGCGGCCCGCTGCGGGCTGTCGCAGTCGATGGCCAGGTAACCGGCGAACTGCTCCTTGCTCTCCATGAACGGACCGTCGAGGACCTCGGGGCTGCCGTCCACGAGCCGGACCGTCGACGTCTGCGACGGATTGGCCAACGCCTGGCCGCCGATCAGCTCGCCCGTCTCGGCCAGCTCCTTCATGATCTCGTCGACCTCACCGAAGAGGGCGGTGCGCTCCTGCTCGCTCAGCTCCTCGGTGAAGCCGGGGCGGTTCCAGATCAGCAGCATGTACTTCACGGCGATGCTCCTCAGGCTCTGGTCGCACCCCCGACCGGGGCGCGACTCACCGGAGGGTCGGAGCCGTTCCCCCGATCCCTACCGCGTACCGAAGAAAATCGCAGAAACGTCCGCCGGGGGCGGTCCCACGCCGGACGGGCCGAGATCGAGGCCCGGTCAGCGGAACAGCGTTCAACGCGGATCGGGTCGGCCGGGCACCTGTCGGGGCTTCCGGGCACCGCCGACGTCCAGCGAAGCCCGGTCGGCCGCCGAGGTGCCGGACGACCAGCCCTCGGCGTCACGCACGCTGAGTCGGTGCCGGGTGACGCCGGGGAAGAGCGTGTCCAACCGCTCCCGAACCGCCTCGCCCCGCGCCGCGAGCACCGGCAGCAGCCGTTCCGCCCCGGCCGTCTCGGCCGCCGCCTGGTCCGCCGCGTGTGTCGCCGCCTCGGTGGCAGTGCGCAGCCGCTCGCCGATCCGCAGCGCGAACGCGTTGAGGAAGGACTCGTCCCACACCTTCGTCCGTCGCCCCGACCCCGGCCGGCGCTCGGCCCGCCCCCGCAGCATCGCCGCCGTGGCCTGGACCAGCAGCGACGTGTAGAGCAACTCCACCGCCACCAGATCGGCCGGCCAGCCCAGCACCGTGGCGAAGCCCAGATCGTCGGACCAGACAGCCTCGCACCGGTTCGCCGCCGCCACCTCCTGCACCAGCAGCGCCTTCGCACCCGCGTACGGGGTGTCGGTGCTCAGCCGTACGCCGCCGGGAAGGTCCCCGCGCTCCGACCCGGCCGCCAGCAGCGCCTCGTCGATGCTGTGCCGGGCGATCAGCTCCTGGGCCTTCCCGGTCAGCGCCTCCGCCTCCGCCGGGAAGGTGGTCGACTCGGCCTTCGCCAGCAGCGCCCGCACCCGATCCAGCATCGGCGACCCGCTGCGAGCCGTGCCCGCCGTACGGGGCAGTGCCGCGCCGCTCGTACCCGGCGGTGGACGCAGCACCGCGATCGGCGGCAGGCTCTCCACCAGCGCGAGAGTGTCCACGGCCGCGCGGAGCGCGTCGGCGCGGTCCAGACCCTCCCGGCCGGCCCAACCAGCCAACACGCTGCGGTCGGCACCGCCCTCGGTGGCCAACAGCTCGCGTAGCTGGTCGTCCCACCAGGCCGGGACCGGCTCGGTCTGGTCGCGCCGCTGGGCGGCCATCGCGGCACGGACCAGCCGGGCCGCGCGGGCGTCGAGCCGTCGACTGGTGATCCGGTCCACGTCGACCGGCTGCCAACCGCGCGGCCAGAGCCGGCCCAGGCCGCGAACCAGGCGACGCAGCAGAGCGGCGTCCACCGCAGTGGTGCCGTCCGCGGCGCCGGTGCCGACCATCAGTTGGTCCAGCTGCCGTTCGGCCTGCCGTACGTCAGTGCCGCGCACCGCCGCGAGCGCGTTGGCGACGAGTTCGTCCGCGTCCGGCACGGGCACCTCCTTCTCGGGATCTGGCTGTCGCTGCCCCTCCAGGCTCCATGATCATGCCGCCACTGGTGCGGGAGTCGTGAAACGGGGATGGCTCGGGGTCGGCTCGACCGCGATCGGCGGCATGTCCGGGGTAGTTTCGACCTGACCCGAGGCGGATGCGAGGTTTGTGGTGGCCGATTCGAGCCTGCCGAGCGCACGCGCCGCCGACGTACGCTCCTCCACGCTCGTCGGCGTCTTGATCGGCATCGCAATCATGGCTGCGGTGGACGAGATCGTCTTCCACCAGTTGCTGGCGTGGCACCACTTCTACGACCGGTCCACCCCATCGGTGGCGCTGCTCTCCGACGGACTGCTGCACGCCGCCGAGCTGATCATCCTGGTCGGCGGGTTCTTCTGGTTCGCCGACCTGCGTCGACGACGTGCCCTGTCGAACCGGTTGGCGTGGGGTGGCTTCCTGCTCGGTGCCGGAGGGTTCCAGGTCTTCGACGGGGTGGTCGACCACAAGGTGCTCCGGCTGCACCAGATCCGCTACGGCGTACACCTGCTGCCGTACGACGTGCTGTGGATCGCGTCCGGCGCGGTGCTGCTGTTGGCCGGCGCCGGGGTGGTGTGGTGGGCCCGGTCCCGCCGGCCCGGCCCCCGATGACGGTGGCCGGGTCGCTGGCGCACGCCGGGCACGGTGCGGCCGGGCCGACCTGGTTCCCGCTGTTCCCGGTCGTGCTGCTGGCGGTCGGCTACCTGCTGGCAGCCGTCCGCGACCCGCGGGGTTGGGACCACCGGCGTACCGCCTCCTGGCTGGTCGGCTGCGCCCTGCTGGCGGTCGCCGTCGGGCCGCTGACCCAACTCCCCGACAACCCGAGCGAGCACATGGCGCAGCACCTGCTGCTCGGCATGCTGGCCCCGCTCGGGCTGGTGCTCGGCGCCCCGGTGACGCTGTTGCTGCACGTCGCGCCTCCGCCGATGCGCCGGCTGGTGGGACGGCTGCTGCGCGCCCGCCCGCTGCACCTGCTCGCCCACCCGTTCACCGCCGCGCTGCTCACCACCGGCGGGCTGGCGTTGGTGCTGCTCACCCCGTTGTACGCGGCGGCCGAACGGCAACCCGTCCTGCATCACGCGGTGCACCTGCACTACCTGGCCGCCGGGTACCTCTTCGCCTGGTCGTTGGCCGGGCCGGACCCGGCGCCGCGTCGCCCCGGCCTGGCGGTACGGGTCGGCGCGTTACTGGCCGCGTCGGCCGGCCACGCCGTGCTGGCCAAGTACCTGTACGCCCAGGCCGAAAACCTCCCGCCCGGCCTCGCCGACCGGGACCCGGAAGCGTTCCGCTCGGCCGCCCAACTCATGTACTACGGCGGCGACCTGGCCGAGCTGCTCCTGGCAGCAGCCCTCTTCGCCACCTGGTACCACTCCCGCCGCCCCCGCCCGTCCCCGCCCTCGTCCCCGTCTCCACCCCCGTTGATCAAGAAGTTTGCGTCACCGGAAGGCAATTCCTTGACGCAAACCTCTTGATCAACAAGAAGAGGGTCGGTGGGGCCAGTCGGTGAGGATTTCCTCTACCGCCAGGACGTCCTGCTCCGGATCTGGTGCCGGGGTTGGTCGGTCGGTCGGGGTGCGGTCGAAGCGGGGTGCGGGGGCCGGCTGGATCTCACCGCCCACCTCGACGAACGTGCCCCGGGCAGCGTTGTGCGGGTGCCCATGCGCCTCGCCGGGGGCGAGCACCGGCGCGACGCAGGCGTCCACGTCGGCGAAGACCGCCGTCCACTCGTCCCGGGTGCGCTCGGCAAACCGTTCGGTGAACCGGCGGCGCAACTCGTCCCAGCCGCTCGGGTCGTACTGGGCGGGCAGGTCCGGGTCGTCGGCGAGGCCGAGGCCGGTGAGCAGTACGGCGTAGAAGGCCGGTTCCATCGCGCCGACCGCCATGAATCCACCGTCGGCGGTGGCGTACGTGTCGTAGAACGGCGCCCCGCCGTCGAACATGTTGCGCCCACGCGGGGCGGCCCACAGGCCGGTGCCGAGCAACCCGTGCAGAAACGAGGTGAGCAGCGCCGAGCCGTCCACCATCGCCGCGTCGACCACCTGGCCGAAGCCGGAGCGCTCCCGTTCCAGCAGCGCGGCCAGCACCCCGACGGCGAGCAGCATCCCGCCGCCGCCGAAGTCGCCGAGCAGGTTCATCGGCGCGTACGGGCGTTCGCCGGCCCGCCCCAGCGGCTCCAACGCCCCGGCCACCGCGATGTAGTCGATGTCGTGCCCGGCTCGGGCTGCCAGCGGGCCGTCCTGACCCCAGCCGGTCATCCGCGCGTACACCAGTCGGGGGTTGCGGGCCCGGCACACCTCCGGCCCGATGCCGAGCCGCTCGGCCACCCCGGGCCGGTACGCCTCGACCAGCACGTCCGCGCGCTCGGCGAGGCGCAGCAGGTCCGCCACGCCGGCCGGGGACTTCAGGTCCAGCGCGGTGACCCGCCGGCCGCGTTGCAACGGCCCGCTGGTCGGTGCTGCCAGCCGGCCCGCTCCCGGGGCGCCCGGCCGGTCCACCCGCACCACGTCCGCGCCGAGGTCGGCGAGCACCATGCAGCCGAACGGCGCCGGGGCGAGGCTGGCCAGCTCAACCACCCGCACCCCGGCCAGCGGCCCGCCGCGGGCCGCCGTCATGCGACGTCAGCCGGTTCGGCCCGGAGAACGGCGAGCCGCTCGGCCAGGTCGGCGGGGGGCGTGAACCGGTCGCCGTAGATGCCCGCCAGCTCGGTGGCACGGGCCGCGAAGCCGGCCGGGCCGCCCGCGTACTGCCGGACGTAGCGGATCACCCCGCCCGTCCACGCCGGGAAGCCGATGCCGAAGATCGAGCCGATGTTGGCGTCGGTCTCGGTGCGCAACACCCCCTCGTCGAGGCAGCGCAGCGCGTCCAGCGCCTCGGCGAAGAGCATCCGTTCCTGGAGGTCGGTGAACGGCACCGCCCGACCCGCGTCGGTGGTCAGGTCGGCGAGACCGGGCCACAGCCGACCCCGGGTGCCGTCGTCGTAGGAGTAGAAACCCCGTCCGGCGGCGCGCCCCGGCCGCTCGTACGCGTCGACCAGCTCGTCTACCAGGCGGTGCGCCGGCATCGGTCGGAACTCCTCGCTGGCCGCCTCGAACTGGCGGCGGATCCGCTGGATGAGCGTGAGGCTGACCTCGTCGGCCAGCGCCAGCGGCCCGGTCGGGTAGCCGGCCTGAAGGGCGGCCTGCTCCACCGATGCGGCGGGGACACCCTCGGCGACCATGCCGACCGCCTCGTCGACGAACTTGCCGATCACCCGGCTGGTGAAGAAGCCCCGGCCGTCGTTGACCACGATCGGGGTCTTGCCGATCCGCCGGCCCAGGTCGAACGCACGGGCCAGCGCCACGTCCCCGGTGCGTTCGCCGACCACGATCTCCAGCAGGGGCATCCGGTCCACCGGAGAGAAGAAGTGCATGCCGATGAAGTCCGTCGGCCGGTCCACGCCCTCGGCCAGCCCGGTGATCGGCAGGGTGGAGGTGTTGGAGGCGAGCAGCGCGCCTGGCGCGAGCACCGGCAGCACCTCGGCGAACACGGCCTTCTTCAGGGCCGGGTCCTCGAAGACCGCCTCGATGACCGCGTCGCAGCCGGCCAACGCGTCCACCTGGTCGGTGGTGGCGATCCGGTCCAGCACGGCACGCGCGTCCGCCTCGGTAGTGCGGCCCTTGCGTACCGCCCGGGTCAGTAACCGCTCGGCGTGCTCCCGGGCCCGGCCGGCGGCCTCCGGCGTGACGTCCTTGACCACGACGTCCAGCCCGGCGCTGGCGCAGGCGTACGCGATGCCAGCGCCCATCATGCCCGCGCCGAGCACCGCCACCCGGCGCACCGGCGGCGCATCCACGCCGGGCGGTCGGGCCGCGCCACCGTTGACGGCCTTCAGGTCGAAGAAGAACGCATCGATCATGTTCTTGGCGACCTGCCCGGTGAGCAGGCCGATCAGGTGCCGGGTCTCCACGGTCAGGGCGGTCTCCAGGTCGACCTGTGCGCCCTCGACGGCGGCGGCGAGGATCGCCTCGGGCGCGGGCAGCCGGGCACCCTTGAGCTGCTTGCGCAGCGTCGCCGGGAAGGCGGGCAGTTGTGTGGCCAGCGAGCGGCTGGCCGGGGTGCCGCCCGGCATCCGATAGTCCGGCCGGTCCCACGGCTGCGCCGGGTGCGGGTTCGCCGCGATCCAGGCCCGCGCCCGGTCCAGCAGCTCGGTGGGCGTGGCGACCACCTCGTCGACCAGCCCGGCGGACAGGGCGTCGACCGGGCGCATCCGCCGGCCGGTGAGCAGCACAGTGGTCAGCGCGCCGGCCAGGCCGAGCATCCGTACGGTCCGGGTGACACCGCCAGCACCGGGCAGCAGGCCCAGGGTCACCTCGGGCAACCCGAGCCGGCTGCCGGACGCGTCCAGCGCGATCCGGTGGTGGCAGGCGAGCGCGATCTCCAGGCCACCACCGAGCGCCGAGCCGTTGACAGCGGCGACCACCGGCCGGCCCAGCGTCTCCAGCCGGCGCAGGTCCCGTTTGATGGTGCCGAGCAGGTCGGCGAGCGCGGGCGCGTCGGCGCGGGTGGCCCGGATCATCTCGGGCAGGTCACCGCCGGCGAAGAAGGTCGACTTCGCGCTGGTCACGATGACGCCGACGAGATCGCTCTCGGCCTCCAGCCGGTCCAACGTGGCGCTCATCGAGGCGGCGTACGCCCGGTTCATTGTGTTGGCGGACTGGGTGGGGTCGTCCACTGTGAGCGTGACGATGCCGTCGGCGCCGCGGTCGTACCGGATGGTGTTGGTCATTGTCGTCCTCCGGGTCAGCAGCGCTCAAGAACTGTGGCGACGCCCATGCCGCCGCCGATGCAGAGGGTCACCACGGCCCGGCGCAGGTCGCGGCGCTCCAACTCGTCCAACGCCGTACCGAGCAGCATCGCTCCGGTCGCGCCGAGCGGGTGGCCGAGCGCGATCGCGCCACCGTTGACGTTCACCCGGTCCGGGTCGAGGCGCAGGTCGCTGACGTACTTGAGCACCACAGCGGCGAACGCCTCGTTGATCTCGAACAGGTCGATGTCGTCGACTGTCAGCCCGGCCACGGCGAGCGCCTTGTGGGTGGCCGGGATCGGGCCGGTCAACATCAGCGTCGGGTCCGCGCCGGTGACCGCCGCGCCGACGATCCGGGCGCGCGGGGTGAGGCCGAGATCCCGACCGACCTGCTCCGAACCGATCAGCACCAGCGCCGCACCGTCCACAATGCCGGACGAGTTGCCCGCGTGGTGGACGTGCTCGATCGCCTCCAGCCAGTGGAACTTCTGCAACGCGACAGCGTCGAAACCGGCCGCCTCACCCATGGTGGCGAAGGACGGGGTGAGTTTGGCCAGCGCCTCCCGGGTGGTCTCCGGGCGCGGGTGCTCGTCGACGGTGAGGATGTCCAGCCCGTTGCCGTCGCGGACCGGCACCACCGAGCGGGCGAAGTACCCGCCGGCCCAGGCCTTGGCGGCCCGCTCCTGCGACCGCAGCGCGTAGCCGTCCACGTCGTCGCGGGTGAAACCCTCCAGTGTGGCGATCAGGTCGGCGCTCACGCCCTGCGGCACGAACGACGTGGCCAGCGCGGTCTGCGGATCGGTGGCCCAGGCCGCCCCGTCGGAACCCATCGGCACCCGGGACATCGACTCGACCCCGCCGGCGAGCAGCAGATGCTCCCAGCCGGAGCGGATCCGCGCGGCGGCGGAGTTGACCGCCTCCAACCCGGAGGCGCAGAACCGGTTGAGCTGCACCCCACCCACCTCATCGGGCAGCCCGGCCAGCAGCGCGGCGGCCCTGGCCAGGTCGCCGCCCTGCTCGCCGACCGGGGTCACGATGCCGAGCAGCAGATCCTCCAGCCGGCCGACGTCCAGGCCGGGGTTGCGCTCCCGCAACGCGTCGATCAGGCCGACCACCAGGGAGATGGGCTTGACCCCGTGCAGCGCGCCAGTGTCCCGGCCGCGTCCGCGCGGGGTGCGGACCGCGTCATAGACGTACGCCTCAGAGAGCACGGGCGATCAACTCCTTCATGATCTCGTTGGTGCCGCCGTAGATCTTTTGGACGCGGGCGTCGGCGTACATCCGGGCGATCGGGTACTCCGTCGTGTAGCCGTAACCGCCGAAGAGTTGAAGGCACCGATCGACCACCTCGCACTGCCCGTCGGTGAGCCACGACTTCGCCATCGCCGCCGTGGAGACGTCCAGGTCGCCACGCGTGTGTCGGACGATGCAGTCATCCAGGAAGACCCGGCTGACCCGGGCGCGGGTGGCGCACTCGGCGAGCACCATCCGGGTGTTCTGGTGACCCATCAGGGGCTTGCCGAACGCGGTGCGCTCCTTGGCGTACGCGACGGTCAGCGCGACCGCCCGTTCCATGGCGGCGACCGCGCCAACGCCGATGACCAGCCGTTCCTGCGGAAGCTGCTGCATGAGCTGGACGAAGCCCAGCCCTTCGGCGCCGCCGAGCAGGTTGGCCGTCGGCACCCGGAACTCGTCGAAGAACAACTCCGCAGTGTCGTTGGCGTGCAGGCCGATCTTGGACAGCAGTCGGCCTCGCCGGAAGCCCTCCGGGTCGCCGCCCACCTCGCACACGAGCAGCGAGACGCCGGCCGCCCGCTGCTCGGGGTCGGTCTTCACCGCCACGATGACCAGGTCGGCCAGACCGCCGTTGGTGATGAACGTCTTCGCGCCGGTCACCAGGTAGTCGTCGCCGTCGCGGACCGCCCGGGTGCGCATCGCCTGAAGATCGGAGCCACCGTCCGGCTCGGTCATCGCGATGGCGCCGACCAGCTCACCGCTGCACAGGCCGGGCAGCCAGCGCCGCTTCTGCTCCTCGCTGCCGTACGCCACCAGGTAGCCGGTGACGATGCCACTGTGGACGGCCAGGCCGAGGCTGCCCTCCCCGGCGTACGCCTGCTCGTGCAGCAGCACCGCCTCGTGGGTGAACCCGCCGCCCCCACCGCCGTACTCCTCCGGGACCGACAGGCCGAGCAGCCCCAGCTCACCGGCGCGCCGATAGTGCTCGCGGTCCGGGTGGCCCTGCTCCTGAAGGCGGTCGGCGTGCGGCAACACCTCCTTGGTGAAGAAGGTGCGGGCCAGCTCGGCCAGGTCGTCGTGCTCCGGCTCGCGCCAGGGGGAGGGGGGACCGTCGGGCGTCGGCATGTGCACCACCCTCGCGCGCTGTTGGCGGCATGTCAATAAGTCGTGATCGACCCACGTCGTGACGAGGCCGCCAGCCGCTCAGCGAGAGCGACGACGCGGTCGCGGAGTTCGTCCGGACGTTCGATGACGAACGGCAGGTCGAGCGCGGCGAGCACGCCGGGCAACCAGTCGAGGCTCTCTGCCCGGATCTCCACGTCCTGCCAGCCTTCGTCCGCACCCTCTCGCACCTCGGCGATGCTGGCCGGTAGTTGCCTGCGGATCTGCTCGACTGTTCCTTGTATCCGCAGCGACACCGCGTGCTGGTACGGCGCTCGTGCCATCGAGGTGAGAAGGTGCCGGGCCGGATCGTTCCCGGCGGGCGGCTCGAACGAGCCCGGCTGCGGTCTCGCGTCCGCGATGCGGTCGAGTCGAAGGGTTCGCTCCTCGCCGATATCCGGATCGACCCCGGTGACGTACCACCGGCCGGCATGGTTGACCAGCCCGAACGGATGCAGCACGCGGACGCTGCGCCGGCCGTCGCCCGAGGTGTACTGCAGCGAGATCGGCCGGTGATGGCGGACCGCGTCGGCGACGGCGAGTAGTACGTCGGTCCGCGGCGCAGGGAAGTCACCGAGTTCGGCGGTGAAGGAGAGGGACTGGAGTGCGGCGTCCAGCCGGTCCGCCGTCCGCGGCGGCAGGACGCGACGGATCTTCGCGGCGGCTGTTTCGCCCGCCGTGCCCGTTGCTGTCGCCAAACCGGCACGGCGGCCGGCGATCAGGCCGAGTAGGACGGCAAGAGCTTCGTCGTCGTTGAACATCAGCGGCGGCAGACGATAGCCGGCGGCGAGCCGATACCCGCCGTAGCGACCGCGCACCGACTCCACCGGCAGGTCCAGGTCGACCAGATGACTCACGTAGCGCCGCACCGTGCGCGGCTCGACACCAAGGCGCTCGGCAAGCTCGGCCATCGTCCGGACGCCGCCGGACTGCAGGAGTTCCAGCAGTGCGAGCACCTGGGCTGTCGGTCGTGCCACGGTCTGAACTTTATCCGAATACTGGACCAAACCTGTCCAGTATTCGTCCTAACGTGATCTCGACCGACCGATACCGACCGCACTGAGCAGGGAAAAGACGTGGACTTCATCTCGATCCGCATCATCACCGACGAGATCAACCGCCTGGTGGGCTTCTACGAGAAGATCACCGGCGTGCAGGCGACCTGGGGCAACGAGGACTTCGCCGAGGTGCGTACCGCCCACTGCACACTGGCGATCGGCAGCACCCGCACCGTCGGACTGTTCGCGCCCGGCTCAGCCCGCCCCGCCGACAACCACAGCGTGATCATCGAGTTCCTCGTGGAGGACGTGGATGCGCTGTACGGGAAGCTGAAGAGCGTGGTGGACGACTTCGTGAACGAGCCCACGACCATGCCCTGGGGCAACCGAGCCCTGCTCTTCCGCGACCCCGACGGCAACCTGGTCAACTTCTTCACCCCAGTGACCCCGGCCGCGATCGAGAGGTTCAGCCGTTGACCGGTCGGCGCGGCCCGGGGGCCGGCGGCTCCGAGGAGGCACGGCGGACGTCGACGCCGAAGCCGGCGGTGTGAGCTGCCGATAGGGTCGGGCAGATGAGTGTCGAGACGGCTCCGCGCCGCCGCCGGTTGGAGCCGGACGCCCGACGCGGCCAGATCCTGGCCTGCGCGGTCCGGCTGTTCGGCGAGCGCCCGTACGCGGAGGTGTCGACCACCGACGTCGCCCGTGAGGCGGGTGTCGCCCGCGGGTTGGTCAACCACTACTTCGGCGCGAAGAAGGACCTCTACCTGGAGGTCGTCCGGGTCATGGTGACGATCCCGGAGGTTGCCCTGGAACGGCTGCCCAAGGGCGATCTGCGGACCCGGGTCGAGGCCAGCGTCACCTGGTTCCTCGACGTGGTGTCCCGACACAGCACCTCGTGGCTGGCGGCGGTCACCGCCCGGGGGATGGGCGGCGACGCCGACGTGGAGCGGGTGCTCGCCGAGGCCGAGGAGGTCGCCGCGGACCGGATGCTGGTCGCCGTCGGGCTGGCTGGCCAGGCCGAGCACCATGAGGAGCTTCGCGGCATGGTCCGGGCGTACTGCGGGTTGGCGACGTCGACCGCCCGGGAGTGGCTCCAGCGTGGCGCGCTGACCCGCGCCCAGGTGCACCTGCTGCTCACCACGACCCTGCTGACCATCGTCGAACAGGTCGTCCCACAGATCCTCGCCGACGAGGATCTGACCCGGCCGATGCGCCCGGCTGGGCCTCCCGGCTAGGGCGTGACACGGGGCGGTGACGTAGGCCACGAGCGCGATGACGGCAATGAAATAGGTGTAGAGGCTACGGTTATGTCATTGCTCGACGGGTACCCACCCGCGACGAGCCGGGCATCGCGTCACCGAGGAGGAAACATGACCACTCCTGCCCTGTCGTACGAGGTTTTCGTCTCGGACGGCCCCATGCGAGCGGGTGACCAGCGCATGCCGGACGGGTCACGGCTCCACTGGAACCCCGTCTCGTCCACCTTGATCTTCGGGGCCGAGGAGGCGCTTCTGGTGGATCCACCGTTCACCCACGAGCAGATCTCGCAGGTGGGCGACTGGATCGCCGAGTCGGGTAAGCGGCTGACGTACATCTACGCCACCCACGGGCACGGCGACCACTGGTTCGGCGCGGCGGAGCTGGTCAAGCGCTTCCCCGGCGCGATCACCTACGCCACGCCCGGCACCATCCAGGTGATGCACCAGCAGGCCACCGTCGGGCGGAGTGAACTGTTCGACCGGGTCTTCCCCGGCTTGATCCCGGAAACGTCTGTCGACGCGGTACCCGTGCCGGCGGAGGGGTTCCTGCTCGAAGGCAACCTCATCCAGCCCGTCGAGACCGGGCACACCGACACCGATCAGACCACCGTTCTGCACGTCCCATCGATCGGCCTGGTCGTCGCCGGCGACGTCGTCTACAACGGGGTTCACCAGTACATCTCGGAGACCGTCGGCGGCGGCCTGCGGCAATGGCTCGACGCCCTCGACCGCGTCGAGGCGCTCGCGCCCCGGGCCGTCGTCGCTGGCCACAAGAATCGGGCCCTTCCCGACGACCCGGCAAGCATCGACCAGACCCGGAAGTACCTGCTGACCGTGGAGCGGCTGCTGGCCGAGAAGCAGACCGCCCGCGAGTTCTTCGACGAGATGGTGCGACTCTACCCAGACTGGATCAATCCGGGGCCGGCGTGGTACGGGGCCCTCGCCCTGCTCGGGAAGTGACCCGGTGACGCTTTCGATGCCCGACCACCCGACAGGCGCGGTGGTCGGGCCGTGGACCGCCACCGCGAGGTACGGCATCGACCCCGCTCCGGGCGGCCTCGGGCTCGTTCAGGATCTGCTCAACACGATCTCGGCTGGCGTGCCACGGCAACCGGACCTTCTGGACGACCCGGGCAGCGCCACAGAATGGGCACAGTCGGCCGTCGCGCAGTGGTCGACGCCCGCCGGCCGCCCAGCGCCCGACGTCACGCTCGACCCTGCGGGACTCCGGGCGCTACGGACCTTTCGCGACGAGTTGCTGGACGGGATCGACGCCAGGCTGCACATGCCGGAACCCGGACACGGCACCACCGGGGCGTCGAACCGGCGCGCGACCGGATCTCGTACCGCCGGTGCCACGCTCCGGCTCGATCAGGGCGGATCCGTCCACCTCGACCCCGCCGGGGCCGGGGTCGAGCTGCTGGTCTCGCTCGTCCTCGCTGCGCTGTTCGAGGCGCAGCTCGCCGACACCGGGCGGCGGATCAAGACCTGCCGCAACCCCCGCTGCCGGGTGGCGTTCTACGACCGCTCACGCAACAACAGCGGGGTCTGGCACTCCGTGCGCGTCTGCGGGCACCCGACCAACCTGCGCGCCCACCGGGCCCGGCAGCGGCAGGTGGACTGACTCGGCCGATCAGGCGGCCCGGCGTTCGTCTGTCCGCCCGGTGTGCGCCGCCGGGGCAGCCTGACCGGCCCGCGCCGCCGGCGCGGCGAACCGGTCGGCGGCCTGCGCCGGATAGGAGTCGGGGCGTACCACCCGCAGCGGTCGGTCCACCTCGTCGGCCCCGAACCGCCAGCGCGACGGTCCCGGCTGCCGCTGCGGTGCCGGCCCACCGGGGCGCAGCCCGGGCCGGGACAGCAGCACCGTGATCAGGTAGCCGACCACCAGGAAGCCGTGGCTGATCAGCCGTTCCCCACCCACCGAACCGGTGGCGAGGTCGTTGACCGACAACAGCAGCAACGTGCCGACGAACGCGCTGAGCATCGGCAGCAGCCCGGCGGGTGGGCTGCGGCGCAACGCCACGAAGAGGAAGCCCGCGCCCACTGCCACGTTCCACGCCGCCGACTCGTGCCACAGGTGCTGGCCGGTGGGGTGCAGGTGGTCGGCGGTCGCACCCCGGCCGACCTGGGCCAGACCGAGCACCAGTTGCACCGCGCCGAGCAGCCCGAGCGCCGACCGAAGGCCGGCGACGAGCGGGCCACGTCCGAACGCCGCGCGCAACCCGGCGGCGAGCTGGCCCCGTCCGGGCACCTTTCGCAGGCCGGCGACGAGCGGCCCACGCCGCCACCGCGACCGGCGGGCCGGGGCCGCGCTGGCGGCAGCAAGGATCGCCGCCGTCCGGTCCGGCACCTCAACCACCAGTCGGGTACGAACCCGACGGGTCACCGCCGCCGCAGCCGTGAACCAGGCCCGGCACTCGGCACACCCGTCCAGGTGCCCCTGCACCGCCGTCAGTTCGGCGGCGGTCTCCTCCCCGTCCAACTGCGCGGACAGGACCTCCCGCCACTGCTCACACCCCATGTATCGGTAGTCGCTCCGGCAGCCGCTCCGGTTCCCGGCGACCGTGACCGGTTGTGGAATACTCGCCGGATCATGACGCGTTACGGCCTGCTGATCCTGCCCGCCACCAACCGGGTGTACGCCCGCGCCGCAGTCGACCTCACCCGAGCTGAGCTGGAGATCTTTGACCGCTCGGCGTTGGACGGCCGGATCGGCGAGCTGGACACCGAGGTCGTCGGAGGGGCGTCCTACATCACGTTCACCGGTGACGGGCTGACCGAGCGTGACCTGGCCGTCCTGGGCAACCTCTCCGCCGGGTACGCGTTGTTCGAGATCGTCGGTGAGTTGTTGCGGCCGATCGAGTGGAGCCGTCTGGACCGTTACGACGACGATCTGCTCACCATCCAGAAGTACCCAGGCAAGACCAACGAGCAGTTCACCAAGCTGCTGCTCAACGTCACACTGCTCGCCTCGGACTGGGCCGCCGAGATGACCAGCCGCCGGTTCCGGGTGCTCGACCCGCTCTGTGGTCGGGGCACCACCCTCAACCAGGCGCTGATGTACGGCTTCGACGCCGCCGGAATCGAGCGCGACCAGAAGGACGTCGAGGCGTACCGGGCGTTCATCACCACCTGGCTGAAGCAGAAGCGGGTCAAGCACCGGGTGCTGGAGTCGGGGCCGGTGCGGCGGGAGCGCAAGGTGGTCGGCCGGCGGGTGCGGATCGAGTTGGCGCCGACCCGCGAGGAGCACAAGGCCGGCCAGACGCAGTTGCTGGACGTGGTCAACGCCGACACCGCCCGTTCGGCGGAGTTCTTCCGCCCGGAGACCGTGGACCTGGTCGTCGCCGACGCGCCGTACGGCGTGCAGCACGGCAGTCGTACCGCTGGGCAGGGGTTGACCCGCGACCCGCTGGCGTTGCTCGCGGACGCCGCGCCGGTCTGGGCCCGGTTGTTGCGTCCCGGCGGTGCGCTCGGGATCTCCTGGAACACCCACGTCGCCAGTCGGGACGACGCGGCGGCGGCGTTGGCCGACGCCGGCCTGACAGTGGTCGACGCCGAGCCCTACCGCGCGCTGCGGCACCGGGTGGACCAGTCGATCATGCGCGACGTGCTGGTGGCCCGCCGTCCGGCCTGACCCGCCGCCCACCCCCTTCGAGCCCTTTGCTCTGCTTCAACCGGCGCAACAGTTTTGGCGCCTCGCTGTCGCCTCCGTTGAAGCAGAGCAAAGGGCGGACAGCCGACCCTCGTCGCTCCGGCTGACGCGCCTCTGTGCCGCATTTCACCTGATCAGCAGCTCGGTGTGAAAACCACGTCAAGAAAAGGTTCGCCGCCGTCATGGTCGCGTTATGACTCGTGCCGTCCGGTGGGTGGTGGGGCTTTGATTGCCCGGCGCGACCGGAAGGCGGTCGCGACGAACCTTTCCGGCTGAGGAGTCAGCGTGTCTGACGTGGTGTTCGTGGTCCTGACGGTGGTGCTGTTCGCAGTGCTCGCCCTGGTGGTCCGGGCGGTGGAGAAGCTGTGAACGCGGTAAACGCCGTCGGTCTGGTGCTCGCGGTCGTCCTGGGCGCGTTCCTGGTGTTCGCGCTGCTGTTTCCGGAGCGCTTCTGATGACCATGACAACAGCGGGCGTCATCTTCGTGTTGACGCTGGTGGCGGCCCTCGTCGCCGTCTACAAGCCGTTCGGCGACTACATGTTCCGGGCGGTCTCCGGCACCAAGCAGTCGCGGGTCGAGCGGGGCATCTTCCGACTGGTCGGGGTCAACCCGACCGCCGAGCAGACCTGGGGCGTGTACGCCCGCAGCGTGCTGGCGTTCTCCGCGGTATCGATCCTGTTCCTGTACCTGTTCCAGCGGGTGCAGAACCACCTGTGGCTGTCGCTGGGCTTCGACCCGGTGGTTCCGCACGGCGCGTGGAACACCGCCGTGTCGTTCGTGACCAACACGAACTGGCAGTCGTACTCGGGTGAGTCGACGATGGGCCACCTGGTGCAGATGGCCGGCCTGGCGGTGCAGAACTTCGTCTCGGCGGCGGTCGGCATCGCTGTGGCGGTGGCGTTGGTACGCGGCTTCGCCCGCAGCCGCACCGGGCAGCTCGGCAACTTCTGGGTCGACCTGACCCGGATCACGCTGCGGATCCTGCTGCCGATCGCGGTGCTCGGCGCCATCGCGCTGATGATCGGCGGGGCGGTGCAGAACCTGTCCGCCGGCACCGACGTGAGCACGCTGACCGGTGGCACCCAGACCATCACCGGCGGGCCGGTCGCCAGCCAGGAAGTGATCAAGGAGTTGGGCACCAACGGTGGCGGCTTCTACAACGTCAACAGCGCGCACCCGTTCGAGAACCCCACCACCTGGACGAACTGGCTGGAGATCTTCCTGATCTTCCTGATCCCGTTCAGCCTGCCCCGGGTCTTCGGCCGCATGGTCGGGCAGAACCGGCAGGGCTACGCCATCGCCGCCGTGATGGGCATCCTCGCGTTCCTCAGCGTCGCCATCACCAACATCTTCGAGCTGGCCGGGCACGGCACCGTGCCGCAGGCGGTCGGCGCGGCGATGGAGGGCAAGGAGGTGCGGTTCGACGTGTCGAACTCGGCCACCTTCGCCGCCGCCACCACGCTCACCTCGACCGGTGCGGTGAACTCGTTCCACGACTCGTTCACCTCGCTCGGCGGCATGATGACGATGGTCAACATGATGCTCGGCGAGGTCGCGCCGGGCGGCACCGGCTCGGGGCTGTACGGCCTGCTCATCCTCGCGGTGATCACCGTCTTCGTGGCCGGCCTGATGGTGGGCCGCACGCCCGAGTACCTGGGCAAGAAGATCGGGTCGCGCGAGATCAAGTTCGCCTCGCTGTACTTCCTGATCACGCCGATCCTGGTGCTCGTCGGCACGGCGGCGGCGTTCGGCACCGGCAACAACTCCACGGCGCTCAACGTCGGCCCGCACGGCCTCTCCGAGGTGCTGTACGCGTTCACCTCGGCCAGCAACAACAACGGCTCCGCGTTCGGCGGCATCACCGTCAACACCACCTGGTGGGACACCGCGCTCGGGTTGTGCATGCTGCTGGGCCGGTTCCTGCCGCTGATCTTCGTGCTCGCGTTGGCCGGCTCGCTGGCCCGCCAGGCACCCACCCCCGCGTCCGAGGGCACCCTGCCGACCCACCGACCGCTGTTCATCGGCATGGTCGTCGGCGTCACCGTGGTCCTCGTCGCGCTGACCTTCCTGCCCGCGCTCGCGCTCGGCCCGCTGGCAGAGGGGCTCTGACCATCATGAGGAACGAGGACATGTCCGTGACATCCGGGCAGCTCGCCACAGCAGCCGACCAGGGCAGACGGATCGGCGGAGGCCTGCTCGACCCCCAGCAGTTGATCCGATCCCTGCCGGACGCCGTACGCAAACTCAACCCCACCACCCTGTGGCGCAACCCGGTGATGCTGATCGTCGAGGTCGGCGCGGCCTTCACCACAGTCCTGGCGGTGCTCGACCCGTCGGTGTTCGCCTGGGCGATCACCGTCTGGCTCTGGCTGACAGTGGTCTTCGCCAACCTGGCCGAGGCAGTCGCCGAGGGTCGGGGCAAGGCCCAGGCCGCGACCCTGCGGCAGGCGAAGAAGGACACCATCGCCACCCGACTGATCGACTGGAAGCCGGGCGCGCGGGCCAACACCTACCGCGACGAGGCGGTGCCGGCGCCGGACCTGCGTCAGGGCGACGTCGTACTCGTCGAAGCCGGCGGCATCATCCCCGGCGACGGCGACATCGTCGAGGGCATCGCCAGCGTCGACGAGTCGGCCATCACCGGAGAGTCGGCACCGGTCATCAGGGAGTCCGGCGGCGACCGCAGCGCTGTCACCGGCGGCACCAAGGTGCTCTCCGACCAGATCATCGTCAAGATCACCCAGAAGCCGGGGGAGAGCTTCATCGACCGGATGATCGCCCTGGTCGAGGGGGCCAACCGGCAGAAGACACCGAACGAGATCGCGCTGAACATCCTGCTCGCCGCGCTCACCGTCATCTTCCTGCTGGCAGTGGTCACCCTCCAGCCCCTGGCCATCTTCTCCAAGGCGTACCAGGCTGCCGCACCGGACAGCGGGGCGATCACCGACTCCGGCGTCACCGGCGTGGTGCTGATCTCGCTGCTGGTGTGCCTGATCCCCACCACCATCGGCGCGCTGCTCTCCGCCATCGGCATCGCCGGCATGGACCGCCTCGTGCAGCGCAACGTGCTGGCCATGAGCGGCCGGGCCGTCGAGGCGGCCGGCGACGTCAACACCCTGCTGCTGGACAAGACCGGCACCATCACGTTGGGCAACCGGCAGGCAGCCGAGTTCGTACCGGTCGAGGGGGTCGACGCCGCGGCGCTCGCCGACGCCGCGCAGCTGTCCAGCCTGGCCGACGAGACCCCGGAGGGGCGCTCGGTGGTCGTCCTGGCGAAGAACGAGTTCGGGCTGCGCGAGCGCGAGCCCGGCGTGATGCCGCACGCCACCTTCGTACCGTTCACCGCGCAGACCCGGATGAGCGGCGTCGACCTCACCCCGGACGCCAGCGTCGACGGCGGCGCGGTCGGCACGGCCCGCCGGGTCCGCAAGGGCGCCGCCGCCGCGGTGATGAAGTGGGTACGGGAGAACGGCGGCCACCCGACCGAGCAGGTCGGCGAGATCGTGGACGCGATCAGTGGCACCGGCGGTACCCCGCTGGTGGTCGCCGAGCACGTCGACGGTGCGCCCGCCCGTGCGTTGGGCGTCATCCACCTCAAGGACGTGGTCAAGTCCGGCATGCGGGAGCGGTTCGACGAGATGCGCCGGATGGGCATCCGAACCGTGATGATCACCGGCGACAACCCGCGGACCGCGAAGGCGATCGCCGACGAGGCCGGGGTGGACGACTTCCTGGCCGAGGCGACGCCGGAGGACAAGCTCGCGCTGATCAAGCGGGAGCAGGAGGGTGGCCGGCTGGTCGCGATGACCGGTGACGGCACCAACGACGCGCCGGCGCTCGCGCAGGCCGACGTCGGGGTGGCGATGAACACCGGTACGTCGGCCGCGAAGGAGGCCGGCAACATGGTCGACCTCGACTCCGACCCGACGAAGCTGATCGAGATCGTGGAGATCGGCAAGCAGTTGCTGATCACCCGCGGCGCGCTGACCACCTTCAGCATCGCCAACGACATCGCGAAGTACTTCGCGATCATCCCGGCCATGTTCGCCGGCCTCTACCCGAGCCTGGACGCCCTGAACATCATGCGGCTGGCCAGCCCGGAGTCGGCGATCCTGTCCGCCGTCATCTTCAACGCCCTGGTGATCATCGCGCTGATCCCGCTCGCCCTGCGGGGCGTGCGGTACCGGCCGGCCGCCGCGTCGAAGCTGCTCAGCCGCAACCTGCTGGTCTACGGGCTGGGCGGCATCATCGTGCCGTTCATCGGGATCAAGCTCATCGACCTGCTCATCCAGTTCATCCCGGGGATTTCGTGATGCGCCTACCCACCTGGATCGCCCAACACCTCGCCGCGCTGCGCGCCGTACTCGTCTTCACGGTGCTGCTCGGCCTGGTCTACCCGCTGGCCCTGGTAGCTGTTGGTCAGTTGCCCGGCCTCAACCACAGGACCGACGGCTCGCTGATCACCTCGGGCGGGACGACTGTCGGCAGCGCGCTGATCGGCCAGTCCTTCACCGACGCGGACGGCAACCCCGTCGCCCGGTACTTCCAGTCCCGCCCCTCCGCCGCCGGTGACGGCTACGACCCGACGGCCACCTCGGCCAGCAACCTGGGCCCGGAGAGCGTTGTCGACACCCTTGCCACCGACCCGGAGGCATCCAGCGAGAGCCTGCTCACCCAGGTGTGCGGGCGCAGCAAGTCGGTCGGCGAGCTCAACGGTGTCGACGGCCGGCGCCCGTACTGCACCGACGACGGGGTGGGCGCTGTGCTCGCGGTGTTCCGCGCCGACGGTCTGACCGGTCCGGTCACCCGGGTGGTCAGCGTCAACCAGGCCGCCCCGACCACTCCCTTCGTCTCCGAGTACCAGGGTGTCGCGGTGGAGCCGGCCCAGCCCGGCGAGGACTACGTCGCCGCCGGTGGGGTGGTCACACCGATCCGGGGCGACGCGCCCGCCGACCCGGTGGTGCCCGCCGACGCGGTCACCGCCAGCGCCAGCGGCCTCGACCCGCAGATCAGCCCGGCGTACGCCGAACTACAGGTGAACCGGGTCGCGCGGGAGCGCGGCGTGGACCCGGCGGCGGTCCGCAAGCTGGTCGAGGAGCACACCGGCGGGCGAGGGCTCGGCTTCCTGGGCGCGCCCGGCGTCAACGTGCTGGAGCTCAACCTCGCGCTCGACAAGCAGTTCGCGGCACGCTGAGCACCTCGCGGGCGGGGCCGGGCCGACCGGCGCGGCCCCGCCCGCCGATCTGACCAGGGAGGATGGTCCCCGTGCCACGCGGAGAACTGCGCATCTATCTGGGGGCGGCCCCCGGCGTCGGCAAGACGTACGCCATGTTGGAGGAGGCCCAGCGGCGGGCCGCGCGCGGCACCGACGTGGTGATCGGCTTCGTGGAGACCCACGGCCGCCAGCACACCGCCGAGATGCTCGGCGACCTGGAGCAGGTGCCCCGCCGCACGATGACCTACCGGGGCGTCGAGTTCACCGAGATGGACCTGGACGAGGTGCTGGCCCGCCGGCCGCAGATCGCCGTGGTCGACGAGTTGGCGCACACCAACATTCCCGGCTCCCGGCACGACAAGCGCTGGCAGGACGTCCAGGAGCTGCTCGACGCGGGGATCGACGTGCTCTCCACTGTCAACGTGCAGCACCTGGAGTCGGTGAACGACGTCGTCGCGCAGATCACCGGCACCACCCAGCGGGAGACAGTGCCCGACGAGATCGTCCGCGCCGCCGAGCAGGTCGAGCTTGTCGACATGACCCCGGAGGCGCTGCGCCGGCGGATGGCGCACGGCAACATCTACCGACCCGACAAGATCGACGCCGCGTTGGGCAACTACTTCCGGGTCGGCAACCTCACCGCGCTGCGCGAGCTGGCGCTGCTCTGGCTGGCGGACAAGGTCGACGAGCAGCTCGACCGCTACCGCAGCCAGCAGGGGATCGCTGCCACCTGGGAGGCCCGGGAACGGGTGGTGGTAGCGCTGACCGGTGGCCCGGAGGGTGAGACGCTGATCCGTCGGGCTGCCCGGGTCGCGGCCCGCAGCAAGGGCGCCGACCTGCTCGCCGTGCACGTGGCCCGCAGCGACGGCCTGGCCGGCGCCGACCCGGCCCAGTTGGCCCGGCAACGAGTGCTGGTGGAGAGCCTGGGCGGCACGTACCACCAGGTGCTCGGCACCGACGTGCCGGCCGCGCTGCTGGACTTCGCCCAGGGCGTGAACGCCACCCAGCTGGTGCTCGGGGCCAGCCGGCGGGGTCGCCTCGCGCAGATCTTCGCCAGGGGTGTCGGGGTGACCACCACAGCGCTCTCCGGCTCGATCGACGTGCACCTGGTCACCCACAAGCAGGCCGGCAAGGGCCGCCGGGCGGCGGCGGTTCCGGCGGCGCTGTCCCGACGCCGCCGGCTGCTCGGCTTCGGCCTGGCGGTGCTGGGCATGCCGCTGCTCACAGTGCTGCTGAAGACACTGCCCGACCTGACGCTGACAAACGACATCCTGCTGTTCCTCGCCGGGGTCGTCGGGGTCGCGCTGGTTGGCGGGGTGTGGCCGGCCCTGGTCGCCGCGCTCGGCGGCTCGCTGCTGCTCAACTGGTTCTTCACCCCGCCCTTTCGCACGCTGACCATCGCCGAGGCGGACAACCTCCTCGCCCTGGCCGTCTTCGTCGGGGTGGCCCTCGCGGTGAGCTGGATCGTCGACGTGGCCGCCCGGCGTACCCGGGAGGCCGCGCGCGCCGCCGCCGACGCGCAGACCCTCGCCGCCGTCGCCGGTGGGGTGCTGCGCGGCGAACGACCCCTGCCCGCCCTGCTGGATCAGCTCCGGGAGACCTTCGGGCTGCGCGCGGTGAGCGTGCTGGAGCTGGCCGAGGAGGCTGGTGGACGGCCGGAGCGGGCCCGCGAGGAGCACGCCTGGTGTGTGGTGGCCAGCGTCGGCGAGCAGCCGGCCGGCACGCCCGACGGCGGCGAGACCGCGGTGCCGGTCGACGACCGGATCACCGTCGTGCTCAGCGGCCGACGACTGGAGGCCGCTGATCGGCGGATCGTCGAGGCGTTCGCCGCCCAGGCCGCCGTCGCGTTGCGCCAGGAACGGCTCGCCGAGGAGGCCGCCACCGCCCGGCCACTCGCCGCCGCGGACCGGATGCGCACCGCGCTGCTCGCGGCGGTCAGCCACGACCTGCGTACGCCGCTGGCGTCCGCGAAGGCGGCAGTGACCAGCCTGCGCAGCCACGACATCGAGTTCGACGAGTCCGACCGCGAGGAGTTGCTGGAGACCGCGGAGGAGTCGCTGGACCGGCTTGCCCGGCTGGTCGGCAACCTGCTGGACATGAGCCGGCTCCAGGCGGGCGTGCTGGGCATCTCGGCGACCGCGATCGGCCTGGAGGACGCCGTACCCCTGGCGCTTGACGAACTTGGCCCGGTGGCCGCGACGGTCGGCACCGACATCCCGGCCGACCTGCCGGCCGCCACCGCCGACCCGGGCCTGCTGGAACGGGTGCTGGTGAACATCGTCGCCAACGCGCTGCGGTACAGCCCGCCCGGCCAGCCGCCCACGATCACCGCCAGCGCCCACGCCGGTCAGGTCGAGCTGCGGGTGATCGACAGGGGGCCGGGAATCCCGGAGGACCGGTGGGAGCACGTCTTCCTGCCGTTCCAACGCCTCGGTGACCGGGACAACCAGACCGGCGTCGGTCTGGGTCTTGCCCTGTCCCGGGGGTTGGCCGAGGCGATGGGTGGCAGCATCACCCCGGAGACCACCCCCGGTGGTGGGCTCACCATGGTGCTGCGGTTGCCCGCCGCGCCGACCAGCTCGGAGGGGCCGCAGGAATGACGCGCATCCTGGTCGTCGACGACGAACCGCAGATCCTGCGCGCGCTGCGCATCAACCTGCGCGCCCGCCGCTACGACGTGGACGTCGCCGGCACCGGAGCCGCCGCGTTGAAGGCCGCCGCCAGCCACCCACCCGACCTGGTGGTGCTGGACCTCGGCCTGCCCGACATCGACGGCGTGGAGGTGATCCGGGGCCTGCGCGGGTGGACCACAGTGCCGATCATCGTGCTCTCCGGCCGAGCCGGCAGCGAGGACAAGGTCGCGGCGCTGGACGCTGGCGCGGACGACTACGTGACAAAGCCGTTCGGGGTGGAGGAGTTGCTGGCCCGCATCCGCGCGGTGACCCGCCGCCTCGGCACGCCCAGCGAAGCGGTGCCGGCCCTGCGGATCGGCCAGCACACAGTCGACCTGGCCGACCACAGCGTGCTGCGGGACGACGGCACCGAGGTCAAGCTGACCCCCACCCAGTGGAGCGTGCTGGAGAAGCTGCTGCGTCACCCCGGCAAGCTGGTCAGCCAACGTCAGCTCCTCCAGGACGTGTGGGGGCCGGAATACCAGAACGAGACCAACTACCTGCGGCAGTACCTGGCCCAGCTGCGGCGCAAACTGGAGGACGACCCGGCCCGCCCTCGCCACCTCATCACTGAACCGGGAATGGGCTACCGCTACCGCCCCTGACCCCGTTGACACCCGCCTGTGGACATTGAAGAATTTCTGTTAGCAGCGGCAGCGGCGTGCTTCTGTAACCGTCCCCTTCACCGGTTACCCCTCGGGAGCCCGCCGTGTCCGTGCCCCTGCCCCTGTCCCGTCGTCGGCTGCTGGTCGCCGGCGGTGCCGGCCTCGTCCTGGCCGGCCTCACCGACCCGTTCCGGGCCGCCCCCGCCCGAGCCGCCGTCACCACCGCCGACCTTGTCGTCTACGGCGCCACCTCCGGCGGGCTGGCCGCCGCTATCACCATGCGCCGGCTCGGGCGTACCGCAGTGGTGGTGGAGCCCACCGGCCACGTCGGCGGGTTGAGCACCGCCGGGCTGGGCGCCACCGACACCGGCGTCCAGGCGTCCATCGGCGGGCTGGCCGCCGAGTTCTACCGCCGGGTGTACGTGAAGTACCACGGCGGAACCCTCACCTCGACGTCACCGCTGCGGATGACCTTCGAACCGCACGTCGCCACCACCGTCTTCGCCGAGATGCTGGCCGAGGCGGGCGTCCCGGTGGTCGTCGACGCCCGGCTGGCCAGCCTGGGCCGGACCGGGAACCGGATCACCGAGCTGCGCACCGAGGACGGGTCGATCTACCGGGGCGGGGTGTTCGTCGACGCCACCTACGAGGGCGATCTGCTGGCAATGGCCGGGGTGGGGTTCACCGTCGGGCGGGAGTCCAACGACACCTACGGCGAGACGATCAACGGGGTGCAGTCGCGCAACACCCACCAGTTCGCCTACCCCGTCGACCCGTACGTGACGGCCGGTTCGCCCGCCAGCGGGCTGCTGCCGGGCATCTCCGCCGTTCCGCTCGCCCCGCAGGGCAGCGGCGACGACCGCATCCAGGCGTACTGCTTCCGGATGTGCCTGACCCAGGCGGCCAACCGGATCCCGTTCGGCAAGCCGTCCGGTTACGACCCGATCCGCTACGAGCTGCTGCTGCGGCACATCCAGGCCGGCTACGCGGGGCCGTACTTCACCACCCACTCGGTAGGCGGCGGAAAGACCGACTCCAACAACAACGGCGCCGTGTCGACCGACAACATCGGCTTCAACTACGCGTACCCGACGGCGAGCTGGGCGACGCGGGAGAGCATCATCGCCGAGCACCGCAGCTACCAGCAGGGGCTGATGTGGTTCCTGGCCAACGACAGCCGACTGCCGGCGTCGGTGCGCGACTCGACCGCCCGGTGGGGACTGCCGGTGGACGAGTTCACCGGCACGGGCGGCTGGCCACCGATGCTCTACATCCGCGAGGCCCGCCGGATGATCTCCGCGTACGTGATGACCGAGGCCGACTGTCGGGGCCGGGTACGCGCCACCGACTCGGTGGGCCTGGCCAGCTACACGATGGACTCGCACAACTGTCAGCGGGTGTTAGTCGACGGCAAGGTCCGCAACGAGGGGGACGTGCAGATCGGCGTGCCGGCGCCGTACCCGGTGAGCTACCGCGCGATAGTGCCGCACCAGGCGCAGTGCGCCAACCTGCTGGTGCCGGTCTGCCTCTCGGCGAGTCACATCGCGTACGGCTCGATCCGGATGGAACCCGTGTTCATGATCCTCGGGCAGGCTGCTGCCACCGCGGCGTCCCTGGCCCTCGCCGGGAACCTCGCCGTGCAGGCCGTCTCCGTGCCCGCCCTCCAGACCCGGCTGCGCCAGGACGGCGCGGTGCTGGAGTGGGGCAGCACCAGCGAGGTGATCCTGGACAACGCGGCGGCCAGCGGGATCACCCGGGCCGGGACGTGGCTGCGCAGCACCAGCACCGGTGGCTACTACGGCCCGGACTACGAGCACGACGGCAACGTCGGCAAGGGCGTCAACCGGCTGCGGTTCCGGCCGACACTGCCCGCCTCCGGGTCGTGGACGGTGCAGCTGCGCTGGACCGGGCACCCGAACCGGGCGACGAACGTGCCGGTGGACATCGCGTACTCCGGGGGGTTGGTCACCACGACGGTGGACCAGCGGCAGTCCGGCGGCCAGTGGGTGGCACTGGGCACCTACCCGTTCACGGCGGGCAGCGATGGCAGCGTGCTGATCCGTACCGAGGACACCGACGGGTACGTGGTCGCCGACGCGGTCCGCTTCGTCCGCGCCTGACCGGCGTCGGATCCGTGCCCGATCGACTTCTTGACGCCCCGTTCACGCGGCTGCCCGACGGGGGTGCCGACACGGCGAGTAACGTTCGGAACGGACCAAGATCGGCGTACGAGGAGGCACGGTGCTGACGACGACGGTGGACATCCCGACCAGTGACGGAGTGGCGGACGCGAGCCTGACCCGACCGGACGGCGACGGCCCGTTCCCGGCGGTGCTGCTCTTCATGGACGCCTTCGGGCCGCGCCCCCGCCTGGTCGAGATGGCCGAGCGGATCGCCGAACGCGGCTACCTGGTGCTGACGCCCCACCTGTTCTACCGGGCCGGTCGGGCACCCCTGTTCGACCTGTCCCGCCTCGGCGAGGCCGACCAGCGCGGCGCCCTCTTCGAGAAGATCATGCCGCTGGTCGGCGCGTTGACCCCCGACGTGATCAGCCGGGACACCGCCGCGTTCCTCGACTTCCTGGCCGCCCGCGACGACGTCCGACCGGGCCCGGTCGCCATCACCGGTTACTGCATGGGCGGCACGAACGCGCTGCGGGCCATCGAGGCGCACCCGGACCGCATCGCCGCGATCGCGAGCTTCCACGGCGGGCGGATCGTCACCGAGGCGCCGGACAGCCCACACCGGGGCGTCGCCTCGATCACCGGCGAGGTGTACTTCGGGCACGCCGACGCCGACCAGTCGATGACGCCCGAGCAGATCGCCACGCTGGAGAAGGCGCTCGACGCCGCCGGGGTGCGCTACCGCTCCGAGGTGTACACCGGGGCGCACCACGGCTACACCATGGCCGACACCCCGGCGTACGACGAGCAGGCCACCGAGCGGCACTGGGCCGCCCTGTTCGACCTCCTGGACCGCAATCTGCCAAAGAGTTGAGGGCTGGGGCGGGCTCAGTCCACCGGGACGCGGTACACCAATTCGTACCGCCCGCCCGGCAGGACGATGTCCGCCGTCTCGACCGGTACGTCCGCGGCGTAATACGTCCGCGTAACGCACGCCAAACGTGCAGAAGTGGCCGTCCCCGTCGTCACGACGTCGTGGTCTGGTGATCAAGTGATGAAAAGTAGGTCAAGAACGGCTCGGAGACCTGCTTTTCATCACCTGATCATGGGAAGCGGGGGCAACCTCGCCTCAGCGCAGCAGCACCGGGCCGGCGTCGATGCGGGTGCGGAACAGCGCGTACGGCTTGCGCCGCAGGTCCTTGCCGCGCTGGTACTGCGGCTGCCGGTGCAGTTGGTTGGCGGTGACGTAGAGGTACCCGTCGGTGGCCACCGACATGGTGTCCGGCCAGAGCAGTCGCGGGTCGTGGACCAGCGTCTCGTACTCGCCGTCGGGCAGTCGACGTAGCACAGCGTTGTGCTCGTACGAGGTGATGTAGAGCCGCCCGGCGTCGTCGCTCTCCAACCCGTCCGAGGCGGTGCCCCGGTCGCCCTCGTCGACAACCGTCGCGGCGACCGCCTCCTGGGTGACGCCCGGGTCGGCCAGCGCCTCGGTGGACACGCTGTAAAGGCGCCGGGACGCCAACGGGCAGTAGTAGAGCCGGGTGCCGTCGGCGGAGATGGCGATGCCGTCGGAGCCCATGCCCACCGGCCTCGGCGGTCCGTCGGCCGGTCGTTCCAGGAACGGTCGGCCCTCGACAATCGGACGGAACGACGTCAGCGGCTCCGCCTTGGTGGACGGGTGGTCGTGCAGCCGCCGCCAGGAGGCCCCGCTGGCCAGGTCCACCACGATGATCCCGTTCGGCCCGGCGAACGCGGAGTCGGTGATGTAGGCGACCCCCGCCTCGCCCCGCCGAAGGTCGAAGCGGACGTCGTTGAGGTACGTCGTCGGCAGCGCCACGTCCGCCGGGAAGGTGATCACCTGGGCGACGGTGTCGGTGTCCAGGTCGACCCGGACCAGCTTCGGGCCGCCCGGCTTGGTGGGTTGCAACATCGGGCTGCCGGTGTCCAGCACCCAGAGCCGGTCCGCCGGGTCCACCACGATGCTCTGCACCGAGACGAACGCGCCCGCGTCGTCGTCGCCGGACGGGTCGTTCCACGCCTGGTCGGGGTAGGGCATCTCCTGGCCGTCGCGCAGCTCGACGACTGTGGCCGGCACCTCGTCGCCCCACTTCGGGAAGTTGACGAAGATCCGGCCCCGGTGCGAGACGCTCACCCCGGTCGGCATCGGGCCGGTGAAGGTGTGCACCAGTTCCAGTTCGCCCATCGGCTCGTCGCCGACCGGCCCGTTCATGACGTCCGCTCCACGGTGCTCATCGGCTCGCTCCCTACCGGTCGACTGTTACGGCGCTTGTTCCCGCCCTGGCGTCCGGTATGCCTCCGATCAGCTCGCTGGCGCGGCGGCCCGGGCGGCGGGCAGTCCGGGCACCGGGACGTCCACCGCGAGCAGCGCGCCGTCCTGCGGGCCCGGCGAGTCCAGCCCCACCCGGGCGGTGCCGATGAAGAGTCGCCGCAGGTCGGGGCCGCCGAGGCAGATACCGGCCGGCTGCTTGGTCGGCAGCCGGATCTCCCGGTCGAGGGTGCCGTCCGGCCGGTAGCGGCGTACCGCCGAGCCGCCCCACAGCGCGATCCAGAGGTGGTCGGCCGCGTCGAGCGTCATGCCGTCCGGGCCGCCGTCGGCGGGGGACAGCCGCAGGAACGGCTCCCGCCCGCGCAGGGCCCCGGTGGCGGGGTCGACTGTGAACCGGTCGATCTGGCCGAGCGGGGTGTCGGCCAGGTACATGGTGGTGCCGGTCGCGTCGAACGCCGGCCCGTTCGGGATGGTCAGCCCGGTCACGGCGGGGACCGGCTCGGCGCCCGGTGTGAGGCGGAACAGCGTGCCTCCGCCGGGCACCATCGCGTACGTCATGCTGCCAGCCCAGAAGCGGCCGTGCGGGTCGGCGACCGCGTCGTTCATCCGGGTCGGCTCGGGTGCCTCGCCCACCAGGTCGGTGACCGGTCGGGGGTCGCCGGTGGCGGGCAGCACCGTGACGCCGGTCCCGGCGGCGGCCAGCCATTCACCGGGTCGGTCGGCCATCGGGGCGACCGCGCCGAGCGGCACGTCGAGGCGGCGCAGCTCCCGCAGCGGGCTCGGGGCGTCGCCGTCGGTCTCCAACAGTCGCCCGGCCAGCAGGTCGACCAGGACCAGCCGGTCGTCGACCCAACGCAGGCCCTCACCCAACTCCAGTCGGTCGGTGCTCCAGACGGTCGGCTCGGTCAGCTCCATGGTGTTCCTCCAAAGGATCGTCAGCGGACCGTACCGCCAGGGCCGTGGTCGAGCAGCGCCAGCTCGGTCCGGTCGGGCAGGCCCTCCCAGTCACCCCGGGTGGCGACCGCGAACGCGCCGGTGGTGACGGCCAGGTCCAGTCGGGCCGACGCGTCGAGGCCGTCGAGCCAGCCGGAGAGCAGCCCGGCGACGAACGCGTCGCCAGCGCCGACGGTGTCCACCACCGGCACCGTCCGGGCTGGACGGTGGATGACGCCGGCCGCGCTGTGGCTGGTCGCGCCGTCTCCGCCGTGCTTGACCACTACCTCGGTGACGCCGGCCGAGAGTAGCGCCGTGGCCGGGTCGGTGGCGTCGGTCAGCACCGCCAACTCGTCGTCGGAGGCGATCACCAGGTCGATCGAGGGCAGCAGTGGGCGCAGCGCGGCGGCGGCCTCGGCGACCGACCAGAGCCGGTTGCGGTGGTTGACGTCAAGGCAGATCGTGCTGCCGGCCGCGCGGGCACGCCGCACGGCTTCCACCACCGCCTGGTACGGCTCGACGCCGAGCGCGCAGGTGATGCCGGTGACGTGCAGCAGCCGGGGTGGTGGCCCGGGCGCGTCGAAGGCAGGTGTCACGTCGGTCGGGCCCAGCCGGGAGCCGGCCGACCCGGCACGGTGGTAGGTGACCCGGTTGATGTCGGCGACCCGGTTCTCGAAGAGGATCAGGCCGGTGGGGGCGGTCGCGTCGACCCGGGACCAGGTCAGGTCGACACCCTCCGCGCGCAGCGTACGGCGGACCAGTTCGCCGGGCTCGTCGGCGCCGGTGACGCCGACCCAGGCGGCCCGGTGGCCGAGCCGGGCCACGCCGATCGCCACATTCGACTCGGATCCGGCGACGGAGATGCTGGCGGTGCCGCCCAGTCGCAGCGGGCCGGTGGTGCGGAACGCCGCCATCGTCTCGCCGAGCGTGAGCAGGTCGGTCATTGCCGGACCGCCGCGAGGAAGGCGGCGGCGCGCTCCCGCAGCGCCACCTGGTCGCCGCCACGGACGGCGTCGCCGAGCAGCGGGGAACCGACGCCGACAGCGACCGCTCCCCGTGCCAGGTAGCGTCGCGCACCGTCCGCGTCGACCCCACCGACCGGCACGAACGCGGTACCGGGGAACGGGTCGCGCAGGGCGCCGAGGTAGTCGGGCCCGCCGAACGAGGCAGGGAAGAGCTTGATCGCGGCGGCCCCGCCGTCGGTGGCCTGCACCACCTCGGTGGGGGTGAGGGCACCGGCGAGCACCGGCAGGCCGAGCCGGCCGCCCTCGGCGAGGCTCGCCGCGATGGCCGGCGTGACCAGGAAGCCGGCCCCCGCATCGGCCGCCGCGCGGGCGTCCTCGGCGCTGAGCACGGTGCCGGCGCCCAGGGCGTAGCCGGGTCCGAGGGCGGCCCGGGCGCGTCGGATGACGCCGAGCGCGTCGGTGCTGGTCAGCGAGACCTCGACCAGGGCGACGCCGCTCTCGGCCAGTGTGAGCACGGCGGTCAGCGCGGCGGCCGGGTCCGGGCCGCGCACGATGGCCAACAGCCGGTGGGTACGCAGCTCGTCGAGCAGGTTCATCACGGTGTCCTCAGTGGTTGCGGTGGGCGGAGATGGTGAGTCGCCAGGTGACCTCTCCGGTGGGCGGGACGACCGCCGCGTCGGAGGGGCCGGCGTCGGCCAGGTCGAAGGCGCTGCCGAGCATCGGTTCGACACCGATGCTGCGGTAGGGGCAGTCGGCCGGCCAGCCGCCCAGGTTGCGCCAGAGCGCGGTGCTGCGGGGCTGGCCGGCGCACTCCAGCTCCATGGTCAGACGGTCGGCTCCGTCGATCACCTGCACCCGGTCGCAGTCGAGCAGCACCGCGCCGAGCGCGGTCCCGTCGTCCGGGCCGAAGGTGTCCAGCGTCAGCCCGGCGGGAGCGGGCCACGGCCCGGTCAGCCACGGGCTACCGGTGGGCCAGACGCCCGGCGGCAGGAGTGCGGCGGCCTCCGGATGCAGCCGGGTGGGCGTGCCGGCGGGGGCGTCGAGATGAGCCTCGGGGGAGAGGCCGAGCAGGGCGTGTGCGGCCCACACGAAACGGTAACCGGGGTCGGCGGCCAGCCGATAGTCGGCAACCACCACGCCACCGTCGTCGGTGATCCGCCGGCTCAGCGTGAACGTCGGCCGCTCGATGACCAAGGTTTCAGGGCCGCCGCTGCGCCACTGCCGCGACCACACCTCGCCGTGGTCGGGCTCGCCGCGCACTGTGGGCAGGCACTCCTCCAGCCCACCGGCGTCGACGAACGCGTCGTCGGGGCGTACCTCGTGCCGGCCGGGTTCCGGGCCACGCCACAGCCACTCCCGGCCGCCGCCGCGCACACTCGTCCACCGACCGCCGTGCGCCGCGTCGTACGCCACCCGCAGGGCCACCGGCCGCGCGTCGGTCACCACTCGGCGAAGGACCCGTCGGCGTGCTGCCAGACCGGGTTGCGCCAGGCGTGGGGCGTCTGGGCGGCCTTGCGGACCGCCGCCTCGTCGACGGTGATGCCCAGGCCGGGCCGGTCGAGGCGGGCGATGTGCCCGTCCACGAACCGGAACGGCTCCGGGTCGACCAGGTAGTCGAGCAATTCCGAGCCGGCGTTGTAGTGGATGCCGATGCTCTGCTCCTGGATCAGGAAGTTCGGCGTCGCGAAGGCCACCTGGAGACTGGCCGCCAGGGAGATCGGGCCGAGCGGGCAGTGCGGGGCGAGCAGCGCGCCGTACGTCTCGGCCAGCGCGGCGATCCGGCGGACCTCGGAGATCCCACCGGCGTGCGACAGGTCCGGTTGGACCACTGCGACCCCGGCCCGCAACGGGGCGAGGAACTCGGACCGACCGTAGAGCCGTTCGCCGGTGGCCACCGGGATCGGCGTGCTGGCGACGATGTCGCGCAGGTGGTGAGCCTGATCGGGCAGGACCGGCTCCTCCACGAAGAACGGGCGCAGGGCGGCCAGCTCGGGCAGGATCCGGCGGACGGCGGCCAGTCCGGCGCGACCGTGGAAGTCCACAGCGATGTCCCGGTCGGGGCCGAGCACCTCGCGGGCGGCTGCCACCCGGCCGATGACCGCGTCCACCTCGGCCGAGGTGGGGATCGGCGAGAGTCGCCCGCAGGCGTTCATCTTGATCCCGGTGAGGCCGGCGGCTACCTGCGCTGCGGCGGCGTCGGCCACCTCGCCGGGTTCGTCCCCGCCGACCCACGAGTAGATCCGTACCCGGTCGCGCACGTGCCCGCCGAGCAGCGCGTGCACCGGCGCGCCGTACGCCTGCCCGGCGATGTCCCAGAGCGCCTGGTCGAGGCCGGCGACAGCGCTGGAGAGGATCGGGCCGCCCCGGTAGAAGCCGCCCTTGGTGAGCACCTGCCAGTGCTGCTCGATGCGCAGGGGGTCCGCACCGATCAGGTGTTCGGAGAGCACCTCGACCGCGCTGCGCACCACCTCGGCGCGGCCCTCGACCACCGGCTCGCCCCACCCGACCAGCCCGTCGTCGGTCTCCACCCGGCAGAACAACCACCGTGGCGCGACCAGGAAGGTCTCGATCCGCTCGATCTTCACTGACTGCCCCTTCGTCCCCGTACCTTCTCGACGTCGCGGACGGCCTTGTCCAGCAACTGACGCATCGCGGTCTCGGCCGCCGTCTCGTCCCGGTCGCGCAGCGCGTCGACCACGGCGCGGTGGCTGG
Source organism: Micromonospora sp. NPDC053740 (assembly GCF_040677775.1). Taxonomy (NCBI): domain Bacteria; kingdom Bacillati; phylum Actinomycetota; class Actinomycetes; order Micromonosporales; family Micromonosporaceae; genus Micromonospora; species Micromonospora sp. NPDC053740. The sequence continues at coordinate 81,638 of NZ_JBFASO010000013.1, forward strand.
GCACCGGGTCGTCGTGCGGGGTGCCACCGTGCACCAGCCGGTCCCGTTCGGCGAGCCCGGTCTCCATCACCACCTCCATCCGTTCCAGCAGCTCGTTGTGGGTGGCGGTGAGCAGCGCGCGGTGGAAGGCGAGGTCGGCGGCGATGGCGGCGGCGGGATCACCGTTGGCCCGGGCCATCTCGGCCAGCGCCCGGTCGAGGGCGGTCAGGTCGTCCTCTGTGGCGCGGGTGGCGGCCAGCCGTGCGGCGGCCGGCTCGATGATGGCGCGCACCTCGTGCAGTTGGTCGAGCAGCCGCTGGTCGGTGCCCTCGGCGAACTGCCAGCGGATCACGTCACCGTCGAGCAGGTTCCAGTCCGCACGGGGTCGGACGAAGGTGCCGCGCTTCTGTCGGGCGTCGACGATGCCCTTGGCCGAGAGGACCTTCAGCGCCTCGCGGAGCGCGGTGAGGCTGACGTCGAACTCCTCCTGCAACGCGACGATGTTCAGCGTCGCGCCGGCGGCGATCTCACCGGTGAGGATGCGACGGGCGATCGCTTCGACTGTCTGCCCGTGGACGCCGCGGCGTGCGTACTGTGCCAATGCTCCTGGCCTTTTCGCTGGTCGGTATCGATCTCTCTCAGGCCGAGGCTTTCACCGCTGTCCAGCCACCGTCCACCACGAGGCTCGCGCCGGTGATGTAGGCGGCGTCCGGCGAGGCGAGGAAGGCGACGGTGGAGGCCACCTCGTCCGGTGTGCCGAAGCGCTTCGCGACGGTCTCCGCGATGCTTCGCTGGCGGTCCTCTTCGGACACGTCGGCCCAGGCGGCGGTGAGAATCGGCCCGGGCAGCACCGTGTTGACCCGGACCTGCGGGCCGTACTCGACGGCGAGTTGGCGGCCGAGCGCGAGCAGGCCGCCCTTGGCCGCCGCGTACGCGGGTCGGCCGGGCAACCCGACCAGCGCGTGCACCGAGGAGATCAGCACCACCGCGCCGGAGCGTGCCCGCAGGTCGTCCAGGCAGGCGCGGACGCCGAGGAAGGAGCCGGTGAGGCTGACGCCGAGCTGTTGGTCCCAGGACTGCCGGCTGGTCTCGTGCGCCGGGGCGACCCGCACGGCGTACGCGGTGCTGACCAGGATGTCGACCGGGCCGAGGTGGTCCCGTACGGCGTTCACGGCGGCCGTCCAGTCGGCTTCGTCGCTGACATCGCCCACTACGGACAGTGCGCGGTCGCCCCGCGCTGTCAGTTCCTCGGCCAGCGGGGCCGGGTCGGTCACGTCGAGTAGCGCAACCGCTGCCCCCTCGGCGGCGAGTCGCCGGGCGATGGCCGTGCCGATCCCACCCATCGCACCAGTGACCAGCGCGTTCTTGCCCTCAAGCCGACGCATAAGCTGATCCACCTGACCCTCGCCTTGGTCTCGTCTAATCATTAATTACGAAGATATCTTGACAGCCGGCGACGGCCGATGCAACCTTCTCGTCACAGCATTCACATGGACGACACATCGCGTGGTGACGCTGAGTGTCGTAAAGGAAGGGATACCTCCGTGAGCGACTTCGACCCCGGTCGCCGGCGATTCCTTGGCCACCTTGGGCTCGCCGGCCTGGGCGCGCTCGGCGCCAGCTCGTTCCTCAGCGCGTGCGCCAGCTCCGCCAGCGGGCCGACCACGAGCAACGGCTCGGGCGCTGTCACCATCCAGTCCAACCTCTCCTCGCCGCAGGCCAAGGCGGCGATGGAGAAGCTGATCGAGACCTTCAACGCGCAGGGCAAGGGCACGGCGAGCCTCAACACGATCGCCTCGGAGACCTTCCGGACCCAGTTGCCGACGTACCTGACCTCGGCCAACCCGCCGGACCTCTACACCTGGTACGCGGGCTCGGTCGCCAACGACTACGCCAGCAAGAACCTGCTGCTGGACGTCTCCGAGGTGTGGAAGTCACTGGACGACTACCCCCAGTCGCTGCGCACCCTCTCCACCGACGCCAGCGGCAAGCAGATCTTCGTGCCGATGAACAACTACTGGTGGGGCTTCTTCTACCGCAAGTCCAACTTCGCCAAGTGGGGCGTGCAGGAGCCGAAGACCTGGACCGAGTTCCTGGCGCTGTGCGAGACGTTGAAGAGCAAGGGCGTCCCGCCGATCGGCATCGGCCTCGGCGACACCCCGTGGGTGGCCTCGGCCTGGTTCGATTACCTGAACATCCGGATCAACGGCGCGCCGTTCCACCGCGAGTTGCTCGCCGGCAAGCAGCGCTTCGACGACCCGAAGGTCAAGGCGGTCTTCACCCGCTGGCGCGAGGCCCTGCCCTACTTCGACCCCAAGGGCAAGGCGTACCCGTTCCAGGAGGCGACCACAGCGCTGCTGGCCGGCAAGACCGGCATGTTCCTGATCGGCACGTTCTTCGCCGACGCCGCACCCAAGGACGCGCTCGGCGACCTTGACTTCTTCCGGTTCCCGATCATCGACCCGGCGGTGCCCCTGGCCGAGGAGGCACCTACCGACGGCTTCTTCGCCAGCGCGAAGACCGCCAACCCGACCGGCACCAAGGCCCTGCTCAGCTACCTCTCCGGGGTCGAGGCCCAGGAGGCGTACGTCAAGGCCAGCTCCGGCATCGTGCTGCCGGCCAACCCGAAGGCCAAGGCGTCCGACTCGCCGCTGGTGGTCAAGGGCAAGGCGATGCTGGACGAGGCCAAGGAGCTGACCCAGTTCTTCAACCGCGACTCCAGCGACGCGCTCCAGCCGACGGCGGACACCGCGCTGACCAAGTTCATCGACAAGCCGGACCAGATCGACGCGATCCTGCGGGAGTGGCAGGCCGGCGCCGAGAAGGTCTTCAAGGGCTGACGTGACAGCAACGATCTCCACGACTTCGGTCACCCCCACCCGGCGGCGGCGACGGTCGGCTCGACTGTCGCCGCTGCTGGTGGCGTTCGTCCTGGTGCCGTTCGCGGTCGAGAGCGTCTGGGTGTTCTGGCCGGCGCTCCAGGGCTTCTGGTTCTCCGTCACCCGGTGGGACGGGATGACACCGCCGACCTTCGTCGGCACCGACAACTACGTCGAGCTGGCCGGTGACGCCACCTTCCGGGGTGCGCTGATCAACACGGTGATCTGGCTGGTGCTCTTCGGCGGCCTTTCCGTGCTGGGTGGCTTCGGGATGGCGCTCGTCCTGCAGAAGGAGCGGCGCTTTGTCGGCTTCTACCGGGCCGCGCTGTTCACCCCTGTGGTGTTCTCGCTGGTGGTGACCGCGCTGGTCTGGCGGGTCTTCTACCAGCCCGACGGCATCGCCGACACGCTGCTGCGGGCGGTCGGCCTGGAGCACCTGATCCGGCCCTGGCTCGCCGACCCGCAGACCGCCCTGTACGCGGTGATCCTGCCCGCCCTGTGGCGGCAGATCGGCTACGTGATGGTGCTGTTCCTGGCCGGGCTGAAGGCGATCGACCCGGCGCTGCACGAGGCGGCCCGGATGGACGGCGCCAACGCCTGGCAGCGATTACGACACGTCACGATTCCCCAGCTCAAGGGGGTCAACGCCGTGGTGCTGTCGGTCATCGTGATCGATTCGCTGCGCTCGTTCGACATCGTCTGGTCGCTGACCAAGGGTGGGCCGTACCACTCGTCGGAGCTGCTCAGCACCTACATGTACTCGACAGCGTTCCAGAGCCTGCGGCTGGGCTACGCCTCAGCGATCGCCGTCGTGATCTTCGTGCTCGCGCTGGCTGTCATCCTCGGCTACCTGGTCCGCGCGTTCCGGGAGGAAGCGTGATGAACAAGCTCCGTACCGGGGCCTTCCACACCGGCATGATCCTGCTCTCGCTGCTCTGGCTGGGCCCGGTGCTCTGGGTGGTGGTGATGTCCACCCGGTCGTTCGACGACATCGCCGCGCACGGCGTGGGCAGCCTGCCCCGGTCCTTCACACTGGACACCTACCGGCAGGCGTGGACCGACGGCGGCGAGCTGCGCGCGCTGATCAACAGCATGCTGGTCACCGTCCCGTCGGTGGCGCTGAGCCTGGGGTTGGCCGCGATGGCCGCGTTCGCGCTGAGTCGCTTCCGGATCCCCGGGCGGCGCACGATCCTGCTGCTGATGCTCGCCGGCAATCTGCTGCCACCGCAGATCCTGCTCATCCCGGTGGCCAAGTTCAGCGAGCTGACCGGCCTGTACGACACGCTCTGGGCGTTGATCGCGGTGCAGGTCGGCTTCGGGCTCGGCTTCTACACGTTCGTCCTGCACGGCTTCATGCGGGACCTGCCGGGCGAGATCCAGGAGGCGGCCACCATCGACGGCGCCGGCACCGCGCAGATCTTCACCAGGGTGATGCTGCCGCTGACCCGACCCGCGCTGGCAGCTCTCGGGGCGCTCTCCTTCACCTGGATCTTCAACGACCTGCTCTGGGCGATCACCGTGCTGCGTACCGATGACAACATGCCGGTCACCCCGGCGCTGCTCGCCCTCCAGGGCCAGTTCGTCTCGTCCTGGAACGTCATCGCCGCCGGTACTGTCATCGCGGCGGTGCCCACCGTCGCGGTGTTCCTCCGCTTCCAGCGGCACTTCGTCTCCGGCCTGGCGCTCGGAGCGGTCAAGTGACCGCCGAGGCCCGGCAGCGCTGGACGCTGCGCGGCGCGCACACCGAGTACACCGTCACGGTGCCGGCGCACGGCCGTTGGCTGGAGCTTGTCGCGTGGGGGCCGCACGGCGTATCCGACGGGCCCTCGCCGGTCGCCTACGACGGCCCGGTCCCGTTCCTCACCGCCGGGGACGCGGCTCCCATCGAGTACGCGACCGACGCCGACCGCCCGTTCGCCGGCGCCGACCTGGTGATCGAGACCGTGAACGGGCAGCGCCGGGTGGGTTTCGTGCACACCGACGCGCGGTTCGACGCCGACCAGCGGGAGCTGGCTGTCGAGTTCGCCGACGCGGTGACCGGGCTGCGCGCCACAGTGCACTACCGGGTGCCGGTCGGCACCGACGTGGTGCAGCGGTGGGTCGAGCTGGCCAACGACGGCACCGACGCGCTGCGGGTCGTCCGGGCCGGCTCGGGCGGGTTCTGCGTACCGACGCCGCACGGCGCGCTGCTCAGCCACCAGTGGGGGCAGTGGGCGCAGGAATTCCAGCTCTCCCACGTCGAGCTGGGCCACGGCACGTTCAGCATCGGCAGCTCCCAGGGCGTACCCGGGCACCTGCACGTGCCCTGGCTGGCCGTGCGCGACACCGCCGAGCCGGCCGGTCCGGCGTGGGGGATGGCGCTGGCCTGGACCGGCTCCTGGGAGATGAGCGCCGAGCGGGACACCGGCGGCCTGACCCGGGTCCGGGTCGGCCGTCAACTGGTCGACGGCCCGCTGGAGTTGGCCGTCGGGGAGCGGTTGACACTGCCGGTGGCCACCGGGGCGTACAGCCCGGACGGCCTGGACGGGCTGGCCCGGGTCTGGCACACCCACCAGCGGTTGCTGGCCGCCGACCGGCTCAGCCCTCGCCCGGTGCTCTACAACTCCTGGGAGGCGACCTACTTCGCCGTCGAGGCGCAGAGTCAGCTCGCGCTCGCCCGGATCGCCGCCGAGTTGGGCGTGGAGACGTTCGTGGTGGACGACGGCTGGTTCGTCGGCCGCGACGACGACACCGCCGGGCTGGGCGACTGGACGCCCGACCCGGCGAAGTTCCCGGCCGGGTTCGACACCTTCATCGCCGACGTCCGCGCCCTCGGGCTGAACTTCGGGCTCTGGGTCGAGCCGGAGTGCGTCAACCCGAAGTCCTCCCTGTACGCCGAGCACCCGGACTGGGTCTACTCCGTCGACGGCCGACCGCTCACTCCGGTCCGTAACCAGTACCTGCTCGACCTGGGCCGGCCGGAGGTCGCCGAGTTCGTCCACTCGACAGTCGACGGCCTGCTGCGCCGGTACGACATCGACTACCTGAAGTGGGACTTCAACAGGCCCCGTACCGAGCCGGGTCGGTCCGGCGGGTTGGGCCCGCTCGACCTGGACGGCGCGCACGTCGCCAACCTGCACCGGATCTACGAGCGGTTGCGCCGGGACCATCCCGGTGTGCTGATCGAGGCGTGCGCCGGCGGGGGCGCGCGGACCGACCTGGCGATGGCCGCCCGCGCCGACGTCTTCTGGCCCAGCGACAACACCGGCCCGCTGGACCGCCTCGCCATCCAGTACGGCTTCCTGCACGCCAACGCCCCGCACCTGCTCAGCTCCTGGGTCACCGACGCGCCCGGCCTGTTCGACAGCCGCCCCCGATCGCTGGCGTTCCGATTCGTCCTGGCGATGGCCGGTGTGCTCGGCATCGGCGCCGACATCAGGGCGTGGACCCCGGTCGAGCGGGCCGAGGCGGCCGGCTGGATCGCCCGCTACAAGGAGATCCGGGACGTCGTCACGCGCGGCGAGGTGCACCTGATCGGTGGCCCCGACCAGGCCCGCTGTGCGGTGCAGTACACCGCGCCGGACGAGAACCAGGTGGTGGTGCTGGCCTGGCACACCGGCCGGCTCGACGGCGCCGGGCTGCTTCCGTCCCGCCCGGTCCGGTTGCCGCTGCGCGGCCTCGACCCGGCGGCCCGTTACTCGCACGGCGATCAGCACTACTCCGGCAGCCACCTCGCCACTGTCGGCCTGCCGGTGCAGTGGAGCGCTACCCACGACGCCGACCTCATGGTGCTGACCCGCTGCTGAGTTCGGAGCACCACCACCCCCACCCCCGAGGGACAGGAGTACCTCCATGCGCCTGAACCGACAGCTGACCGCTGCCCTGGCCGTGCTCGGCCTGGGCCTGGCCAGCCCGATGCCGGCGATGGCCGGCCCACCCCACGCCGACCCGCCGCAGGCCGGCCACGGGCCCGGCCGCCCCGGTCACGCCCCGGCGGCCACCGGCGCCGAGGACCAGGGCGCGCCGACCTTCTTCAACAGCGGCCTCGCCCCGACGCCCTACCAGGGTTGGAACACCTACTTCGGTCTCGGTGGTGACCCCACCGAGGCCGAAGTGCGGTCGGTCACCGATCACATGGTCCACAGTGGCCTCCGGGACGCCGGCTACACCTACGTGTGGATCGACGGCAACTGGGCAGCACCCACCCCGCGCAACGAGGCCGGCCAGCTCGTCGCCGACCCGGCCCGCTTCCCCGGCGGAATGGCGGCGCTGGCCGCGTACATCCACAGCAAGGGGATGAAGGCCGGCATCTACACCGACGCCGGCCCCTACCTGCCGGGGCAGTGCGGCCTCGGCAGCAACGGCCACTACCGGGCAGACATCGCCCAGTTCGCCGGCTGGGGCTTCGACGCGCTGAAGGCCGACTGGCTGTGCGGCCGGGCCGCCGGCCTCGACCCGGAGAGCACCTTCCGGGAGCTGGCCGAGGCGGTACGCCAGTCGCCCCGACCGATGCTGCTCAACATCTGCAACCCGGTCAGCTCGGACTGGGGCGGCGGCCCGTACACCCCGGAGCAGCTCTCCACCTGGAGCTACACGTACGCGCCCACCATCGCCGACTCCTGGCGGACGTACACGGACGTGGGGCTCACCGACCCGTCCCCGCAGTGGGCGTACCAGTGGGTGCTGCGCAACATGGACGTCAACGCGTACCACCCGGCGGCCACCGGGCCGGGGCACTACAACGACCCGGACTACCTGCTGCCGATGCGCCCGCTGCCCGACGGTGGGTACGAGTTGAGCCTGGACGAGTCCAAGACGCAGCTCGGCATGTGGGCCATCATGGCCGCTCCGCTGGTGATCGGCTCCGACCCGCGTGGCCTGCCGAAGGAAATGATCTCGGCGCTGACCAACCCGGAGATCATCGCGGTGGACCAGGACCCGTTGGTCCGGCAGGGCATCAAGGTCGCCGACACCGGCACCGACGCGCAGGTCTGGAGCAAGGTGCTCACCGGCTCCGGAAAGCGGGCGGTCGCGCTGCTCAACCGGCACGACACCGCCCAGCAGATCACTGTGAACTTCGCCGACGTCGCCCTCGGCGGGTCGGTTCGGGTCCGTGACCTGTGGGCCCGCGCCAACGTGGACGCCCAGCCGGGCAGCCCGGGTGTTCAGCCGTTCACCGGCTCGTACACCGTCGAGGTGCCGGCGCACGGGGTGGCCATGCTCGGCCTGACCGGCACCGACCAGGTCGCCGGCGCCGACCTCGGCGGCACCGCCAGCGCCAGCCCGGCGCTGGTCCGGGTGGACGACACCCACGCCACCGCCTTCGTGCGCGACGCTTCCGGCGCGCTGGCCGTCAACACCCGCACCGGTACGACGTGGGGCACGCACTGGACCTCGCTCGGCGGCCCGGTCGGCGGTCGGATCCTCGGCCAGCCGGCGGCGTACGGCTCCGCCGACGGGCGGCTCGACGTCTTCGTCCGCGGCACCGACGACGCCGCCTGGCAGCGCAGTTACGTGGCCGGCAGCTGGGGACCGTGGCGCAGCCTCGGTGGCACGCTGACCGACGCGCCCACAGTGGCCTGGACCAACCCGACGCAGTGGACGCTCGTCGCCCGCGGTGCCGACGGCAAGCTCTGGTCGCGTACGCCGACCGCCGGCTGGACCGGCGTCGGGGCCCCGGAGAACCGGCCGTTCTACGGTCGGCCGAGCGCCGTCGTCGACGACGCCGGCGTGCTGCACGTGGCCGTCCGCAGCCGCACCGACGAGGTGTGGTGGAGCAGCCGGACCGGCACCACCTGGTCAGCCTGGACCAACCTGGGCGGCACCACCAGCGGCAGCCCGACCCTGCTCGCCACCTCCGGCCGGGTCTACCTGTTCGCGCTGGCCGCCGACAACCGGCTCTGGCAGCGCAACCTGGCCGACGGCGCCTGGGGCGGCTGGTTCCGACGCGGTGAGTTCGCCACCGACGCGTTCCGGGGTGCGCCCGGAGCCGCCGCCGGTGCCAACGGCAGCGCCTGGCTGGCGGTACGCGGTGTCGACAACCGGGTACACCAGGTCACCCTCTGATGCACTGTGGCGGGCCGTCGACAGACGGCCCGCCACCCCGCCAGCCTGGCTCAGGCCGGCACGAGTGCCCGGCATCGGCGTAGGGCGGCCTGGGCCAGCGGCGCGTCCCGGCCCGCGATCCCGGCCTCCAGCTCGGCCACCGCTCCCGCGGCCCGCCCCGGATCACCGGCTGCGGCTTCCGCCTCGGCCAGCACCAACACCGCGTCGGCGGCCCACGCCAGGATGCCCTTTCCGCGGACGACTGACAGCGCCTCCGCCGCGTGCCGGACCGCCTCGTCCGGTCGCCCGGCCACCATCAGTCGGGCCAGCGCCGAGAGTGCCTGCACCAGCGGCCAGATCGCGCCCACCCGCCGGGCGTCGGCGACCACCTCGCGCAGCGCCCGCTCGGCCGACTCCACAGCGTCGCGGCCTCTGTTGCTGTCTTCACGTCCGGCGCATCCGTCGGCGCGGCTGACGGGGCTGCCGTGTTCCCCGGTGCTGCCAGCTCGTTGGGCGGTGGCGGTGAGCGCCAGCACTGTCGCCAGTTCGGCCCGCGCGTCCAGCAGGGTGACCGGCATCCGCTCAGCGCTGGCGACCAACCGGCTGAGCCGCTCGGCGAGCCCGTCCAGCCGGCCGGCGGCCCGGTCCAGCGACAGCTCGGTCGCCTCCACCAGGGACGCCAGCCGCTCGTACCCGGTCTCGTCGACCAGCGCCCGACCGGCCGCCAGCAACGCTTCGGCCTGCTCCGGGTGACCGGCGTGCAGCGCGCCCTGCGCCCAGTTCAGGCAGGCTCGCGCATGCTCGCGGGGCCGGTCGGCCAGTTCGGCGGACGCCCGTAGCTCGGAGATGATTGCCCAGGCCGCGGGGTCGCCCAGCTCCAGCAACAGCGAGGCGCGGGCGATGCGAACCGCGAGGTCCGCCGCCGGATCCCCGCTGGCCGCTGCGGCGGTCTCCGCCTCGGCGCAGCGGGCCAGGTGGTCGTCGACGTGCCGGTCGACGACCGTGTCAGGGGCCGCCAGCACCGCGAGCGCCTGGGCCTTGCGGCGCGGCGCGCGCAGGTACGGCACGGCACGCTCGATCTCGGTGTACCCGCGCAGCGCCTCGCCCTGCTGTCGCAGCATCCGTCCGAGCACCAGACCCAGCTCACCGCGGGCGCCTGGCGGCAGCCGTCGGTCGGCGAGCAGCCGTTCCAGCACCGGGATCGCCTCGGCCTGGCTGAGCCCGTCGATGGCCGACCGGCCCAACTTGGCGGCGAGCCGAACCCGTACCGGTCGGGGCAGTTCGGCGATGTCCATCGTCTGGAGCAGGAAGCTTGCCGCTGTCGCGTCGTCGCCGCGCTCGGTGGCCAGGTCGGCTGCCGCCTCGGCGTTGCGGACGAAGTCGGCCCCGCTGCCGGCCCGGCGGTAGTGGTGCGCCAGTTGGGCCACCGGCCTCGGCAACTCCTGTTCCAACACCCGCGCCACCCGCAGGTGCAGCCACTCCCGGCTCTCCCGGGGCACCAGGTCGTACACCACCTGGCGGGCCAGGTCGTGCCGGAACCGCAGGCCGTCACCGGCGTCGTGCAGCAGGCCCGCCCGGTGCGCGGCGGTCAACGCCGCGCCGATCGCCACCCGGTCCAGGCTGAGCACCGAGGCGAGGATGCGCTGATCGGGCGTCATCCCCAGTACGGCAGTCGCGCCGAGCACCTCCCGGGTGGCCTCGTCGAGCGGGCGCAGCCGCCAGAGCAGCACGTCACGCAGGACGAACGGAACACTGTCGTCGGCCAACGGGTCGCCGCCGCGCTCGGCGAGCGTCCGCAGCACCTCCTCGACCACGAACGGGATGCCGGCGGTGCGGTCGAGCAGGGTGGCGGTGAGCTGCTGCGGCGGATCATCGAGGCGCAGGGTGCGGGCCGCCAGCTTGCGTACGTCGTCGGCGTCCAGCGGGCCGAGCGCAACGCGCGTGACGCTCCACGGGGGAGTCCGCGCCAGGGCGTCGTGGATCGGCGTACTGCTTCCCGGCGTCGCCGTGCGCGCTGTCAGCACCACTGACAGCCCTTCCACCGGGTGGGTGCTCAGGTAGGCGAGGAGTTCGCAGGTCGCCGGGTCCGCCCAGTGCAGGTCCTCCAGCAACAGCGTGGCCGGACTCAGCGCGGCGAGCACCGCCGCGACGGCGCGGAGCAGGCGATGTCGCTCGGCCGCCGGGTCGGTCAACGGGGGCGGCGCGTCAGGTAGCACGTCGGCCAGTTCGGGCAGCAGCGGCGCGAGAGCGCCGGCCACCGGGCTGAGCGGACCGAGTCGGTCGGCACCGCCCCGGATCGCGTCCAGCAGCACGCCGAGTGGGAAGGGCTCGGGCACGTCGTCGCACTCGCCGATGAGGTGCCGCCCGGGGAGTTCGGCGAGCAGTTCGGCGACGAGCCGACTCTTGCCGATCCCGGGCTCACCCTCCAGCAGGATCAGGCAGGGCGGCGTGGCGACGATCCGGCGGAGCTGGGCCAGCTCCGCCGCCCGGCCGACGAACTCGACGGGCCCGCGCAGACGCTCGGGGCGGACGGGAGTTGGGCTCCCGCCGCCCCGTGTCTTGTCCTCGCCGCCGTCGATCACCGTGGGCCGAGCAGATCATCTCTGCGCGGCGCGACGGCGGGCCGGCGGACCGGCGGTGACCTGGGTCACACGCCGATCCGCCGGGTTGGGGGAAGGGTCAGGACTGGATGGTGACCGGCACCGTCTTCAGCGAGCCGTCACCGTTGCGGAACTCCAACACCCCGAGGTAGCGCTGGCCCGGAGCGAGACCGAACCAGCGCATTGTCAGGTTCGCCGTCGCGCCCGGCCGCACGCTGCGCTGCTTTGGGTCGATGGTGAACCGGCCGGTGGAGGTACCCGGCGCGCCCGGCAGGTAGCTGGTGACCGTGTACGCGTTCGCGCCGTCCTTGATGTTCTCGGTGAACTCCTGCTCGACGACCACGATGTAGTCACCGGCACCGTCCGGCAGTGTCACCTTGGCGCCGTCCCGGCCGCTGGCCGTGGCGGTGACGAACTTCCCGGACTTGTCGTAGACGTTGAGGCTGAACTCGGTGCACTCCATCACGCCCTCCTCGTCGTCCCAGTCGATGTGGGAGCAGGTGGGCCGCTCCGACGTCACCTGGACGAGTGGGCTGCGGGTCCCGGCCGGCACGTGCAGTGTGGTCCTGCTGATCGACGCGGGCAGCGGCACCGGCAGGTTGTTCGACGTGCTCCAGTCCCAGCTCGGCCCGTCGCCCTTGAGGGTGACCACGTTGCTGGTGCCCGAGGTGAGCCCGGAGAGCTGGGAGATCAGCTGACCCTGGTAGCCGACCTCGGCGGCGATCCGGACGCTGCCGAAGGTGCCCTTGCCGGTGATGGCGTCGGGGGCGACCAGCCCGGAGTTGCGCACCACCAGCGGGCTGCGTACCGCGTGCTTGAACTGGTCGCGCCAGGTCAGCGAGCCGTCGGCCCAGGTGTCGAAGGCGCCACCGGTGTTGGTGACCTCAACAGTGAAGCGGGCGCTCTTGCCCGGGCGGATCTGCAGCTTCTTCGGGGTGACTTTGACCTGGTAGCCCGGCGGGGCCTGCACCGACGAGGAGTAGGTGCTGGTCTTGTCGCTGACGTTGGTGACCGTACGGGTCACGGTCTGCTTGCCCACCATCCGGCCGAGCGAGATGGACGGGTAGTTGAGCTGCGCCGTGTCGATCGCACCGATCGTGTCGCAGCCGTCCAGGCCGCCGAGCCCGTAGTCGCCGCCACGGTCGGCGGAAACCCCACACAGGTACTGGATCCAGTCCTGCTGGTTGGAGTCGTAGACCAGGCCCGGGTCGAAGGCGCTGCCCGGCTCGACCTGGCCGGCGCCGTAGTTCAGCGGGGTCGCGTCGTACGTGCCGATCTTGATCGGGTTGCCCTTGTCGGTCTTGTCCACCGCGCTGGTCATCAGCGCCGAGCGGACCGCCGCCGGCGACCAGTCGGGGTGCTTGGCAAGCAGCAGGGCGGCGATGCCGGCGATGTGCGGCGCCGCCATCGAGGTGCCCGACTCCAGTGCGAAGTCGTTGCCGCCGATGGACGGGGAGAACGCGGCGACGATGTCCTGACCGGGGGCGCTGATGTCCGGCTTGAGCAGCTCACCGGCGTTCAGGTTCGACGGGCCCGCCGAGGAGAACGCGGCGACAGCGGGCGCCTCGACCGTCTCCAGCCTGCTCGGCGAGATGGTCGCAGTGGCGTTGCCAGTGGCGACGTACGCGGTGACAGTGGCCAGGTCGACCTCGTTGATGTGCACTGTCGGCACTGCCTGCACATCGGCGTTCAAGGAGTTCAGCTCGTCGTTGTAGAGCACCATGCCGACGCCGCCGGCCCGCGCCACCTCGATGCTCTTGTCGGTACGCGGGATCTCGCCACGCAGGCAGAGCACTATCGCGCCCTTGACCTTGGCCGGATCCAACGTGTCGTCGGCGCAGAGGCCGGCACCGTAGGCGCCGTCCGGGTCGATCGCGCTGTCCTTCGCGAAGACCAGTCGGGCCGGCCCGACACCGGTCTCGCCCATGCCCACACCGGCGATGGTGGTGCCGTTGCCGAGGGTGAGCTTCCGGGTGTTCTGCCGGTCGGTGGTGCTCGCGGCCACAGTGGTCAGCCAGGGCGTCGAGTTGTCGACGGTGTTGGCGAACGGGCCGGAGTTGCCGGCGGCGGCGGCGACGAACACCCCGGCTGCGGCCGCGTTGAAGAACGTCGCGTCGACAGCCCCGAACCGCTCGGTGTCGTCACCGATCGAGTAGTTGATCACGTCGACGCCGTCCGCGACCGCGTCGTCGATGGCGTGCACGATGTCGATGTCGGTACCTGTCGCGCCACCAGCGCCGTTGTCGTACAACGCCTTGTAGATGGCCAACCGCGCGGCCGGCGCCATGCCGGAGATCATGCCCAGGTCCTGGGTCCCCGAGGTGGCCCGCACGCCGTGGATGCCGGCTGCGGTGCTGGCGGTGTGGGTGCCGTGGCCGTTGCGGTCGCGCGGCGAGGAGTAGTCGTCCGGGAACGCCTCGGCGATGCCGCTGTCGTTGTACCAGCGCGCCCCGATCACCTTGTTGTTGCAGGTGACCGGCGCTTCGACGCCGACGTCACAGGTGCCCTTCCACTTGGCGTCGATGATGGCCTGGTCAGGGCGCGGGCTGGGCAGCGGCGCGAAGCTCGCGCTCTCCGGCCAGTAACCGCTGTCGATCACCCCGATGATGACGCCCTCACCGGCGTGGGAGTCTGAGCCGAACTCCTTGTTCCACACCCCGCCCTTGCCGGTCAGGCCCAGGTAGTCGGGGGTGTGTGAGGTGGCGGCGTGCACCTTCTGGCTCTCGTACACCGCTCGGACGCCGTTTGTGGCGCGCAGCCGGGCGGCCTGCGGCCCGGTCAGGTCGGCGGCGAAGCCGTTGAACGCGGTCTCCATGGTGACGCGGGTGCGCTCGGCCGGCACACCGACGTGGTCCAGCACCGACTTGCGCTGCTGGCGCAGGTGATCCCGGTACGCGTTGGCGTTCCCGGACGTGCGGTTCAGCTTGGCCCCGTCGGCCGGCTTGGTCGCCCCGATCCCGGGAACCCCGCCGGTGTAGGTGGCCAGCGGCTCCTCGGCGAGCTGGACGAGGTAGCGGGCGGTCGGCCCACTGCTCGCCGGCGCGGCGGTGGCGCTGGCAGGCAGGCTGGTCAGGCCGGCTGCGGTCAGCGCCACGGCGGCCAGCATGCTGACCCCGTACCTGGCCCGTCCGGTCCGATGTGCGTTCGGTTGTGGCACGTCGTTGCCTCCACGTTCGGTGCCGGCCGCCACGACTGATGACGGTGGCCGAAACCTAGGATCGGTACCGATCATCGAGAAGCACCCGTAACCTCGCTGTCATCTTGGAAACAAGCTCGTAACACAACGGGTACTTTGCGCGTCATTTGGGAGCGCCGACATGGGGGATCCATGGCATTTGGTCGGATGCCCGTGCCGCCGGTCGAGTCGGCCTTCGTGGTCTTCGACGCGCAGGACTCCGGATGCCTCTCCTACGGCGTCGAGGAGGCGGGCCGCCGCTGGCTCGTCAAGACGGCCACCACCGTCGAGGGCCGAGCATCCCTCGACCGGGCCGTCGCGGTGCACGCCGCAGTCAGCCACCCGGCCATCGTCCGTCCCACCTGGACGATCCACGGCACTGCTGGACCAACCCTCGTCTACCCCTGGTACGACGGCACCGTCCTGAACCACGCCACAGCGCACGGCACGGACCGCAGCGCGCTGACCCGGTTCCAGCGCCTGCCGGTCCCGCAGGTCGAGGTGGCGCTCGACGCGATCCTCGACGCCCACCTCGCCGTCAGCGCCGCCGGCCTCGTCGCTGTCGACCTCTACGACGGCTGCTTCCTGTACAACTTCGCCGCCAACCGGATGCGGCTGATCGACCTCGACGAGTACCGCCGCGGCCCGTTCGTGCTCGCGGCGGATCGGCTGCCAGGTTCACGTCGCTACATGGCACCAGAGGAGTTCACCCGTGGCGCGATCATCGACGAGCGGACCACGGTGCACAATCTCGGCCGCGCCCTGCACCACCTACTCGACTCGCCAGCGGACCTGCGGTGTGCTCAAGACGACCGGCGGAGCTCACCACAGGCTTGGCGGGGCAGCAGCGACCAGCGCCGGGTCGTGGAACGCGCGACGAGGCAGCCGCCGGACGCACGGTACCCAGGCGTGTCAGCACTGGTCCGCGCCTGGCGGCTGGCGACACCCGTGGAGGGTGGCGCATTCGTCATCTAGGCGCCGAGGTGCTGCCTTCGTCGTCTAGTGCCGGAAGGGTCGTGTGCGTTGTCCAGCGCGCGCAGGTCGCCCGCCTTGACGGGCCGCCCGGTCGGCCGGCTGCTCCTACGTCCGTCGGTGGTAGTGGTTGCGGCGGGGGACCTGCTCGGGATCGAGCCAGGCGGGCGGGGTGAATTCGGGGTGGCCGTCGCTGCCGAGTCGGACACTCCAGTCGCTGTGGTGAATGTGTCGGTGGTGGTGGCCGCAGAGCAGCACGGCGTTGGCCAGGCTGGTTAGGCCGCCGTCGGCCCAGTGCTCGATGTGGTGGGCGTCGCACCAGCGGGGTGGTCGGTCGCAGCCGGGGAACGCGCAACCCCTGTCGCGGAGCACGAGGGCGCGTCGCAGAGGCCCGGTGATGAGGCGGCGTTGCCGCCCGACGTCGAGGATTTGGCCAGCGCCGCCGAGGACGGCGGGCAGGACGCCAGCGTCGCAGGCGAGCCGGCGCACCGCTTCCGGGGTGAGGGTGAGTCCGGTGTCGAGGGTGCCGGCGTCGAGCTTTGCCGTGAGCGCGTCGTAGGTGCTGATGACGACGATCTGGGCGGGGTCGTTGCCGTGTTCGGGTAGGTCGCTGGTGCGCAGGCTGAGTCGGCAGACGTCGGTGAGCGCGTCATGCCGGCGTTGCCCGGGGGAGCGCTGATCGTCGGGGCCTGATGGCGTGGTCAATGGGTCGATGGCCGCGCGGAGCAGACCGGCGGTTTCGGCGTCGAGGATGCCGGTGAGCCGGAGTCGGCCGTCGGTCTGTTCCGACAGCGTGAGGTGACGGTCGCGGGCGGCGCGGGCCGCCTCGGCCTCCATGGCAGCTTTGGCGGCGGCGTCGGCGAGGTCAGGAGCGACGTGGTCGAGGATGCGGTTGCCGAGTTTGCGCAGCAGGGAGGGGTCGAACTGGCCGGCCCAGTCGGTGAGGAGGCTGACGGCCTTGTCGGCGGCCTCGGGGCCGGCGGTGGCCTGCACGGTGTCGACGGTGTCGGGATGACCCGGGCCTGGTCCAGGCTGATGGTGCCATCAGCCAGCGCTTGTCGGATGCCGGGATTGCCGGCGTCCAGCGCGGTGGCGAGGTCGATCAGGCGGCGGGCGGCGGGAACCGTCAGCCGCAGTCGTTCGCGGAGCCAGACTGCGGTGGAGGAGGCTCCTTGACTGCGGGCCGTGCCGCGGCCGTCGATCTCACGAATCAGGGTGAGGGTGACGGCGGCGAGGCGTTGCTGAAGGCGGTGTGCGGCGTCGAGCGCGGCGATCAGCTCCCGTTCCGGGACCGGCCAGGCGGGGGCGTCGACGCAGGCGACGACAGCGTCGTCTGCCAGCGCCAACTCCTTGAGCATGACCCGACACTAGAACACGTGTACGACACTTTCAGTCACCATGATCGATTGGATGACGGCACCTGCCGTGGCGTTGCCGGCCGCGCTTGTTGTGAACCAATGCCGTCAGTTCCGCAGCGGCGCAGGGTTCGCGGCCAGGAAGAGCTGCCGGACCGGGGCGTTGCCGCGCGACCTGGGTGGCGGCAGTGCGGTGGTCCGGCCACGGCCAGCCGGTTCAGTCGCGGCGGACGAGGCCCGGGCCGGCAGTGATGTCGATGTCGCTGTCGGCGATCTCGTGGCCGGCGGCGCAGCGGAGTACGGCGCGGATCGGCTCGCCGCAGTCGCGGTGGGTGGCGACGACGGACGGGCCGGTGTCGGTGGCGGCCCAGGTGTCGCCCCAGTTGCGCAGTGCGGTGATGACGGGCAGGAGTTCGCGGCCCTTGCGGGTGAGTTGGTACTCGTGGCGGGTGCGCTGCCCGGGCTCCCGGTAGGGGATCCGTTCGAGCAGTTCGGCGGCGACCATTTCCTTGAGGCGGGCGGCCATGGCGGGCTCGCCGACGCCGACCCGGCGGACGAAGTCGTCGAAGCGGCGCGTGCCGAGCAGGGCCTCGCGCAGGATCAGGACCGTCGACCTGCTGCCCACGATGTCCATCGCCCGGGCCACCGAGCAGTTTTCGCTCGTCCAGGAATCGCGATCGCCTCGTAGGTCCTCCATGCCCCCAGCGTACCTGACTTGCATGGAGGCTAGCCAGGTGCTTCACTGGGCAAGCTGACTTCAGCATACGCAAGTCAGACCATCAGCCTGAAGGATCTTCAGTGACCACTAGCGCCACGGCCCCGACCCCATCCGGAGCGGCCCCATCCGGCAAGACCTCACCAGGGCCGGCCGCCCCCGCCCGCTCCTCCTTGCGCGGCTCCCGCCCGGTGACCCTGATCGCCATGTGCCTGGGCGCGATGATCACGTTCCTGCAGATCACCGCGACGGTCTCCGCGTTGACCACGATCCAGCAGGACCTGCGGGTCGACCCCACAACTCTGGTCTGGATCCCCAGCGCCTACACCCTGATGGTGGCGAGCGTCGTGCTGTCCGCGGCCACCCTGGGCAGCCGATACGGGCGTAAGCGCATGTTCGGCGCCGGGGTCGTCGCGATGATCGTCGGCGCAGCCGTCGTGGCTGAGGCTCCGACCGTCGGGTGGGTGATCGTGGGGCAGTTGGTCGCCGGCCTCGGCGGGGCCCTGATCCTGCCGAACAGTCTGGCGATCCTCGGCGCGACCTTCACCGATCCGCACCGACGGACCGAGGTCATCACCGCGTGGTCGGCGGCGTCCGGCATCGGCCTCGCGATCGGCCCGCTCATCGCCGGCTTCCTGTTGCGGCACTACCAGTGGCACAGCGTCTACCTGTCGACGATCGCGCTGGGGCTGGTCACCCTCGTCGTCGCCATCGTCGGGGTGGCCGAGTCCCGGCCGTACGCCGCCCGACTCGACGTGCCCGGCCTCCTCCTGGGAACCGTCGCCATCGCGGCCGCCGTCTACGCGCTGATCCAGGGCGGCAAGGTCGGCTACACCAACCCGGTGGTGTCGACGGCCTGGGTCGTCGCGGTCGTCGCACTTGTCGCGTTCGTGCTGGTCGAGCTGCGGACCAGCGCGCCAATGCTCGACGTGCGGCTGTTCCGGTCCGCGTCGTTCAGCGCCGTCATGGTCGTCGGCGCGGTGTCGCTGTTCGGTTTCACCGGCGTGGCGATCCTGCTGGTCCTCTTCCACGAACGTGCCCAGGCGCTCAGCCCGCTGGACACCGGCTGGCGGATGCTGGTGCTCTTCGGCGCGTACGTGCTGGTCGCCTTCGGTGCCGGGCGCGCGATCCGTCGTACCGGATTCAAGGCGCCGTTGACCCTCGGCCTGGTCCTCGGTGCGGTGGCCAGCTTCGCGCTGGCCAACCAGGGGCCGACCACGTCGTTCGGTGACCGCTGGCCGCTGTTCGTGTTGTTCGGCGCGGCCAGCGGTCTGGTGGTGGCCCCGGCGACGGCGGCGGCGTTGGCCAGCGTCGCGCCCGCCCAGGCAGGCATGGCCTCCGGCGCGGTCAACGCCGCCCGCCAGGTCGGCTCGGTGCTCGGCTCGTCAGTGCTCGGCACGCTCCTCACCACCACGATGGTGGCCGACCTGCCGGACCGGCTCGCCGCGCACCAGATCGGCGAACCCACCCGAACCGCAGTGCAGGCAGCGGTGGCCTCCGGCGTCAACGGCAGCCAACCCCTGCCCGACCCGGTCCGGGCGGCGATCGCGGAGGCACTGACCTCCGGTGTCCAGGCCGGGTTGCGGATCAACGGCATCGTCTTCCTGGTCACCGCCGCGCTGGCGCTCACCCTGATCCGCAACCGGCCGCACCAGCACTAGCTAGGAAGCCAGCGCGTCCAGTTCCTCGATGGCGTCGGTCGGCAGTTTCAGGTCGGCCGCCGCCATGTTCTCCCGCAGGTGCGCCACGCTGGAGGTGCCGGGGATCAGCACTGTGGTGGGCGAGCGCTGGAGAAGCCAGGCGAGGGCGACCTGCTGCGGTGAGGCACCCAGTCGGGCGGCCACGCCGTCGAGCGTGTCGGACTGCAAGGGCGTGAACCCGCCGAGCGGGAAGAACGCCGCGAACGCGATGTTCTCCGCCGCGCACCGGTCGACCAGGGCGTCGTCCTGCCGGTTGGCCACGTTGTAGAGGTTCTGCACGGTGACCACCGGCGCGATGGCCTGGGCCTCGTCGAGCTGGTCGAGCGTCACGTTGCTGAGGCCGAGGTGCCGGATCAGGCCCTCCTGCCGCAGCTCCGCCAGGGCGGCGAATTGCGCGCCGAGCGGCGCGTCGCCCGTGCCCTCCGCCACGCCTACCCGCAGGTTGACCACGTCGAGCACGTCCAGGCCGAGGTGGTCCAGGTTCTCCCGGACCTGGGCCTTGAGGTCGTCCGGCTCCAGGGCCGGGATCCAGGAGCGGTCGGCGCCGCGCCGCGCGCCGACCTTGGTTACCAGGTGCAAACCCTGGGGGTACGGGTGGAGCGCCTCGCGGATCAGCTCGTTGACCACCACGGGCCCGTAGAAGTCGCTGGTGTCGATGTGCCGGACGCCCAGGTCGACGGCCTCGCGGAGTACGGCGAGCGCCTGCTCGCGGTCGCGGGGCGGGCCGAAGACACCCGGGCCGGCCAACTGCATCGCCCCGTAGCCCATCCGGCTCAGGGTGAGGCCGTCAGCGGGGGTGAGGGCACCACCGGGAAGGTTCTCGCTCATCTCATCCTCTGCTCGTTGTCGTGGTGACATCTGGGCCGCTTGGAACCGGCCCTTCGACGACTGTGCGTCGGCATTCGCCTAGGCGGCAGGGCGAGCTGTTCCTGGTAGTGACACAGCCAGTCACCGGGCCGCCCGGCGATCTACCGTCGGTGGCATGGACGCAACGAACCCGCTCGGTGACTTCCTGCGCGCCCGCCGGGAGCAGACCCGGCCCGAGGACGTCGGGCTCGGCCCGGGCGTTGGCCTGCGCCGGGTGCCGGGGCTGCGGCGTGAGGAGGTGGCGATGCTGGCCGGCATCAGCGCCGACTACTACCTCCGGTTGGAGCAGGGGCGCGAGCGGCATCCTTCGGTGCAGGTCCTCGATGCCCTCGCCGGGGTGCTGCGGCTGGATCCGGAGGCGACCGCGTACATGATCGGGTTGAGCCGGGCGCGGTCGCGTCGGGCGGCCCGACCGGCCGCCGAGCGGGTCCCGGCCAGCATCCTGCACCTGCTGCGGCAGCTCTCCATGCCGGCCTTCGTGCAGAATCGCTACCTCGACATCCTGGCGTCGAACCCGATGGCGAGGGCGCTGTCGCCGAATCTCGCCCCGGGCGCCAACCGACTCCGCGCGGTGTTCCTGGACCCGGCCGAGCGGGAGCTGTTCCGCGACTGGCGGCAGGCGATGCAGAGCGTGGTGGGGCAGATGCGTGCCGACTCGGGCGGGGCCACCGACGACCCACGGTTGACGGCACTGGTGGGGGAGTTGTCACTCAAGAGCGACTGCTTTCGGCGACTGTGGGCGCGACACGAGGTGCGTCGGCGGGAGGGCGTGGTCAGCCGGCTGCACCACCCCGAGGTGGGCGACCTCGACCTGTACTGCGACAAGCTCGCGGTGGCGGGCGCCGACGGGCAGTTGCTGGTGATCTACCACGCCGAGCCCGGTACGGAGTCCGCCCGCTCGTTGGCGCTGCTCGGCTCGATCGCCGCCAGCAGTGCTGACGACCTGCCGGACAGCCTCCGACCCGGCGACCCGGCCCGCCTCTATCCGCTGGAGTGACCAGGTCAGGGCCGCTGCGGGGTCGCCTGGGTGGGGATGTGCTCGTAGCGTTTGCGCATGGTCTCGCTGGCGGCCGGGCCGGCGGCGAACACGAAGTCGGCGTCGTCGAGCGGGCGACCGCTGTTGCGGTCCACGATCACCGGGTCGGCCTCCAGTCCGGTGGTCCGGTCGACGAGGATCATGCTGCGCTCGCTCGGATCGAGGCGTGAGTTACCCCAGGCGGCGAGGGCGACGACGACGGGCCGCAGGCTGCGGCCGAGGTCGGTGAGGACGTACTCGTAGCGGTCGGGCCTGGTCTGGTAACGGCGACGTTCGAGCAACCCCTGACCGGTGAGGGTCTTGAGCCGGCTGGTCAGGATGCTGGACGAGACGCCCAGGTTGGCCTGGAACTGGTCGAACCGGGTGTAGCCGTCGAAGGCGTCGTGCAGGATCAACAGCGTCCACCACTCGCCCACATGGCCCAGCGCGCTGGACAGCGGGCATTCGCGGTCCTCCAAGCGGATCTTCCCGGCCACAACTGTGCCCTCTCCCGAGTAGGTGCTAGTGTCGAAGTTAGTAGGTGCTATTTCAGAAGTAACTGTACGACGTCCTGGTGGCATGTGCCTCCTGCTGCCCAGCGACGTCCGGAAGGGTCTCCAACCGTGACTGTCACCCAGGCCGCACCGGCCATCATCCGCCGCTACTTCGAGCTCGCCGGCCGGCCCGACTCCGAGGACTACTTCGCCCTCTTCGCCGAGGACGCCGTGGTCGAGGACGAGTCGACCGAGTGGCGGGGCATCGAGGCCATCCGCGCGTGGCGTCGTGCCGTGCCGCTGGTGTCGTACGAGATCACCGACGTCGAGGACACTCCCGCCGGCACCGTCGTGACCGCGACGATCACGGGCGACTTCCCCGGCAGCCCGTTCGCCGGCCTCCGTTACCGCTTCAGCGACTACGACGACACAGCGATCCGGCAGCTGCGGATCGCACCCTGAAAGTCCGCGCCAGGCTTGACGGCGATTGTTTGTGAGTGCACACTTACAAACATGCGATCCACCGCCGAGGCCCGCCGGGTCACCGTCCTGAACACCGCCGTGTCGGTGTTCGCACGCGCCGGCTTCCACGCCACCCCGGTCACCGCCGTGGCCGCCGCCGCCGGCATCTCCGAGGCGTACGTCTTTCGGCTCTTCTCCGGAAAGCTCGGCTTGTTCGTGGCGGCGGCCGGGGTGTGTTTCGACCGGATCGCTGACGCGATCGAGGCGGGTGCGGAGCGCGCCGAGGGTGACAGCCCGCAGGAGATCCTCGACGCCATGGGCGGTGCTTACGCGGAGCTGATCGCCGATCGCGACCTGCTGCTCTTCCAGGTGCAGGCGCAGGCCGTCACTGACATCCCGGAGATCGCCGAGGCGGTGCGGGCCGGTTACCGACGGGTCGCGACCTTCGTGCAGAGTCGGGCAGGGGCCAGCGACGCGCAGGTGCAGCAGTTCTTCGCGTACGGCCAGTTGTGCCACCTGATCGTGACGGCCGGCCTGGAGCAGGTCCCGGAGCCCTGGGCTCGCGCCCTGACCGCCGGCATTCGCCACCCCTGACCGACCCCGATGCTGGGCCGCTTCGGCGGCCCGCTCTTTTGAGCTGACAAGTGTGTGAGTACGCACTTACAAACAAGGGAGAACCCGATGACCACCGACACGATCACCGAAGTGGTGCTGCCCGGCGTGGTGGAGCCCGACGGCCTCCTGCTGCACCGACGCGCGATGCCAGTGCCCGCCCGGGGGCAGGCGCTGGTCCAGGTCGAGGCCACCGGCATCTCGTTCGCCGAGCAGCAGATGCGCCACGCGCTCTACCCCGGCCAGCCGAAGTTTCCGTTCGTGCCCGGCTACGACCTCGTCGGCACCGTCCGGGAGGTCGGCCCCGACGGCGACGACGCACTGGTCGGCACGCGGGTGGCGGCGGTCACCAAGACCGGCGCCTGGGCCACGCACGCGCTTGTCGACATCGACGCCCTGACCCCGGTGCCGGCGGGTCTGGACCCCGCGGAGGCCGAGACCGTCGTCGTCAACGGGGTGACCGCCTGGCAGATGCTGCGGGACGCCGACCTGACGGCCGGACAGACCATCCTCGTGCACGGTGCGAACGGCGGCGTCGGGAGCGTGCTCGTCCAACTCGGCCGACACCTCGGTCTGCGGGTCATCGGCACCGCCGCCGAACGGCACCACGCCGGGCTGCGCGAACTCGGCGTCGAACCCCTTGACTACCGCGACCCGGAAATGGCGGCGCGGGTCCGCGAGCTGTCGCCGGGTGGCGTCGACGCCGTCTTCGACCCGGTCGGCGGCCCGGGCGTACGCACCTCGTACGCACTGCTCGCCCCCGGCGGCAAGCTTGTCGTCTACGGCAACGCCGCCGCCGTCGGCACCGGGCAGTCGGTCGTGTGGGTCTTCGTGAAGCTGCTGACCCGCCTCTACACCTGGAACGCGCTGCCCAACGGTCACCGGGCCGGCTTCTACAACTTCTGGGCCGGCCAGCTCACCCGCCGCGCCGCGTTCCGCCGTCGCCTGCGTACCGACCTCGGCATCGTGCTCGACCTGCTGCGGCAGGGAGTGATAGTGCCGCAGATCGCCGCCCGCTACCCGCTCAGCGAGGTCTCCGCGGCACTGGTGTTCGCCGAGAACCGCAGCCGGGCCGGCAAGGTGGTGCTGGAGCCCTGACCTCCGGCCCGTCCAGGGCGCTGGTGCGGCTGGCCGCCGTGAGGGCGTACGGTGAACATGTCGCCCGGGGGACCCCGGTGGCCGCGAGACGCCGTCGCCACCAGCCCACCAGGGCGTTAGCGCTCATCTTCTCCGTCGCCGCGACGTACCGGCCGTGTCGGCTGACCGCGGACCGCGTCCCGACCGACAGGTCGGCGCGTCGTCGGCATCCGGCGGTCGGTTGCCCGACGCGCACTCGAGTTCATCCTCAGTGCACATTGTTTCGACGTTCAACTAGGGGAGTACCAGATGAGGATCGCCAGGGACCGAATCGTCGCCGCACTTCGCGACCGGGGTCAACTGGCTCGGGCCGCCTGGGTCGAGCGTGAACTGCCCGAGTGGGTGGACCCGGCCAAGCACTCCGGGCTGCTCGCCACCCTGGACCTCAACCCGGCTGACCTCGCCGAGGCGCCATCCTCGTGAGGGTGGCGCGGCTCGGGCCGGCCGCCGGTGGTGTGATGATCGCGGCGCGCCCTGGCGTGGAGGCGACTCGGTAGGCGCCGGTGCGCGGCGGGCGAGGTAGCCTCACCGCTCGCGCTACGTGCTCCCGCGATCCGGGAGGACAGGGGGAGGTGGAGCATGGCCGACGTTGGCGAGGTGGTGCGTTGGTTGCAGCTCAACGCGCCCCGGGGCGGCCCGGACGAGGTGTCGCAACTGGTCTCCCGTGCGGCGCCCGCGATCGACGCCAGCGAGATGGTGATCTATCTGGCCGACTACACGCAGACTCTCCTCGTGCCGCTGCTCGGCGCGGGTCTCGACCGGGGCCAGTTGCCTATCGAGACGACGCTCGCCGGCCGGGCCTTCACCACCCTCGACATCCAGCGCGCGCCCGACAACCCGGACCGGGTGTGGGTGCCACTGCTGCTCGGGTGTGAGCGGATGGGCGTACTGGAGATCGTCTCGCCGGCCGCCGCCGACGAGACGATGGATGCTCCGGCCTGGGAGGTGGCGGTCAACATCGCCCAGATCCTGGTCAACCGCCGGCTCTACGGTGACGTGGTCGAGCGGATGCGGCGGCGAATGCCGATGCAGGTCGCGGCCGAGATCGTGTGGGGCCTGCTCCCACCGCTGACCTTCGCCACCGACGACCTTGTGGTCACCGCCATCCTCGAACCGTGCTACGACGTCGGCGGCGACATCTTCGACTACGCGTTGAACGACGACGTCCTCAGCGTCGGGCTCTTCGACACCTGTGGGCACGGCATCAAGGCGAGCACCCTGGCCTCGCTGGTGGTCAGCGCGTACCGCAACGCCCGTCGGTGCGGCCTCGACCTGGTCGACACGGCGATCAGCATCGACCGCTGGGTGCGGTCCGAGCACCCGAACTTCTTCGCTACCGGGTTGCTCATCGAGTTGGACCGACAGACCGGCCGACTCAGCATGATCAACGCGGGTCACCCCGGTGCGATGTTGCTGCGCGACGGCAAGGCCGTTCGGGAACTTCCCGGGCCGACAGTGTTGCCGCTCGGCCTGGGCCACCTGTCACCTCGCCGACCGTGGGTACACGTCGAGGACCTGCACCCGGGCGACCGCATCCTCGCCTACACCGACGGCATCACCGACGCGCGCAGCGCCGAGGGGGAGCAGTTCGGGCTGGACCGGCTCGTCGACTTCGTCAACCGTGCCCTGAACGACGGGTTGCCCAGCCCGGAGACGATGCGTCGCCTGGTCCGCGCCGTCGTCGGCTACCAGGACGACCAGCTCGAGGACGACGCGACGGCCCTCTTCGTGGAGTGGCGGCCTCCGCACCTGCCGCTCGCGCACCTCCGCGACCTCGCCGCGCTCCGACACTGACCCCGCGCCGCAGCGCCCCGACCCCCCGGCTTGCGCAGTGGGATTTTGCACTCGCAGTGCACTTGTCTCCGATTGCGAGGCTGTCTAGCGTCACCTCATGGCTGACTCATGGACCTTCGCCGTGGCGCGTGACGACCTCGGGCAGACCACGCTCGTCGATGGCTTGACCCCTGCCCCGGCCGACGGCGAGGCGCTGCTGCGTGTGGACCGCGTCGGCCTCACCGCCAACAACGTGACCTACGCGGTGCTCGGCGACGCGATGCGCTACTGGCAGTTCTTTCCGCCGGCGGCCCAGGGCCTCGGGCCGCAGTGGGGCCTGCCACCGCTCTGGGGCTTCGCAGAGGTGGTCGCCTCGGCGGTGGCCGGGGTCGAGGTGGGGCAACGGATCTACGGCTACCTGCCGCCCGCCGGTCACCTCGTGGTGCGACCGGACCGGGTCGACGCGACCGGGTTCCGCGAGGCGAGCCCGCACCGGGCCGAGTTGCCGTCGCCGTACAACGCGTACCGGTCCACCGTCGGCGACCCCGCGTACCAGCGCGACCAGGAGGATCTGCTGATCCTGTTCCGGCCGCTGTTCTTCACCTCGTTCATGCTGGCCGACCAGGTGGTCGACAACGACTTCTACGGTGCCGAGGCGCTGCTGGTGTCGTCGGCGTCGAGCAAGACCGCGTACGCCGCCGCGTTCGAGTTGCACCGGCGAGGGCCGCGCCTGGTCGGTCTCACCTCACCGGGCAACCTGGCGTTCACCAGGTCGCTCGGCTGCTACGACGAGGTCGTGTCGTACGACGACATCGACGCCCTCGACGTGGCCCCGACCGTCTACCTCGACCTGTCCGGCTCGCCCTCGACCCGTGCCGCGGTGCGTCGTCGCCTCGGCGACCGCCTGGTCCGGGACATCGCGGTCGGGCTCACCAACCAGACGCCGAACGCCGACGCCGCCGAGGAGGTGTTCTTCGCGCCGGTGCAGATGCGCAAGCGCAGCCACGACTGGGGCCGCGACGGCCTCGACCAGCGATTCACCGAGGCTTGGCAACGCTTCGCCGCCGTCGTGAGCGGGTGGCTAGACGTTCGGGTGGGTGCCGGGCCGGCGGCGCTGCAACACGCGTGGCTGGACGTTCTCGCCGGTCGTACGCCGCCACGGGTGGGCCACGTCATCCAACTCTGATCGGGCTCAGGCTGCGATGTCCGGGTTGAGCTGGCGGCGTAGCGCGGTCAGCGAGCGGGTGATCAGTCGGGACACGTGCATCTGCGAGACGCCGATCCGGTCGGCGATCTGGGCCTGGGTCAGGTTGCCGTGGAAGCGCAGGCTCAGAATCTGACGCTCGCGTGCCGGCAGCGTGGCGAGGGCCGGGCCGAGGGCGACGCGGATCTCGACGAGATCGAACTCGTGGTCGTCATCGCCGAGGGTGTCCCCGAGTTCGCGGCTGCCGTCGGCCCCGGTCGGAGTGGACAGCGACGTGGCCCGGTAGGCACGCGCACCCTCCAGCCCTTCCAGGACCGTCTCCTCGGACACGTCGAGGTGGGACGCGATGTCGGCGACTGTCGGCGAGCGGCCGAGGGTCTGGGTCAGCGCGCTGTTCGCCGCGCTGATCGACAGGCGCAGCTCCTGGAGGCGGCGGGGCACGCGCACCGCCCAGGTGCGGTCCCGGAAGTACCGCTTGATCTCGCCGATGATCGTGGGAATGGCGTACCCGCTGAAGTCGACGCCTCGGTCGTGGTCGAAGTTGTCCACTGCCTTGATGAGCCCGACGAAGGCGGTCTGGGCCAGGTCGTCGTCGGGTGCGCCGCGTCCGCCGTAGCGGCGCGCCAGGTGCCGGGCCAGCGGTAGCCACGCCTCGATGGCGCGGTCCCGCAGTGCTGGGCGGCGGGGATCGTCCGCCGGGGTCGCCGCCAGGATGGCGAGCAGCTCATCCGGGCTCTGGTCGCTGCTGCGCTGGCTGACGCGGGTGCTGGTCGCGTTCTCGACGATTGTGGACATGTGGTGATCCCCTCCCGCACATGCCCGTCGATCGGGTCGACCGGAAGGATCTCCGAACCGGCTGACGCCGGGGCGCACGTACGGGCGAAGGTGCGCTGTCGCAAGGCCACGAGCACGGGCCTCGCCACCGCGTCATGTCGTTCACTTGATGACCCGGACACTACCCGAAAGACCGACTATTTTCTAGCCGAAAGTATGAGGCTAGGCGTTTGGAGAGGGAGCAGGCGGGGATCAGCCGCGCTGATCCGAGGGGTCGACAGCGCCGGGCGTCGGCTGGGCCGGCTGCACCGCGAACGGGTGACGCAGTTGCCGCATGGCCTCCTCGCTGCTGTCGAAGGTCACCGCCGGTCCGTCCAGCACGTCACCGTGCGACGTGGCGAGGAACAGGGCGGGTCGACCGTTGTCGTTCGATGTCATGCAGGGATCCTGTCTCTACGAAAGGGGTGCGTCCGGGCCTCGGCAACGTCGGCCGTGCGACCCGGTGACGCTTCGGCGCACACGTTGGCGCCCGAATGCTGGTGTCCTGTGCACGGGCGAGCGCCCGGCGACACCGACACCCCGCACCATACCCGGCGCCGCCGCCACATATGCGCCGCCGACGGACCCGCCTCGCTTGTGACGAACCGGCCGCCCAGGAATTCTGTAATCCCACCCGCTGCCGCGAGTCTCCGATCTTGAGGGCGGTCAGCACACCCAGCGTGGCTGCCGCGCGGATGAGCACCCAAGGAGTGGACCCATGTCGTCAGCCGGTCGAGCACTGCCCGATGTCGGGTTGGTCGTCGCGGCCCGGCAGGGTGACCAGCGCGCTCTCGACGACGTCGTCGCGGCCTCGCTCCCGCTGGTCTACAACATCGTCGGGCGTGCGCTGCGCGGGCACGCCGACGTCGACGACGTGGTCCAGGAGACGTTGGTACGGGTGATCCGGTACCTGCCCGCGCTCAACGACCCGGCGGCATACCGGTCCTGGCTGGTGGCGATCGCCATCCGCCAGGTGCGTGACTGGGAGACGCGTCGCCGCGTCGCGCTCAACCGCGACGCCGGGCTGGACGCGATCCACAACGTGCCCGACCCGGCCTCCGACTTCGCGGGGATGACCATCCTCCGGCTCGGCCTCACCGACCAACGACGCGAGGTGGCCGAGGCGACCCGCTGGCTCGACCCGGACGACCAGGAACTTCTCTCGCTGTGGTGGCTGGAGGAGACCGGCGAGATCACCCGCAACGAGGTCGCCGACGCGCTCGGGTTGTCACCCGGGCACGTCGCGGTGCGGATCCACCGGATGAAGGAGCAGATCCAGAGCGCCCGTGGCGTCGTCCGCGCGCTCCGCGCCCGCCCTGGCTGCCCGGACCTGGGCGCCGTGACCGCCGAGTGGGACGGCACGCCCAGCTCGCTGTGGCGCAAGCGACTGGCTCGACACGTCCGCGACTGCGCGTTCTGCGGACGGCTGGGAACCACCCTCCTG
Organism: Micromonospora sp. NPDC053740; assembly: GCF_040677775.1. NCBI lineage: Bacteria > Bacillati > Actinomycetota > Actinomycetes > Micromonosporales > Micromonosporaceae > Micromonospora > Micromonospora sp. NPDC053740. Next base: position 110,858 of record NZ_JBFASO010000013.1, read on the forward strand.
CCGATCGACCGGCTGCTGGCCGGTATGCCGCTGCTGCCGCTCCCGGCGGGTCTCGGCGCCCACCTGCCGGGCGCGGCGGCCCCCGCCGCCGCGCAGGCCGTCGTACCCCCGGCCCCGGCGGCCGGACCCGCCGCCGGGCCGACCCCACCCGGCGCGGTGTCCGCCGATGCGGGCGGCGGCCCGAGCGTCGTCGACCTCGCGGTGAACCGGCCCCGTGGCCTCGTGCCGTCCCTCGCCGCCGGTGTGGCCGCCGCCGTCCTGGCCATCACCATGGCTGTGGTGATCCTGCCGGACGATCCGTCCGCGCCCTCGTGGGCGGCGCCGCCGTCTGCCGCGCCCACCGCCGTCGCCACCCCGAGCGTCGCGCCCTCACCGAGCGCACGGCCCTCGTCGAAAGCTCCGGTCGCGCCGGCGGTCAGCTCCGCCCGCAAGGGCGTCGGGGTGTGGAACTTCGCCGGAGCGAGTCAGGCGTTGGCGAACTCCAGGGCCAGCTGGTACTACACCTGGGGCACCCAGCACGCGGGGATCAGCACCCCGCGTGGTGCGACGTTCGTGCCGATGATCCGCAGCGCGGAGAACGTCACCGCCGTGGAGCTGGCGCGGGCCAGGGCGGCCGGGCCGTACCTGCTCACCTTCAACGAGCCGGACCTGCCCGAGCAGGCGAACATGACGGTCGAGCAGGCGTTGGACCTGTGGCCGCAGCTGATGGCGACGGGCAGCAAACTGGGCAGCCCGGCGGTCGCCTGGGGCGGGCCGGACCCGCAGGGTTGGCTGGACAGGTTCATGACCGGCGCAGAGGCCCGCGGCCACCGGGTGGACTTCATCGCGCTGCACTGGTTCGGCGCCGACTTCACGACCGCCACCGCTGTGGCTCAACTCCGGCAGTACCTCCAGGCCGTCTACCAGCGGTACCGGAAACCGATCTGGTTGACCGAGTTCGCGCTGATCCGCTTCGCCGGGGGCGGTTCGCAGTTCCCCGGTCAGCAGCAGCAGGCGGCCTTCCTCACGGCGGCCACCGCCATGCTCGGTCAACTCCCCTACCTCCAGCGTTACGCCTGGTTCGGGCTACCCGCCACGGACAAGGACCGGTCCGGGTTGTTCAGCGACGGGACCGGCGCGACAATGGTCGGCCGCGCGTTCCAAGCCGCCCGGTGAGCACTGGCGAACTGATGGACGAACAGGGCATGGCGGAGCGCAGAGGGCCTCGCGTACCTGCCGGGCGGCTGGTCGGCGTCGTCGCGACAGTGGTCGCCACGGCGGTGGCCGTCGGGCTCAGCCAGGGCTGGGGTCGCACCAACCAGGCACCAGCAGCGTCGTCGGTGGCAGCGTCGTCAGCCGCCGCGGTGCCGGCCGTGCCGGTGGCACTCAACGGCACCGACGACGCCTTCATCCAACTGCTGATCCCGATGAACGAGGGCGCGCTCGCGCTGATCGATCAGCTCGACACCCGTCCGGCGGATCCGTCGCTGCGGACCCTTCTCGGCGAGGTCCGGAAGGCCCATCAGGCGGAGTTGCGGGACCTGCGTGGGCTGTTGGCCGCGGGCAACACGCCGGAGCTGAACATCCACGAGGGGCATCAGATGCCCGGCATGGTCACCGAGGCCAGCCTCGCCGAGCTACGTGCCACGTCCGACGCGGAGGTGTCGTCCCGGGCGACTGGCCTGATCCGGGCGCACCTCGCGCAGACAGTGGTGCTGTGCCGGGGCGAGCAGACCGCCGGGGGAAGCCCGGAGGTGAAGGCGCTCGCCGGCCGGATCCAGCAGGCGCGGGCCGCCGAGCTGAACATGCTGGACAACCGGCCCGGCGCGCCCACTGCCGCACCGGGCGGCTGAGCGCACCGGACCCGCAGCGCGGCACGGTCGCGCCGGTGCCGGTCGCGTGGTGGTCAGGCCGGCGTCGGGTGCCTCTCCGCGAACCGGGCGCGGGTCAGGAACGCGAGTTGGGCCCGCTTGTCCGGCATGTCGATCTCCGAGTCGAAGGTGAAGCCCTCGATCTCCAGCCGACGCAGGGCGAGGTGGTTGCGGACGTCCGGCTCCACCACGATCCGCTGGGCGGCCGGGTCGCGGAACAGGAAGCGGGCGACGGCCGGGCCGGCCGCGTTGGTGAGGCTGCGGGCGAGGCGTCGGTCGGGGCTGAGCAGCAGGTGCATCCCCACGTCGCCGGGCTGGACCGGGTAGCGCTCGCCGACCGGGTCCGCCTCGGGCTGATAGCTTTGGAAGAGGCCGACCGGCTCCCCGTCGACGGTGATCAGGTACGCGTGGTGCGTGGGGAGGCCGTCCACAAAGGCGTATGTCTCGCGGACCTCTTCGAGAGTGTGCGAACCCATGCCCCAGAAGGAGTTGCGGGGCAGGGCCACCCATTCGTGCAGGAGTGCGGCGTCCCGGTCCGGGTCCACTGTCACCAACGACAGCTCGCCGAGACCGGCGATCTTCTCCTGGTACGTCATCGGGCGCTGTCCTCTGTTCCATCCGGGGCGCAACTTAGGTTAACCTCCCCTAACCAAGGATGACCTTACCTGGAGGGGTGCGTGAAACGGAACTGGGAGGCCCTGGTCCTCAAGGCCATGGGAGGGCGGGACTTTCGGTTGACCGTCCTGAGCACCGAGTCAATCGACGGGCACTACCAGCGTCTCCTCCTGGACGGGGGCGGCCTGCTGGAGACGTGTGGGGTGCACCCCACGATGTGGATCCGGCTGTGGTTCGACAACGACGGCCGGGCCCACCAGCGCGCGTACACGCTGGTCGACCCGGACCCGGCCACCGGCCGATTCACACTCGAATTCGCCATCCACGACGGGTGCGCGGCCCGCTGGGCCACCACCGCCACTGTCGGCGACACCATCAGCGCGACAGTGCAGGGCAGCGCCTTCGAGCTGCCCGACCCCGCGCCCGAGCACCTCTACCTGGTCGGCGACGCGGCCTCGCTGCCCGCGGTGAACAGCCTGCTCGACGCCGGTGCCGACATCCCGGCGACGATCTGGCTGGAGTACGCCCACGAGGGCGAGAAGGCACTCGCGCTGCGGGCCCGGGCGCACCACGACGTCACCTGGGTGCCCCGGCGCGACGCGGGTCAGCACCTCGTCGACACGGTCTGCGCGGCCCTGTCGACCAGCGACGCGGGCCACTACTGGGTGGCCTGCGAGGCGGCCACCACCCGGGGCATCACCCGACACCTCCGCAAGACGCTGGGCGTCGACAAGGACCGGTTGACCTCCCTCGGCTACTGGAAAGCGGCATGAAGGGCCGGCTCGGCACCCTTACCGCGCTCTACGTCACCCAGTACCTCGGCGTCGGCTTCATCACCGTCGGGCTCACCGCCATCCTGCGCGACGGCGGCACCTCGCTGGACACGCTGGCGCTGTTGCAGATCGTCGGCCTGATCTGGCCCATCAAGTTCCTCTGGGCGCCGATCCTCGACCGGTACGGTTCGAAGCACCGCGGCCACTACCGGTCCTGGCTGCTCGTGCTCCAGACCGCCCTGGTGCTCGCCCTGCTGGCGCTGGTGCCGTTCGCCAGGCCGGCCGACGCGCTCGGCCCGATCATCGCGATCTGTGCCGCGTACGTCTTCTTCTCGGCCACCCAGGACATCGCAGTGGACGCCGTCGCGGTCCGGATGCTGGCCGACTCGGCCCGGGGGACCGGCAACGGCATCCAGGTCGCCGCGAGCTACCTCGGCAACCTGCTCGGCGGTGGCGCCTGCGTCCTGGTCTACGACCAGTTCGGCTGGGTGCCGGCGATCGGCCTGCTGGCCGGGATGACGGCTGTCGGCCTGCTTGTGGTGTGGCGGTTCCGGGAGCCTCCTCGTACCGATCGGGTGGAACGGGTCGGCGCGGCGTACCGGGCGTTGCTGTCGGTGTTCGGCCAGCCGGGCTGCCGGTGGTGGACCTTCGGTGTGGTGCCACTGGTCTACGTCGGCGCGGGAATGGCGTACGCCCTGGTCACCCCGGCGCTTGTCGACGCCGGATGGTCGCTGGGTCGGATCGGCGTCGTCACCGGCGTGGTGACCAGCGCTCCGGCCATCGTGGCGGGCCTGGTCGCCGGGCTCGGGATCGGGCGGTTCGGGCGCGGTGGAGTGCTCGTGGTCGGCGGCGTGGCGCTCACGGTGTCGACGTTGCTGCTGCTGCCGCTGATGAACGGCCGCGCTCCGCTGGGCGGGACGGTCGCCGCGCTCTGCTGCTTCATGGTGGCCTACACCATCGCCAACGTCGTGCTCTACACGGTCAACATGGACTACTCCCGGCCCGACACCGGCGGCACCGACTTCACAGTGCTGTCGTCGTTCGGCCTGGTCTGCTCGTTCGTGGCGGCGTCCATCGGTCTCGCGGCGGCCGACCGGGTCGGCTATCCGGCGGTAGCGGTCGCAGCCATCGTGCTGGTGGCCGCCGGGGTCGTCCTCGGCCTCTCCCACCAGCGGCGATTCCCGCACCGGCAGGGCCCCGCCGTCGAAACGGCGGCCGGGCAGCCCACCGATCCGCAGGCGCTGGACGGCGTCAAGGCGGTGGCGTGACCAGCGTCCAGCCGGCCACCGACACAGCGACATCGGCACTACTGCCACAGCGATGGCTCATCCTGGCCGTGCTGTGCGTCGCGCAACTGGTGGTGGTGTTGGACAACACGGTGCTGACCGTGGCGGTGCCGGTGCTCACCACCGAGTTGGGTGCCAGCACCGCCGAGGTGCAGTGGATGATCAACGCGTACGCGTTGGTGCTGTCCGGGTTGCTGCTCACCGCCGGTAGCGCCGCCGACCGGTACGGCCGCCGTCGGATGCTGCTCGCCGGGCTGGCCCTGTTCGGGGTGGGCTCGCTGGCCGCCGGTCTGGCCAGCACCAGCGGGCAGTTGATCGCCGCACGGGCCGGGATGGGCGTCGGTGGCGCGCTGCTGGTCACCGCGACGCTCGCCGTGGCGATGCAGGTCTTCGACGCCGCCGAGCGGTCCCGGGCGATCGGCATCTGGGCCGCCACCAGCGCGTTGGGCTTCGCCATCGGGCCACCGATCGGCGGCACGATCCTCGCGCATCTGCCGTGGGGCGCGATCTTCCTGATGAACGTGCCGATCGTGCTGGTCTGCCTGCTCGTCGGTCGCGCGCTGGTTCCCGAGTCCCGCGGGACGGCCGGCGGCCGACTCGATGTGCTCGGCGCCGTGCTCTCCACCGCCGGCCTGGCAGCGGTCGTCTGGGCGATCATCGCCGGGCCGGAGCGCGGGTGGGCGTCGACCGAGGTGACCGGCGCGGGGGCTGTCGGCGTACTCCTGCTCGGGATCTTCGTGCGGTGGGAGCGACGGATCGAGCACCCGATGTTGGACATGCGCTTCTTCCGGGACCGGCGCTTCGTCGGTGCGATCTCCGGCGTCGTGCTGATCACGTTCGGTGCCACCGGCGCGCTCTTCCTGCTCACCCAGCATCTCCAGTTCGTCAGGGGTTACCCCGCCTGGGAGGCCGGTCTGCGGATGGCGCCCTTCGCGCTGTCCATCGTGCTGCTCAACGTCAGTGGCGTCGTCGCGAGTGTGATCCGTCGGCTCGGCCTGGCTGTCGCCATCGCCGTTGGCATGACGCTTCTCGCGGCCGGTCTCGCGCTGGTCACCCTCGTTCCGTCCGACGGGTACGGGGTGCTGCTTGTCGGGTTGCTCGTCATGGGTGTCGGTTGCGCGTTGGCCAATCCGGCCATCGTCGAGGCGGTGATGAGCGCGATCCCGGCGGCGAAGGCCGGCGCGGGCGCGGGCGTCGACGGCACCATGACCGAGGTTGGCAGCAGCCTCGGCATCGCGGTGCTGGGTGCCGTGTTGAACGCCCGGTTCGCGGCGCTGCTGCCGGCGGCCCTGGCGGGCGCCGGGTCGTTTCCGGCGGCTCTCGCCGCCGCAGGTGAAGGGGCCGAACGGGAGGCCGTCACTGTCGCCTTCGCCTCGGCGCTGGAGACGGGGCAGTTGGTGGGCGCGGCTGCTGTGTTGATCGGTGGACTGGTTGCCGCCGGATTGCTGCACCGGGCGGATCACCCCAAAACCGCATAATAAGGATAGGCTACCCTAATAGTCACATCGTGGTAGTCGACGGAGGCGGTATGCGGCTGTACATCACCGCGCTCAACCCCACCGACGCCGTCCTGGACGGGTTCCTCCCGGCGGCGGCGTCACTCGGGCTGTCGGCCACGGTGCTGACCGACAGGCCGGCCGAATGGCCGGCGGACGTGCGGGTGGCGCGCTGCGCGGTCCGCGACCCGGCCGCTGTGGTCGCGGCGGCGGCACCCGACCGCGCGGTGGCGCTACTGTCCAACAGCGACCACCTCCAGGAGGCCACAGCGATCGCCGCCCGAAAGCTCGGCCTGCCCGGCAAGGACCCGGACGCCGCCCGCCTCTGCAAGGACAAGGCCGCGGCCCGCCGGGCTATCGCCGCCGCGGGCCTCGATCTGGTACGCACCGGCACCATCGACCCCGGCGTCACGCCGGACGTGCCGACCGGGATGTTCCCGGCGGTGGTCAAACCCCGCGAGGGGGTGGCCAGCGAGGACGCGTACCTGGTGACCGACCACGCCGAGCTGGTCGCCCGGGTCGCCGAGATCCGTGGCCGGCGGCCGGACGTGGCGCTGGTGGTCGAGGAGTACCTCGCCGGCGAGCTGCGGACCTTCGAGACCCTGGGCGACGGCACCGAGCTGGCCTCCCTGGGCGGATGGCGCACCGGCCTCGGCCCGCCGCCGACCTTCACCGAGGAGAGCCTCGCCTGGTCGCCCCCGGCGGAGCGGGCGCGCACCCAGCTGCGGACGCGGCTCGACGCGCTCGGAGTCGGCTTCGGCGCCTGCCACACCGAGTACGTCATCTCCGACGGCCGGGTCCGGCTGATCGAGGTGAACTACCGCCTCATCGGCGACCGGATGGACCTGATCCTCGCCGAACTGCTCGGTGTGCCGTTGTTCGAGTACGTCATCCGGCTGCACCTCGGCGAGCCGCTGGCCGCCCTCGGCCTGCCCGACACTGTCGACCGCCACGCCCAGGTCGAGTACGTCTGTGCGGACCGGTCCGGCCGTCTCGTCGCCGCACCGGGCCCACTCGACACCGTCCACGGCGACGTCCGGCTGGGCTGCCGTCCGCTGCGCGAGGTGGGCCACAGCGCCGAGCACACCGGCACGAACCGTGACTACCTCGCCGTGCTGCACGGAATCGGCCCCGACGAGGGCACCGTCCGGCAGGCGCTGGCAGCCCTCCGCAACGGCCTCCAGTGGACCATCGTCGAGTGAGCGACGACTGTGAGCGGGAAGTCTTCGCGCGGGTGCTCGACGCCCTGCTGCGCGAGGATCACCTCGGTCTGAGCAGCGCCGGCCGACCGGACGGGCCCGACTGGTGGCAGGTGCCACACCCCGCTGGCCTGCTGCGCATTCCGATCCGCGCCGACGGGTTCCAGCAGGCAGTCCGCAGCGCCGCGCCGATGGTGCTGCTGGTGACCCGCGCTGGCGACGTGCGGCGTACGGAGACGCTGGACGGACTGTTGACGCTGCTCGCCCCGCACGACAACGCCGAGGCCGAGGCCGGCTGGCGCGACCTCGGCGTCGAGTGCCGCGCCGACCTGCGGGCCCGACGGCTCGCCGCACGCGATCGGGCACTGGTGCTCACCGAGGTGGCGGCCGAACGCGCGCTCGCCCCGACCGGCCTGCCGGCGGCCCTCCTGGATGACGTGCTCGCCGCCCACCACGGCCACCCCGTCTACCCCACCGACCGGTGCCGGCACGGTCTGCGCGACGACGAACTGCTCAGGTACGCCCCGGAGCATGCCCCACGTTTCGCGCTGCGCTGGTACGCCGCCCCGGTCGACGACGTCCGACTCGCTGGCGAGCTGCCAGCGTGGTGGCCGAGCGCGCCGCGACCGGGTCAGCTGCTGCTGCCGGCGCATCCGATCACAGTGGCCCGCGACGCGCTCCCGGTGCTCGACCTGCCGGTGACCCCGGTGCGACCCACCCTCTCCATGCGGACTGTGGCGCTCGACCACGACCCGTACCTGCATTTCAAACTGCCGCTGCCGACCGCGAGTCTCGGCGCGCGCAACCGACGCACGCTGCAACCGGGCTCGCTCGCCGACGGCGCGACCGTCGCCGGACTGCTCGACCGGACCGCCACCGCCGAACCCAGCTTCGCCGGTCGGATCCGGCACGCCGACGAGAGCACCTGGGCGCACGTCGACGGCGACGAGCGCCGCGGTTTCCTGCTGCGCCGATTTCCGCGCGACCTGGCCGGCGTGCAGGTGGTGCCGGTAGCGGCCCTCGCCGCCGCCGACCCGGTGGCGGGCACGGTCCTCGAACGGATCAGCCCGCAGCGGCCCGTCGCGCTGCTGGAGTCCTACCTGGACCTGCTGCTCGACTGGCACGTCTTCCTCTGGCTACGCCACGGAATCGCACTGGAGGCGCACCCGCAGAACATCCACCTGCTGGTGCACTCGGACGGCACTGTCGGCCTGCTCTACAAGGACAACGACGGCGCCCGGCTCGACAGGCGGCACGGCGGCACGAACGGGCTCGCCCTGCACGACGACCGGATGTGGGCGCGCGACCCGCACGAGTTGGCCGACGTGTTCATCACCATCACCCTGCACCTGGCCGCCGCCGCGCCCCTGGTCGCCCTGGCCGCCCGAGGGCTGCCCGTGCCGACACCCGCCGAGGCGCTGGTGCCCCGGCTCGCCGCCGCCCGCGACCGCTGGGGCGACGGACCGGCGGTGCGGATCTTCACCGAGCGGGTCCTGCACGCCACCGAGCTGCCCATCAAGGCGATGCTCACCGCCGGCACCCTGCTGCCCAAACAGCGGCTCGGCTGCGCCGACATCAACAAGTACTACCTGCGTACCGGCCCGAACTACCTGCGGGAGACACGATGACGAGCGCCCAGTTGCGCTCCCGGCCGGCCAGCGACACCGGTCAGCGCGCCGACCTGGCCGCAGCCCACGCCGTCTTCGGCTGCCTGCTGCGCGAGCTGGCCCCGGCCGACGACACCCCGACAGTGGTCGACGGCACCGTACGGCTGCTGCTGCGGCACCTCGACGTCACAGTGCGCTGCGAGGTCGCGCGAACCTCGCCGCTCGGCGCGCACCGCTACACCGGCCCGGTCCAACGCAGGTCCGGCAGTGGGCGGTGGGAAGACCTGGACGCGGACGGGTTGGCCGCCCTGGTCGCCGCGGAACTCACCACCCGTACCGGCCTGGTGAACGACGAGTTCGCCGAGCAGGTCAGGTCCAGCCGGGACACAGTGGCCCGGCTGCTGGCCGACCGGCCGGCCGAGGATCCGACCCCCACCGGTGAGCCCGCCATCGACGCGTACGTCGACTCCGAGCAGTCGCTGGTCTTCGGCCACCCGCACCACCCCACCCCGAAGTGGCGCAGCGGTGACCCGGACAGTTGGCGGGCGTACGCGCCGGAGCTGCGCACCGCGTTCCGGCTGCACTGGCTGGCCGTACCGGACGACCTGATCGCCGACGCCGGGCCGTTCGATCCACTGGTGGCCGCCCTCGACCCGCCACGGCCCCCGCGCGGGCACCGCGTCCTACCGGTGCACCCCTGGCAGCTGTCGCTGATTCCGCCCACCCACCCCCGGCTGCGCAACCTGGGGGCGGCCGGTGTGCCGGTACGACCCACGGCGAGCGTCCGTACCCTCTACGCCCCCGAGGCCGACCTGTTCGTGAAGACCAGCCTGCACGTGCGGATCACCAACTGCCTGCGCAAGAACGCCCGTTACGAACTCACCGGCGCGGTGGCGCTGACCGACCTGCTGGCCCGGGTGCCGCTGCCGGACGGGGTGGGGCTGCTCGCCGAGCCCGCCTACCGCACTGTCGACGTCCCCGGCCCGGACGAGGCGTACGGCACGATCCTGCGCGGCGGGCTGCGCCCGCACCTGCGTCAGGGCGACACCCCGGTGCTGGCGGCGGCGCTGGCCGCAACACCGCTGGTGACACCGGATCCGGTGGCCTGGTGGCGCGCGTACGTCGGTCTGCTGGTGCCGGCGGTGCTGCGCAGCTGGCTCAGCCACGGCGTGGTGCACGAGGCGCACCTGCAGAACGTGGTCGTCGTGCTCGACCGTGATCACCTTCCGGTACGCATGCTGCTGCGCGACCTGGAGGGGGTGAAGCTGGACGCCGATCGGTGGGGCACCTGGCCGGACGGCGTCCCCGCCCAGGTCCGCTACGGTCCCCGGGCCGCCCACCGCCGGATCGTCTACTGCCTGTTCGTCAACCACCTCGGTGGGATCAGCGGGGCTCTCGCCGACGCGCGGCCGGGAATCGAACGGCGGCTGTGGCAGGAGCTGCGCGCCGTCGTCGAGGCGGTGGCCGCCGACCTCGGTGAGCCGGCGGAGCTGCGCGCGCTGCTGACCGGAGAGCCGCTGCTGGCCAAGGCGAACCTGCTGGTCCGCTGGCGGCGCGACGCCGACCGGGCCGCACCGTTCGTGCCGGTGCCGAACCCGATGGGTGAGCCACGATGACCCGACCGATCTACGTCCACGACCTCGACGCGCTGGCCGGGCAGGCCCGAGCCATCCGGGCGGCGCTGCCCCAGCCGGTCGAGCTGCTCTACGCGGTCAAGGCCAACCCGGACGCCGGTGTGCTGCGAACCCTCGCCCCGATCGTCGACGGGTTCGAGGCCGCCAGCCGGGGAGAGCTGCGCAGGCTGGCCGAGGTGCTGCCGGGACGGGCGCCGGCCGCGTACGCAGGGCCGGGCAAGACCGATGCGGACCTCGCCGCCGCTCTCGCCGCCGGGGTGCACCGCATCCACGTCGAGTCACCCACCGAGCTGGTGCGACTCGGCGCGCTGGCCACCGCGGCGGGCCGGTCGGCCCAGGTACTGCTGCGGGTGAACCTGCCGGTCGACGCACCGGGCGCGAGCCTGGTCATGGGCGGCGGACCCAGCCCGTTCGGCATGGACCCGGCCGACGCGGTCGCGTGCGCCCGCCGCCCGCCCGCCGGCATCGACGTACGCGGGATCCACGCGCACCTCGCCAGCGGGCTGGACGCACCGCTCGCCGCAACTGTCGCTGCCGCCGTGGTCGGCTGGGCTGCGGCCGCTGTCGACGCGGCGGAGGTCGACGTCGGCGGCGGCATGACAGTCGACTACACCGATCCGGACGCGCGGTTCGACTGGGACGGCTACGGCCAGGCCCTGGCGGACGTCCTCGACAGGCACCCGGGCGTGCGGCTGCGCATCGAGCCGGGCCGGTCGGTCACCGCCTACTGCGGGGCGTACCTCACCGAGGTCGTCGACGTGAAGCGCTCCTACGGCGAGTGGTTCGTGGTGGTGGCCGGCGGGACGCACCACCTGCGGACCCCGGCGGCGAAGGGGCACGCGCAGCCGTTCACGGTGCACCCGCGACAGGGTGTCGGCGGCCCCCGTACCGACGGCGGGCCGGTCACAGTGGTCGGGCAGCTCTGCACCCCGAAGGACGTGCTGTCCTTCTCGGCCACCGCGGGGCCGATCGGCGTGGGCGACGTGCTGGCCTTCGCCATGGCCGGGGCGTACGCCTGGAACATCAGCCACCGTGACTTCCTGCTGCACGAGCCCCCGCATTTCCGCACCGGTGACCTGCACAAAGTGGCCGCCGAGTGGGCGGCCCGGCCGCTCGGGACGTGAGCCCGGGAGGCTCGGCCGACTCGGTGTGTTATCGATAACATGCTATCTTTCACCCGGGAGTGAAGGGCACGCTCCCGGTCACCCGAGCCAGTCGGAGAAGACGCGCCGAGGGCCCCGTCCCTCCCGCCGCCTTCCCGGTCGGTGACCAGTCCGGGCCCCCGTCGATGCCAGGCGACCACTGATCGTCGCCGAACGGCAAGGAGCCCAAACAATGCTGAGACGTAGGTTCTTCCTCCCATCCATCGCGGCCGCGGCGCTTCTCCTCGCGGCCACCACCGGCGGCGCGTTGAGCGGCGGCTTCGGTGCGACGGCGGTGGCCGCCACCAACGGCACCCTCGCGGCGACCGCCGGCTGCGGCAAGGCCCCCACACTCGCCAGCGGGACGCGGACGATTCAGAGCAGCGGCCAGAGTCGTACGTACAACCTGCGGATCCCGGACGGATACGACCGGAACCGCCCCTACCGGCTGATCTTCGGCTTCCACTGGTTGAACGGCTCGGCCAACAACGTCACGTCGGCCGGCTACTACGGGCTCCAGCCGCTGTCGAACAACAGCACGATCTTCGTCGCCCCACAGGGTCTCAACGCCGGCTGGGCCAACACCAACGGTCGGGACCTGACCCTCTTCGACGACATCTCCCGGCAGATCGAGAACGACCTCTGCGTCGACACCACCCAGCGCTTCGCCCTGGGCTGGAGCTACGGCGGGGCCATGAGCTACGCGGTGGCCTGCGCCCGACCCACTGTCATCCGTGCGGTCAGCGTCCTCTCCGGTGCCAACCTCAGCGGATGCAACGGGGGCACGCAGCCGGTCGCCTACTTCGGCATCCACGGCATCTATGACAGCGTGCTGAACATCTCCCAGGGTCGGCAGCTGCGCGACACGTTCGTGCGCAACAACGGCTGCACCGCGCAGAGCCCGCGCGAGCCGAGCCGGGGCAGCCTCACCCACATCACCACCGCCTACTCGGGTTGCCGGGCCGGCTACCCGGTGCAGTGGGCGGCGTTCGACGGGGATCACACCCCCAGTCCGGTGGACGGGTCGGGCAGCCCCAACGACTCGCGGACCTGGACCTCGGGTGAGATCTGGAGGTTCTTCAGCCAGTTCGAGTCGACAACGCCGCCGACGACCCCGCCTCCGACGACCCCGCCGCCGACCGATCCGCCGCCGACCGATCCGCCGCCGACCACCCCGCCGCCGACCGGGGAGCCCGGCACCTGCGCCGCCACCTACCGGACGCTCAACACCTGGCCCGGCGGCTTCCAGGCCGAGGTGACAGTGGCCAACAACTCCACAGCACCCCTGAACGGCTGGACCGTGGGCCTGACCCTGGCCAGTGGTCAGGCCATCAGCAGCCTCTGGAGCGGCACCAACACGGGCACCACCGGCAGTGTCACAGTCAGGAACGCCGCCTACAACGGCACTGTCGGCCCGAACGCCTCGACCACCTTCGGTTTCACGGCCACCGGCAACGGTGCCACCGCACCCAGCAACGTCACCTGCACCAGCCCCTGACCGGGGCAGGAGGAGGGCCCGGAGCCGGTTGGCTCCGGGCCCTCCGGTGACGTCCACTGGCGGCGGTTGCCGCCAGCGCCACCGGCTCACACTGCGCTCAGGCTTCGTTCTCCAGCAGGTCGCGAAGGGCGTCGAGGGCGGCGATCTCCTCTTCGAACGTCTTGCCGACGACCGGGCCGAGGAAGCGCGACAGCCCGCTCGGCTGCCACGCCAGCTTCAGCGTCAGCCGGGTCCCGCCGCCGTCGGCCGGGGTGAGCGTGTATTCGCCCTGGGTGCGTACCACGCTGCCGGTTGCCTGGAACGCCAGACGTCGACCCGGCTCGAACCCGGTCACCTCGTAGTCGGCCGGGATGCGGCTCCCACCGGGGCCCTTGAGTCCCTGTTTGTAGCGAGCGCCGACCCCCTCGCCGGAGACGCGCGCGACATCGAGCACGTTGGGACGCCAGCGGGCGTCGTTCTCGCCGCGGGCGAGAAAGGCGAAGACGTCCTCAGGGGTCCGTCCGATCTGCACAGTCTTCTCTGCCGAGGGCACAAGGAACCTTTCTCAGGGGTCAGGGAACGATCTTCATCTGTGCCATCATCCCACTCGCGGAGTGGTCGATCATGTGGCAATGGTAGACATATCGGCCAAGGTACGGTCCGAATGTCGCCTGGAGTCGGACCGTCTCGCCCGGTCCCACCGCGATGGTGTCCTTCACCCCGGCCTCGCCCGGCGCCGGCGGCTGACCGTTGCGGTCCAGCACCCGGAACTGGACCAGGTGGGGGTGGAAGTTGTGCGGGATGCCGAAGAGCGTGTCGCCGTTCGTCACCGTCCACACCTCGGTCGTGTTGCGTTTGATCTCGGTGTCCACCCGTCCGGCGTCGAACTGCTGCCCGTTGATGAGGAACTGGCCGGTCGACGGGTTGAAGTTGAGCGTGAACGCCCGCTCCTTCGTGGCCGCCGGCAGTGCGGGGATGGTGCTCAGCCGGTCGGGCACCCGACTGGTGTCGGCGGTGGCCCGGTTGACGTCGAAGCGCAGCACCGGCCCGGCCACCGCGTCGTCGAGGAAGATCTGGCTGCCGACCGGGAACGCGCCGAAGTCGACGACGATCTCGATCCGTTCGCCGGGCGTCAGGCTCCAGGAGCGGATCGGCGTCGGCCGGGCGAGCAGCCCGCCGTCACTAGCGATCTGGGCGACCTCGGCGTCGTTGCCGAGCCGCAGGGTGAAAGTGCGGAGGTTGGACGCGTTGGCGAAGCGCAGCCGGTACTTGCGGGCGGCCACCGGGAAGTAGGGCTGCGGCTTGCCGTTGACCAGGATCGTGTTGCGGAACTGGAAGTCGTCGTGTTCGAAGACCAGGCTCGCGTCGTCGGCGAACCGCGCGTCGCGCAACATGATCGGGATGTCGTGGTTGCCGCTGGGCAGCCGCAGTTCGGCCTGGGCTGGGTCGTCGATCAGGTAGAAGCCGGCGAGCCCGCGGAACACGTGCTCGGCCTCCATGTGATGGGCATGGTCGTGGTACCAGAGCGTGGCCGCCCGCTGCTTGTTCGGATAGCTGTAGAGCCGGCTCTTACCCGGGTCCAGCACGTCGGTCGGGAACCCGTCGCTGCTCGACGGTGTGTGGCCTCCGTGCACGTGCACCGCGGTCGGCATGTCGAGGTGGTTGCTGTGGGCGATGACCGCGAGCCGGCCCGTCTTTACCCGGAACGTCGGGCCGGGAAAGAGCCCGTCATAGGTCAACACCTCGGTACGCGTCCCGGGCAGGATCTCCACTTGAGCCTTACGGGTGGAAACGACGTAGAAGTCGGTGTTGGCTACCGAGGCGATCGGCTGCTGCACGGGAGGTATCGGCATCCGGACAGCGAACGGGGCGGTGGCGGCCGCGACGTGTGCCGTCTTCCCGTGGCCGGTGTGGGCGCCGTGGGCCGGTGTCGCGGACGGGGTGGACCCGCGGGCTGCTGCCGCCGCGGTGGTCGTGACCAGCGCGGCTGCTCCCGCGGTGGCGCCGGCCTTCATGACGTTGCGTCTGCTCACCATTGGTCGCTCCACTCCTGGTGGTCGAGGTCTCGGGTGAACTGTCGGGGAGGCCCCTCGACGCGTCGTCGAAAACTGGTCGCGGCCAAATATGGATTTCACCTTAAGTTTTGGTGTGACTACCAAAAGCTAAGCTTCGATGCTTCCAACGACGCGCAGTGAGACCGTAGACTCGTGCGAGTAGTCGGCCGTGACAACTCGTAGAAGGCCGATCCGATCTGAGTGCTTTTGTCGCCCACGACGGGGGGAGTCGGCGACACGGCGGGCAGCCGGCGCTGGGGAGAGCCGTTCGTGCCCGCACCTGGGGAGCAATAGGGCACACACCGGGGGATCCGCAATGGTTGTTGGAAACGATGCGCTGCGGAGGACCGCTGCCGAGGTTCTCGAACGCAGGCATCAACCGATTCTTGCCGCCTACTGTCAACGTCTTGCCGCTGCGAGTGACGACTTCGAAGGGGCCGCTGGCCTGATCGACAACTACACGGCGCAGGCCGAGGTCCTGCTCCGGGACACGGCGGCCGAGATTCGCCGTGAGGCGACCGACCCGCTGTCGACACCGCCGCCGGCGGTGTCCACCGAGGATGTCGAGCTGCACCCACGAGAGTGCTTTCGCGCTGTCGTCGCGCTGGCCGACATCGCGTTGGCCGACGCGCTGGAGCAGTTGACCGGCCAGCCCGACGAGGGCGCGATCCTGGCGCTGGTCGCGGACGCGCTCACCCGTACGACACTGACCCGGCTGGTCGACGCGAGTTCGCGCTATGCCGCCGGCCTGATGAACGAGGTCCACCAGGCGCAGATCGCCGAGCGTTCCTTGATCGCGCGCGAGCTGCACGACCGGCTGGGCCACAGCCTCAGCGCGGCGTACCGCAACCTGGAGGCCCACGAGCTCGCCCAGGAGCGACGCCACGACGACGTGGACCGCCGGGTGGTCATCGCCCGGGAGTCGCTCCACGACGCGGTCGGCTATCTGCGTGTGCTCATCGCCGACCTTCGGCTCTCTCAGCCGCTCGGGTCACTCGACGAGGCGCTGGCCAACTTCCTGTCGACTGTCGAGACGGGCGAGACCCGTCTGCACACCGAGATCAACGGCGACGAGTCGTGGGTGCCGCCCGAGGTGCTCGACGAGGTGTTCCTGGTCGTCCGCGAAGCGTTGCGCAACGCGGTGGCCCATGCCGGCGCTCGGGTGATCCACGCGGTCATCGACATCACCCCGCACGAGCTGCGGGCGACCGTCGCCGACGACGGGGTGGGCTTCGACCTCGCGGCGGTGCGCGACGGCTCCGGCCTGCGGGCGATGGCTGAGCGCGCGGCCGTCGTCGGCGGTCGTCTCGCCGTGCGCGCGTCGGGCCACCAGGGCGCTTCGGTCGAGCTCGTCGTGCCGCTGCTGGCCGTCGGGGCGGAGGCCGGCCGGTGACCGTCACGATGATCGAGCCGACCCGCATCGTGCTTGTCGACGACCATGTGGTGGTGCGCGACGGCCTCCGGGAGATCCTCGACGCCCAGCGTGACCTCGTGGTCGTCGGCGAGGCCGGCGACAGCGGCGCCGCGATCAACGAGATCCGAATCCGTCAGCCCGACATCGTGCTGCTCGACGTGCAGATCCCCGGCGACGGGGTGACCACCACGGTCCGCCGGATCCGTGACGTCGCGCCGTCGAGCCGGGTCATCATCCTCAGCATGTTCGACGGCCCGACGCTGTTGCGTGAGTTGTTGACCCTTGGCATCTGCGGCTACCTGCTGAAGAACTCGACCCGCCAGGAGTTGGTGGCGGCGATCCGCAGCGCCCGCGCCGATGACGCGCCGGTGATGCTGGCGGTGTCGCGGGAGAGCCTGACCCAGGTGCAGGGGCCGGTGCACAGCACGCTGTCGGACCGTGAGCGCGAGGTCCTGCAGTTGGTCGGTCAGGCGATGAGCAACGCCCAGATCGCCGGCCGGCTCTGCCTGTCGGAGGCGACGGTCAAACGCCACCTGCGCAACATCTTCGCCAAACTCGGCGCGGTGTCCCGGATCGACGCTGTCAACAGGGCCATAGCGGCCTCGCTGATCGTCCTGCCGAGGCTCTGCGATCCGACGTTTCACGGATAGCGGCCTGGTCAAGGATTGCTCTGGGTAACTTGCCCGCAAACGGGCACTCGTGTTGGACTAATGCCGTGAATAGCACTCGCCTGTTCGTACTCGGAGCGCTCGCGCGTGGGGGCCCCATGCATGGGCACCAGATCCGCCGGGCGGCGCAGGTCGACCGTACCGAGCTGTGGAGCGACGTCAAACCGGGCTCGCTCTACGGCGCGCTGCACCGAATGCAGGTCGAGGGCGTCATCGAGGCGGTCCGGACCGAGCAGGAGGGCAACCGGCCCGCCCGCACGATCTACGCGCTCACCTCGGCGGGCGCGGCCGAGCTGATCGACCACCGTGACGAGGCGTTGCGTGACACCAAGCTCCGTCACGACCCGGTCGACCTGGCCCTGCAGAACGTGATCGACCTCGGAGAAGACGCGCTGCGCGCCATCATCGTGGCGCGCCGGAAGGCACTCGCCGAGCAGCTCGACTCGTGGCTCGCGCTCCGAGAGCTGGCGGCACCGCACATCCGTGGTCTGGAGTGGACGACCTTCCGTCATACCGAGCTCCGACTCCGTACCGAGCTCGCCTGGCACGACGAGCTGCTCGACCAGTTGCCCAAGCTGATGGCCAACCAACCGACCTCGATGACGACCTCCTGACGGTGCCAGCCCCGACCCCGGTGGCATTTCCGGGGTCGGGGCTGGCGGCATGTCACTGAGCGGGCTCGGGCTGGGTGGTCACGTTCCAATCGGGCTTGCTCGCCTCGGCCCAGGGCTCTTCGGGCCGGCGGGGCAGCAGGTAGACGAGAAGGAACGTGAGGATCACGCCGATCAGGACGGCGCCGACGGTCCACTGGACCGCCCGGTTGAAGTTGGTCTCCAGCGCCGACGTGGCGGCGTTGTCGAAGGCCGCGCCCACCGGACCCGGCGCCGAGTCCGCGCAGCCCGGCGGCGTGGCCGTCGGATCCGACGCGCGCGACTGGCGGATGAAACAGTCGGCGAAGGTGGTCGTCGCCGCGCTCGCCTCGGCCGGCGGCAGGCCGGCCGCCACGAGCGATGCCTGGAGCTCCGGGCTCGCCTTCTCGGCGGCCGTCCCCGAGTAGGAGCCGAGCGTTCCGAAGAGGACAACGCCGGCCACCGCGACGCCGATCGCCTGGCCGAGACGTTGGGCGGTGCCGAGCACACCGCTGGCCGCGCCCGCGTCCTGCCAGGGCACGCCGGCCAGCACGATCTCGACGCTCGGCGCGATCACCAGGCCCGAGCCGAAGCCGGCGAAGAGCAAGGCAGGCAGTAGCTCCAGGCCGGAACCCCACCAGTGGATCGTGGCGATGATGCCCACCATGCCGACGATCACGATGCCCGCGCCGAGCATCAGGACGCCACGACCGAGCGCCCGGGCGACGTTGTCGGAGATGGCCGCGCCGACCAGTGTGCCGAACGAGAACGGCAGCAGGATCAGGCCCGTCGTCAGGGCGGATTTCTCCAGGCCGATCTGCAGGTGCAGCGAGAGCGCGAAGAGCAGGCCGATGAAGCCCGCGAAGTAGCAGAGACTGATGCCGACGCCGGCGGAGAAGGAGCGGTGCGCGAAGAGGCGCATGCTCACCAGCGGGACCTGGGCGCGTCGGGCGCGGCGCAGCTCCCACACCGCGAAGACGGCCAGCGCGGGCAGCGCCGCTGCCATCGAGACGAACGTCCATGCCGGCCAACCCAGGCGCTGACCCTCGACCAGGGGTACGGCCAGCAGCAGGACGGCGGCCGAGACGAGCAGCATGCCGATCACGTCGAGACCACCGCGGCGGCCGCGTGACTCGGGCACCAGGATCAGCGCGGCGACGAACGTGGCCAGGCCGATCGGCACGTTGAGCAGGAACACCGGCCGCCAGTCCCAGCCGTTGAGGTCCCACGCGATCAGCAGACCGCCGAGGAGGGGGCCGCTGGCGGTCGCGATGCCGCCGATCGCGCCGTAGATCCCGTACGCCTTGCCGGTCTCCTTCGCCGGGAACGTGGTCTGGATCAGCGCCAGCACCGGCGGGTTGAGGATGCCGGCCATCATGCCCTGCACCACCTGGAACGCGATCAGCTGGCCGGGTGTGTCCGCGAGCGCCGACGCCGCCGACGCGAGTGTGAACCCCGCGACGCCGATGAGGAACAGCTTGCGGTGCCCGAAGCGGTCGCCGATCCGACCGGCGGGGATGAGCAACAGGCCGTAGCCGAGCGCGTAGCCGGCGATGACCCACTCCATGGCCGTGTAGGTCGACTGGAGGTCGCGTTGGATCGGCGCGACAGCCACATTGACGATCGTCGTGGCCAGCAGAATCATGAATGCCCCGGCCAGGATGACGGCCAGGATCAGCCATCGGCGCGGGTTGGGTGGGGCGGTGCTGCGTTCGTCGGTCCAGCTCTCCGTCATCGCGTTCCTCCTGAAGTCGGACGGGGGTCGACAGCGGACCCACCCTCCGACTACACGCCGCCGCGTACGATTAGTCAAGTACGGCTATTTGCGTATGACCTGTACGGCACATGAGGAGGGCCCGGGTCAGCAGCTGACCCGGGCCCGGTGACGCAGAGGTGGCTACGACCAGTCGGAGGAACCCGAACCCCACTCGGAGGAACCGGCGCCCCACGCGGATGTCGCCGGCCACGCCAGGTCGAAGGGGAAGTCGTTGGCGCGAAGCTCCAGCGTGCTCTCCAGCACGGCGTCGGTCAGCCGGTCGACGTCGGCGTCGCTGTGAGCGCCGCCGGCGAAGAACATCGGCATCCCGAGCGTGTAGATGCCGCGCTTGCGCAGCAGCAGCGTGAGGATGAACGTCGCCGGGTTGAGCGCCCGCGAGTAGACCCGGTAGTCGGTGTAGGAGTCTTCCGGAAGGAACTGGAAGCACCCGATGTAGTCGCCGAACCCCACCATCCGCAGCGGGATCCCCTCGGCCGCCCGGAACGCGGCCAGCCGCGCCTGGACCCGGTCGACCTTGGCCCGCAGGTCGGTGTAGTAGGCGGGCCCCTTGTCGCGGAGCAGTTGGAGCGTGGCCAGCGACGCCGCCACCGACAGGTAGTTGCCGGTGTGGCTGCCCTGCAGGCCGGTCTTCTGGCCGAAGTCCGTCCAGGACTGCCCACTGGTCTGCGAGATGTCGAGGATGTCGGCCCGACCGCCGATCGCCGACAGCGGCAGCCCGAGCCCGCTGATCACCTTGCCGTAGGTGACCAGGTCGGTCGGGATGTCGAACTTCTGCGCGGCGCCGCCGAGCCCCGAACGGAAGCCCGTCAGCACCTCGTCGAGGATGAACGGCACCCCGAGCCGCCGGGCGGCCACCGCCACCTCGCGGATCATCGGGATCGTCGTCTCCTCGAACGGGAACGACGAGGCGGCCGGCTCGGCCAGGATGCAGGCCAACTCACCCGCGTGGCGTTCGATCAACTCGACGGCGAGCGTTGTGTCGTTGGGCAGGATCAGCAGGTCGCGCGGCTCGGCCGGGGTGACGCCGGCGAACGCCGAGACCAGCGGAATGCCGTCCTTGCCGATCTCCGGGAACGGCACCGCGGGATGCCCGTGGTACCAGGGCGCCGTGTTGTGGACGGCCAGGTCGTGGGACCCGTGCAGGGTGCCCTCGAACTTGGCGACCATCCGCCGCCCGGTGTGGGCACGGCAGAGCCGGATCGCCGACTGGGTGGCGCCCGTGCCCGAGTGTTGGAAGGCGAACTTCTCGTTGTGCGGGACGATCTCCCGCAGCAGCGTCGCCAGCTCCAGCTCCAACGCGTTGGTGTAGCCGTTGCCGGTGCCCTTGCCGAGGTGCTCGCGGACGAAGTCGACCACCGGCGCCGGGTTGTGCCCGTGCAGCGCCTGAGCGCCGTATCCCATGTGGCAGTCGAGGTAGTCGTTGCCGTCGATGTCGGTCAACGTCGATCCGCTGGCGGTGGCCGCGATCACCGGAAACGGTGGTGCCTGGAACGGCCAGAACACGTGCGCGGCGGCGTCGACCGCCCTCAGTTGCTCGACGTGCGCGGCCGAGGCACCCTGGCGCGCGCCGACCTCGCCGAACAGCTCGTAGACCCACTTCTGCTGCATGAGGTCCTGAATGACCTCGATCGCTCCGCGCTCCTGGTGGCTGGCGCCCATCGTGTCCCCTTCGCATGGCGGCCGTGACAGGCGCAGCCTGCGCCCGCCCACTCGAACCCGGCTGGAGAACCGGTCGATCGACGCGGCTTCGAGCCGGTCTCGAGCGCCGTCGTCGAAGCTCGCCGCCATGACGGAAAATCGGGTCAATCTCTACTCGCTGACCGACACGATCACGCCGTGGGCAGTGCGGGCCGCGGCAACGCTCGGCCTCGCCGACCTGATCGCCGCGGGCACCACCACGCTCGACGAGCTCGCCGCGGCGACGAAGGCCAATCCCGACGCGCTGCACCGGCTGCTGCGCTACCTCTCGGTCCGCGGCGTCTTCACGGAAACCGAGCCGCGGGTGTACGCCCTGACGGAAGCCGCCGAGTTCCTCAAGACCGACCACCCCGCCGCCCAACGTCCCTGGCTCGACGTCGACTCGATGGCCGGCCGGATCGAGGGCACGTTCAGCTCGCTGACCCACTCGATCCGCACCGGCGACGCGGCGTACCCCGTGCGTTACGGCATCGAGTTCTGGGACGACCTGGCCACCAACCCCGACCGGGCCACGTCGTTCGGCGCGCTGATGGCCACCCACGCGAGCTACTTCGACCAGGTCGTCCAGGGCTACGACTGGAGCACCGTCAACCACGTCATCGACGTCGGCGGCGGCACCGGCGCCCTGCTCACCGAGATCCTCAAGGCCCAGCCGCACCTGCGCGGCACAGTGGTCGACCTGGCGGGCGTCGTCGAGCAGGGGCGGGCCCGGTTCGAGGCGGCGGGCATCGCCGACCGCGCCGAGGTGGTCAGCGGGAGCATCTTCGACCCGCTCCCGGCCGGCGCCGACGTCTACATCCTGTCGAACGTTCTGCACGACTGGAACGACAGCGCCGCCGAGAAGATCCTCCAGCGGGCGGCGGACGCGATCGGCACCACCGGGAAGGTGCTGATCGTGCAGATCCTCGTGAAGGACGAGAACGACAACTTCCCCGACGATCCGGCCCGGCTGATGTTCATCACCCAGATGGACCTGCGCCTGCTCTCGCTCATGGCGGGCAAGGCGAGGACCTGGCGCGAGTACGCCGAACTGGGCGAGAAGGCCGGGCTCCAGGTGGACGGCAGCACGGTGATCCCCACCGGGCAGACACTGCTCTCGCTCCGTCGCGGCTGAGCCGACGGGCCCCTTGCTGACGGTTTCCGGTTGGGAAGGGGCCCTCGCTAACGGACCGTGCGCGCGTCGTACCGTTGCGGACATGAACCCGGCCATCAGACGAGTCGCGATCGACGCCGTCATCGCGGTCGTCGTCGCGGCCGTCGTGGCGGTGGCGATCCGGGTCGCCGACGAGCCCGGCGCCCGGCCGCCGGACGCGCGCGCCTACGCGATCGGCGCGGTGATCGGGCTGCTGCTGGTCTTCCGGCGCCGCTGGCCGCTGCTGGTGCTCGTCGGCTCGGTCGCCGCGCTGATGATCTACTACGCGCTCGAGTACCCGGGCATCCCGCCCGCCCTCCCGCTGGCCGCCGCCCTCTTCTCCGTCGCGGCCGCCGGCCGGTTCACCTGGGCGCTCGTCGTCGCCGGGTTCTTCGTCGTCCTTGAGCTGATCATGCGGTACACGCTGCTCGGCGAGGGTTTCTTCCCCGCCCTCTCGGCCACCCTCGAAGAGGGCTCGCTGCTCGCGGCAGTGGTGCTGCTCGCCGAGACGATCCGCACCCGCCGGGACCGGCTGGCCGAGGCACAGCAGCGTCTCGCCGTGATGCGCCAGGAGCGTCAACACGAGGTCGCCCAGGAGCGGCTCCGCATCGCCCGCGAGGTCCACGACGTCCTCGGTCACACGATCGCCGCGATCAGTGTGCAGGCGAGCCTCGCCGACGACATCTTCGACAGCAAGCCGGCCGAGGCGCGGGCCGCGCTGCGGAGCATCCGGGGCGCGGCCCGTGACGCCATGCACGAGGTCCGCTCGGCGATCGGCATGCTCCGCGACGCCGGGGAGGTGCCCGATCTGGCCCGGGTCTTCGCTGTCGCGGAACAGGCCGGCGTGAAGGTGCGGTCGGGGATCGCCGGCACCCCGCGCCCGATCCCGCCGGAGGTGGCGCTCTCGGTCTACCGGATCGTGCAGGAGTCGATCACCAACACGGTCAAACACGCCGAAGCGACGACAGTCGACGTCACCATCGCCTACGCGGGTGACGCCGTCACCGTGGAGATCGTCGACGACGGGGTCGGGTCCGGGGCGAGCCGGCGGGGGCACGGGGTGGCCGGCATGCGGGAACGGGCCACCGCCGCTGGCGGGTCGCTCGAGGCCGGGCCCCGACCGCAGGGTGGGGGGTTCCGAGTGGCCGCGCGGCTGCCGGTCGAGGTGGAGGAGACAGCGTGACGATCCGGATGGTGCTGGCGGACGACCAGACACTCGTGCGGGCCGGCTTCCGGGGCCTGCTCGACCACAGCGACGACCTGGAGGTGGTCGGTGAGGCGTCCAACGGCGCCCAGGCCGTCGAGATGGTCGCCGCGACCCGGCCGGACATCGTGCTGATGGACGTGCGAATGCCGGTGCTCGACGGCGTGCGGGCCACTGCCGCGATCGTCGAGCGGTTCCCGGCCGTGCGGGTCATCGTCCTGACCACCTTCGAGCTCGACGAGTACGTCTTCGAGGCGCTGCGCGCCGGCGCGAGCGGGTTCCTGCTCAAGGACATCGAGCCCGACGAACTGCGCCAGGCGGTGCGGGTGGTTGCCGGCGGGGACATGTTGATCTCGCCTCGGGTGACGAGCCGGCTGGTGAGCGCGTTCGTCAGCAAGGTCGCGCCGACGCCTGTCGACGGCGGCCGGCTGGCGGTGTTGACCGACCGCGAGCGCGAGGTGATGAGCCTGGTGGCCAGCGGGCTGACCAACGAGGAGATCGGGCGCCGGCTGTCGATGAGCCCGGCCACGGCCCGTACCCACGTCCACCGAGCCATGGTCAAGCTCCGCGTCCGCGACCGTGCGCAACTCGTCGTCCTCGCCTACCAGACGGGGCTCGTCGCGCCCGGCAACTGACTACGGCCCTTGTTTCGCAGGCGGTGTCGGCTACGGCGATCGCCGTACGCTCCGGCCGTTCCTCAACGGATGCCGTGCGGTGCGCATCCTTCGTATGTTGGCGTCATGTTTGAGGTCGGAGAGAACGCCGATGGGATCCTGGCCGGGGTCCTGTTCCTGATCTGGCTGTCCGCGGCGATCCTCGCCACGCGGCTGGCCTGGCGGCCGACGCCCGAGGCGCTGCGCAAGAGCGCCCGTCGGTTGCTGCGTCTGCTCGTGGCCGCGCTGGTGGTGCTTGTCATCAAGTGCGTCGCGATCGGGCTGATGCTCGCCGTCGACTGGATCTTCGCCGACAACCGCGTGATCGTGCAGATGCCGCTTCTGCTGCTGCCGATGCTGGCCGTCGTCATCTGGACGGTGCCGGGCCTGCGCGCCCTGGCCAACAGAGCCGACGCGCCGGTCGACGTCGAGACGCGCTCCGCCGCCGCCGATCCCCGATTCGTCGTGCCCGTCCAGGTCACGGCGGTGGCGACGGTCATCGGCGTCTACTTCGCGTACGTGTCCCGTCCGGTCCCGTCCTACCTCGACGACATCGCGACCCACGCCGCGCCGATCCTGCTGTCGGTGGTGGTGCTGTGGTTCTGGCAGGGGCGTCGCCTGCGGGCCGTCACCGCGACCGACTTCGCACGCCGTGGCCGGCGTGCCAGCGCCCTGCGCGCCACCGCACAGGCCGCCGTCGTGGTGCTGGTCGTCGCCGCCGGCATCACCTACGTGGCCCGGAGCAGCAGGCTGCCCGACCGCATGACCATGACGTCCCACGACAACGTCGACTACGGCGGCGGCCCCTCGTTCGGTCACGGCGGCCACGGCGGGGTCTCCGTCGACGACCTGCGCGGACCGCGGACCGGCAAGCCCAACAAGGCCTTCACGCTGACCGCGAAGAACGCAACGGTACGGCTGTCGTCGGGCGCCGAGATCAAGGCGCTGACGTACAACGGTCAGTCGCCCGGGCCGGAGCTGCGGGTCCGTGAGGGAGACCTCGTCGAGGTGACACTGCACAACGAGATTCCCGACGAGAACGTGACAATCCACTGGCACGGCCTCGACGTTCCCAACGGTGAGGACGGCGTGGCCGGCGCGACGCAGAACGCGGTGGAGCCGGGCGGCAGCTTCACCTACCGGTTCATCGCCGAGCAGGTCGGCACCTTCTGGTACCACACTCACCAGAACCCGCTCGAGGCGATCCGGCGAGGTCTGTTCGGCGCGCTGATCGTCGAGCCGCGCGACGGCCCGCCACCCGGCGAGCGGGACTTCGTCGTGCAGGCCCACGAGTGGCGTACGCCTGACGACAACATCGTCTCGTTCGGCACGAGTGACACACTGCAACGCCAGGAGGTCGCCCCGGGCACGCCGGTGCGGCTGCGTCTGATCAACACCGACAACAACCCGGCAGGCGACAGTCGTCCGCGGGCCCTGACTGTCAACGGCACGCCGGTGCGGGTGGCGGCGATCGACGGGGTCGACGTCAACGGTCCGACCCCGCTGACCGATCCGCGGTTCGGGTTGGCGACCGGTGGACGCTACGACGTGACGTTCACGATGCCGGCAGGCCCGGTGCGCCTGACCGACCTCGCCAACCGCGACGGCGGGCTGGTCCTGGCGCCACCGGGTGACGCCTCGACGCCGAAGATCGTCGACGACGGTGACCACTTCGACCCGCTCTCGTACGGCTCGGGCGGATCCCGGCCCTTCGACGCCGGCTCGTCGTACGACCGCTCGTTCACCCAGCTTCTCGACGACCGGCTGTCCTTCTACAACGGGGGGCTCCACCTGGTGCCGATCATCAACGGGCACAGCTTCCCCCATACGCCGACGCTCATGGTTCGGATGGACGACGTGGTCAAGGTGCGGATCGTCAACCGCAGCCACCAGAACCACCCGATGCATCTGCACGGCCATCACGCGTTGGTGCTGTCCCGCAACGGGGTCCGCGCGACCGGGTCACCGTGGTGGATCGACAGCCTCGACGTGATCCCCGGTGAGATCTACGAAATCGGCTTCAAGGCGGATAATCCGGGGCTCTGGATGGACCACTGTCACAACCTCGACCACGCGGCCAACGGCATGGTGATGCACCTCGCCTACGAGGGCGTGACATCCCCCTATGAGCTGGGGCGCGGCACTCCCAACCAGCCGGAGTAGGGGGACCTGTCGAGCCTTCCTCCACCGGGCCTCGAGGCAACGCCGGCAGCGTCGTTCGCATCCGAACCCCGCTTGCTGAGGAGAACCCATGCTCGACGCGATGCGACGAACGTTGTCGCTGGCTGTGCCGCTGGTACTGGTGGCCGGCATTGCCGCGCCCGCCACTGCGGCCACCTCGACCACTGGGCGACTGACCGTTGTCGCCCGCAACCTCGACAACCCTCGCGGTGTCGCCATCGACCGGGCCGGCATCGTCTACGTCGCCGAGGCCGGGCTCGGCGGCGACGACGTGTGCATCCCCGGCACGTTCGGCACCAACCTCTGCTACGGCTCGACCGGTGCGATCACGGCGGTCCGTCACGGCTGGCAGAAGCGAGTCGTGACGGGTCTGCCGTCGTTGCGGAGCACCGGCGCCGGCTTCTCCGTCTACGGCGCCCACGACCTGGCCTTCGACCGGCAGGGCAAGCTCCTGGTGGCGATGGGCTACAGCACCGACCCGGTCTCGCGCGACCTGCTCGGTGCGGCCGGGGCCACGATGGGAACCATCCTCCGGGTCGAGGGGAAGCGCCGCTGGTCTGTCGTCGGCGACCTCTCCGCATTCGAGGGGCAGAACAACCCCGACGGGGTGATTCCGGAGAGCCAGCCGTACGCCGTGGTCGCCGACGGGCGTGACGTCTACGCGCTCGACGCGGCCGCCAACGACGTGCTCCGGATCGACCGTCGTGGCGTGGTCACTGCCGAACACGTCTGGCCGCAGGAGCAGGTTCCGGCACCGCCGGAGTGGGGTCTGCCGCCCGGCTCGACGACGCCGATCCAGTTCGTGCCGGTCACCATCACCCGCGGGCCGGACGGCGCACTCTACATCGGACAGCTGACCGGGCACCCCTTCCCGAACGGCGGCGCCCGGGTGTGGCGGCTGGTGCCCGGGCAGGAGCCGACGATCTTCGCGACCGGCTTCACCAACATCATCGACATCGCCTTCGACAAGCGGGGTCGACTGGTCGTGCTGGAGATCGCGAAGAACGGGCTCAGCTCCGGGGATTCCACGGGTGCGTTGATCCGGGTGGAGCGCGACGGTAGCCACCGGGAGCTGGCGAGCACCGGCCTGGACTCCCCGATGTCGTTCGCCATCGCCTCCGACGGCAGCTTCTACATTGCCAACAAGGGGCTCGGCATCGGCGAGTTGGTTCGTCTGTCCACACGAGACTGACAGAGTCGCGCGGCGATCGTGGCGTTCTTCGTGTCGGGAGGACGCCACGATAGCCGTGGCGTCACACGTCCGCGATACGGTGCCAATCGTGTGCACGCTGGCGGCGGGGGATGGGGTCTGGGGGTTAGGTTGACGCGGTCCGACGGCGGGTCTCCCGCCGGCGCCACCACCATCCTCATAGTCGACGACCACGCTCTCGTCCGCGAGGGGCTGCGCTGGGTGCTCGAGGTGCACGTCGACCTCGACGTGGTCGACGAGGCGGGCGACTCGGCGACCGCTGTCGCCAAGGCGGCGTCGGAGCGTCCCGACGTGGTGTTGCTCGACGTCGAGATTCCCGGCGACGACCCGGTGGTCACGGTGCGCCGCATCCGTGAGGTGTCGCCCGACAGCGCGGTGGTCATCCTCAGCATGTATGACAGCCCCGACCTGCTGCGCCGTCTGATCGCCGCCGGGGTGCGCGCCTATCTGCTGAAGAGCGTGGGTCGGGAGGAGCTGGTCGCCGCGATCCGCAAGGCGCGCGACGGCAGCGGTTCGGTGCTGCTCTCGGTCTCCGGTCAGAGCCTGGTGCAGGTGCAGAACGCGGAGTCCGCCATTCTGTCCCCCGTCGAGCTGGAGATCCTGCAACTCGCGGCCGAGGCGATGACCAATGCCCAGATCGCGCGGCGACTCGACCTGACCGAGGCCACCGTGAAGAGCCACCTGCGTCGCATCTTCGCGAAGCTCGGCGCGGTCTCCCGCATCGACGCCGTCAACAAGGCGGTGGCAGCGTCACTAGTGACGCTGCCACACGACCGGTTGGTGCCACGCCCGCGTCGCCCGCCGTTCTAGCGACCGGCGACGTTCCTCAACAAGCGGCCTTGAGATCGGCGGCGCGGTCGGTGCGCTCCCAGGTCAGGTCCGGGAGTTCACGGCCGAAGTGGCCGTAGGCGGCCGTCTGCTGGTAGATCGGACGCAGGAGGTCCAGGTCGCGGATGATCGCCGCCGGGCGCAGGTCGAAGACCTCACCGATCGCCTTCTCGATCCGGTCGAGCGGCACCGTCTCCGTCCCGAACGTCTCCACGAACAGGCTCACCGGGTGGGCCTTGCCGATCGCGTAGGCCACCTGCGCCTCACACCGCTCGGCCAGGCCCGCGGCGACCACGTTCTTCGCCACCCACCGCATCGCGTACGCCGCCGAACGGTCGACCTTCGACGGGTCCTTGCCCGAGAACGCGCCACCACCGTGCCGGGCGTACCCGCCGTAGGTGTCGACGATGATCTTCCGTCCGGTCAGGCCGGCGTCGCCCATCGGGCCACCGATCTCGAACCGGCCGGTCGGGTTGACCAACAGCCGGTAACCCTCGGTGTCGAGGTCGAGCGCCTCCAGCTCCGGCGTGATCACGTGGTCCCGGATGTCGGGGGCGAGCAGTTCGTCGAGGGAGATGTGGGCGGCGTGCTGCGTGGAGACCACGACGGTGTCGAGCCGGACCGGGCGGAGGCCGTCGTACTCGACGGTGACCTGGGTTTTGCCGTCCGGCCGCAGGTAGGGCACCGTGCCGTCCTTGCGGACGGCGGCCAGCCGACGGGCCAGCCGGTGGGCCAACGCGATCGGCAGCGGCATCAGCTCCGGCGTCTCCGAGCAGGCGAAGCCGAACATCATGCCCTGGTCACCGGCGCCCTGGGCGTCGAGCCCACCACCGGACGAACCGTCGCGCAGCTCGATCGCCGTGTCGACGCCCTGCGCGATGTCGGGCGACTGGGCGCCGATCGAGATGCTGACGCCGCAGGACGCGCCGTCGAAGCCCTTCTTCGACGAGTCGTACCCGATGCCCAGGACCGTTTCCCGCACGATGCGTGGGATGTCGGCGTAGGCCTGCGTGGTGACCTCGCCCGCGACGTGGACCTGGCCGGTGGTGATCAGGCTTTCGACGGCGACCCGGCTGTGCGGGTCCTGCGCCAGTAGCGCGTCGAGGATCCCATCGCTGATCTGATCGGCGATCTTGTCGGGATGACCTTCGGTGACCGACTCGGAGGTGAAGAGGCGGCGCGACATGTGTGACTCCTAACCCGAGGGGCGTGGGGGCCCGGCGAGTCTTCCCGCCCCTGGTGGAGGTTGCCTGGAGGAAGCATCGAGCGATCAAAGGGGTATCCGCCGTACAACTTTCGACACACATCGATCCTCGGAAGAACCCGCGATGTCGCTACCTGCGGTCGTTCCGACACGCCCCGCTCATCCATAGCTTGAGAGCGTCTCGACGAGTGCTATGGGGAATGGGGGACCACTGTGGTCAGGTACGAGATCCTCGGGTCGCTGGAAGTGATCCACGAGGGCCGGATCTGCACGCCGACGCCGCCGAAGGTGCGGACCGTGTTGGCGCTGCTGGTGATGCGGGCCAATCGGGTCGTCCTGGTCGACTCGATAATCCGGGAGCTGTGGGGTGACGATCCGGCGCGCAGCGCCGTCACCACTGTCCAGACCTACATCTACCACCTGCGCAAGCTCTTCGCGAAGGAGGGCATAGAGACCCCGGACCGGACCGTGCTGGAGAGCCGTGCCCGCGGTTACCTGCTCCGGGTGGAGCCGGGTCAGCTCGACGCCGAGGTGTTCGAGACGATGCTCGACCAGGGCCGCTCGCACATCGAGTCGGACCGGCCCGAGGAGGGCGCCGAGGTGCTGCGGCGGGCGCTGGCCATGTGGACGGGGCCGGTGGGTGCCAACGTGACGTTCGGGCCGGCGTTGGAGGCGCACGCGATCCACCTCCAGGAGCAGTGGATCCGCGCACTGGAGCTGCGCATCCAGGCCGACATCACGCTCGGCCGCCACCGCGAGTTGATCGGCGAGCTGCGCTATCTCGTGGGCACGTACCCGCTCAACGAGTGGTTCCACCGCCAGCTCATCGTGGCGCTCAGCCGCTCGGGACGCCGTGGCGAGGCGTTGCAGGCATACCACCACCTGCGCCGGGTGCTCAGTGAGGAGTTGGGCCTGGACCCTTCGCCTGACCTCCAGCGGCTCCAGCGGGAGGTGTTGGCCGCCGGCGGGCCACTGCGCCCGGGGCTTGCCAGGGCCTCGTGACAGGCCCTCGACCGACGCTCCAGCGCCGTTCGACCGGCCGTCCCTAGCTTTCACACGGACATCGCGGCCAGGAGGTCTTCCATGACGAGCACATCCGACCGTCGGGTGGTCATCACCGGGATTGGCGTCATCGCCCCCGGTGGACTGGGCACCAAGGCGTTCTGGGAACTGTTGACCGCTGGCCGCACGGCCACCCGTAGCCTGTCGTTCTTCGACGCCACCCCCTTCCGGTCACGGGTGGCCGCGGAGGCCGACTTCGACCCGGTCGCCGAGGGCCTGTCGCCGCAGGAGGTCCGCCGGATGGACCGGGCGGCCCAGATGGCGGTGGTCTGCACCCGGGAGGCGCTGGCCGACAGCGGCTTCGAGGTCGCCGACCCGACCCGGGTCGGCGTGAGCGTCGGCACGGCGGTCGGGGCCACGATGAGCCTCGAAGAGGAGTACGTCGTGGTCAGCGACGGCGGCCGGAACTGGCTGACCGACCACCGGTACGCCACCCCGCACCTCTACGACTATCTGGTGCCGAGCTCGTTCGCCCGCGAGGTGGCGTGGTCGGTCGGGGCGGAGGGTCCGGCGACGGTGGTCTCCACCGGCTGCACGTCGGGCCTCGACTCGGTCGGCCACGCCCGGGAGCTGATCCGGGAGGGCTCGGCCGACGTGATGATCGCCGGCGCGACCGACGCCCCGATCTCGCCGATCACGGTGGCCTGCTTCGACGCGATCAAGGCGACCACGGCCCGCAACGACGATCCGACGCACGCCTCGCGGCCGTTCGACAACAGTCGCGACGGGTTCGTCCTCGGTGAGGGTTCGGCGATGTTCGTCCTCGAAGAGCTTGAGCACGCCCGCCGACGCGGCGCGCAGATCTACGCCGAACTGGTCGGGTTCGCCTCGCGCTCCAACGCGTTTCACATGACCGGTCTGCGGCCCGACGGGCGGGAGATGGCCGAGGCGATCCGGGTCGCGCTCGCCGACGCCCGGTTGCCCGGCGACGCCGTCGACTACATCAACGCGCACGGCTCGGGTACGAAGCAGAACGACAGGCACGAGACAGCGGCGTTCAAGCGGAGTCTCGGCGACCATGCGTACCGCACCCCGGTCAGCTCGATCAAGTCGATGATCGGCCACTCGCTCGGCGCCATCGGTTCGATCGAGATCGCGGCGTCGGCCCTGGCGATCAAGCACGGGGCGGTGCCGCCGACGGCCAACCTGCACGAACGCGACCCGGAGTGCGACCTCGACTACGTTCCGCTGACCGCCCGTGAGCAGCAGACCGACGTGGTGTTGAGCGTGGGTAGCGGGTTCGGCGGCTTCCAGAGCGCGATGCTCCTGGCGCGTGTGGCATGACCACTGTCGTCACCGGTGTCGGAGTGGCAGCGCCCAACGGGTTGGGCCGCGACGCCTTCTGGGCGGCCACCGTCGCCGGGGTGGGCGGCATCGGGCCGATCAGCCGTTTCGACAGCTCGGGTTACCCCGCCCAGTTGGCCGGCGAGGTTCCCGGATACGAGGCGGCCGATCACATTCCGAGCCGGCTGATGGCGCAGACCGACCACATGACCCGGCTGTCGTTGACGGCGGCGCAGTGGGCGCTGGCCGATGCGTCGGTCGACCCTTCGGCGCTGCCCGAGTTCGGCATGGGTGTCGTCACCGCCAGCGCGTCGGGCGGCTTCGAGTTCGGCCACCGTGAGCTGGAGAAACTCTGGAGCAAGGGCTCTGAGCACGTCAGCGCCTACCAGTCGTTCGCCTGGTTCTACGCTGTCAACACCGGCCAGATCTCGATCCGCCACGGGATGCGTGGGCCGACCGGCGTGCTCGTCACCGAGCAGGCGGGTGGGCTCGACGCGGTGGCGCAGGCCCGGCGCCAGGTGCGCAAGGGCGTGCAACTCGTGATGACCGGCGGTGTCGACGCGTCGCTCTGCCCGTGGGGCTGGACGGCCCAGCTCGCCAACGGCCTGCTCAGTACGGGGCGGGATCCGGCCACGGCGTTCCTGCCGTTCGACGCCAACGCGTCGGGTTACGTGCCGGGCGAGGGCGGGGCGATCCTCGTGTTGGAGGACGAACACGCCGCTGCCCGGCGCGGGGCCGCCGTCTACGGGGTGATCGCCGGATACGGCGCGACGTTCGACCCCCGACCCGGCTCCGGCCGCCCGCCGGGTCTGCGTCGGGCGGCCGAGATGGCAGTGTCCGACGCCGGTCTCACACCGGCCGACATCGACGTCGTCTTCGCCGACGGCGCCGGTGTCGCGCAGCTCGACCGCGTCGAGGCCGAGGCGATCACAGCGGTCTTCGGCCCACGTGGGGTGCCGGTGACCGCCCCCAAGACGATGACCGGCCGGCTCTACTCGGGCGGGGCGGCGCTCGACCTCGTCTCCGCGCTGCTGTCGATCCGGCACGGCGTCATCCCACCCACCACCAACATCCGCCAGCCGGCCGAGGGCCTGCACCTCGACCTGGTGCGTGACGTCGCGCGGGAGACACCGGTACGCGCGGCGCTCGTACTCGCCAGGGGCTACGGCGGGTTCAACGCGGCAATGGTCGTGACCGACGAAAGGAATGGACGATGACCGACGCCAGTCTCGCCGCCGTCGCGAACTTCGACGAGCAGCAGGCACTCGACCTGCGTGAACGGCAGATCGCGGTGCTGGGAAGCGCCAAACAGATCGCCAACGTGATCTACGTGGTCACCGAGCTCGGCATCGCCGACCTGCTCGTCGACGGACCAGTGCCGGTCGCCCGACTGGCGGCGGCGACCGAGTCGCACGAGGACGCGCTGCGGCGGATCCTGCGCGCGGCCTCAGCGGTCGGCATCTTCGACGAGCAGGAGGACGGGTCGTTCGCGCTCACCCCGCTCGGCGAGGGGCTGACGTCGGTCCGGATCGGCGGGCTGCGGCCGATGGTGCAGTTCAGCGGCGCTGACTTCAACCGCCTCCCGTACGCGGAGATCCTGCACAGCGTCCGTACCGGCGAGCCGGCCTTCAACAAGGTCTTCGGCATGGGCTTCTACGACTATCTCCAGGCCCACCCGGAGGCCAACCGGTTCTTCGAGGGCTTCATGGCCCACTGGAGCCGGCGGCTCGCCGACCGGTTCGCCGCGGAGTTGGCACCCGAGCGGTTCGGCCGGATCGCCGACATCGGCGGCAGCAACGGCTACTTCCTGGCCAAGATGCTCCAGCGTCACCCCGATGGCACCGGTGTCCTCTTCGACCTGCCCGAGGTGGTGGCCGACGCCGAGCCACTGCTCAAGGAGCACGGTGTCACCGAGCGGGTCGAGGTGCGGGGCGGCGACTTCTTCACCGACGAGCTGCCGGTCGGTGCCGACGCGTACATCCTGAAGTCGATCGTCCACAACTGGCCGGACGACACCTGCGTCACGTTGCTGCGTCGGATCCGGGCGGCGATCGGCGACGCCGACTCCCGCCTCATCGCGATCGACCAGATCGTGCCGCCGCGCAACCAGTGGGACCACGCCAAGATCATCGACATCGACATGCTGGTGCTCTTCGGCGGCAAGGAGCGCGACCTCAGGGAATGGCAGGCGCTGTTCACCGCGTCCGGTTTCGAGCTGGTCAACACCCCCGCGTCCCGCGGCTGGGCCCTGCTCGAAGCGCGTCCGATCTAGGAAAGGAAGCCCGCAATGGCACACATCGGCATCGACCAGCCGGTCGTGACGATGGTCAACGTCTTCACCGTCGAGCCGGCCAACCAGCAGAAGCTCGTCGACATCCTGATCGAGGCGACCGACGCGGTGATGTCCAAGGTGGACGGGTTCGTGTCGGCGAACATCCACGCCAGCCTCGACGGGACCCGGGTCGTCAACTACGCGCAGTGGAAGAGCGAAGAGCACTTCACGGCGATGCTCAAGAACCCCGAGGTCCACCCCCACTTCGGCGAGGTACGCGCGATCGCCACGCCGGAACGCCACCTCTACAAAGTCGTCTACACGGAGGACGCTCATGTCTGACGGAAGCACCGACGTCCTGATCGTCGGCGGCGGCCCGGTCGGCTTGTCGACCGCGCTCTTCCTGGCCCGCAAGGGAATCCGGCCGATCCTTGTCGAACGTCGGCCCCGGCTGTCGACGATCCCCCGCGCCACCGGTCTGCACGCCCGCACTGTGGAGATCTTCCGCACCGTCGGCCTGGAGCCCGCGGTGCAGCAGGCCGGCATGAAGATCGTCGGACCGGGTGCCGAACTCGACCTGGTCCGCGCCGGCCGCGCCACGCCACTGGTCATGCTCGGCGCCCAGTCCCTGGCCGACCTCCACAAGTCGTTCGTGATGGAGGCGCACGATGTCGACTACGACAAGTTCACGCCGAGCTGGCCGATCTGGTGCGGCCAGGACCACTACGAGCCGCTGCTCTACGACGCCGCGGTCGAGGCGGGCGCGGAGATCCGCTTCCAGAACGAGCTGATCGGGCTGACCCAGGACCAGGACGGCGTGACGGCGACCGTCAACGACAATGGCACGACACGCACGATCCGGGCGCGCTACGTCGTCGCCGCCGACGGTGTGAAGAGTCCCGTGCGCGAACTGCTCCAGGTCGGAAACCGCAGCAACGGCGTCGCCGGGAACTTCGTCAGCATCATCTTCCGCGCCAAGGTCGACCTGCCCGAGTCGGCACCCCGGTTCACGCTGATCTACCTGATGAACCAGCTGGCCCAGGGTCTGCTGCTCTTCATCGAGCCGGGACGGTGGATGTTCGGCGTCAACTACTACCCCGAGCGCGGGCAGTCGCCTGCCGACTTCACACCGGAACGCTGCGTCGAACTGGCCCGGATCGCTGCCGGCGACCCCGAGCTGGAGGTCGAGGTCGAGTCGGCCCAGCCCTGGGACGCGCGGCACATGGTCGCCGACGCGTACCAGTCGGGGAGGGTCTTCCTGGCCGGCGACGCCTGTCACGCCCACCCGCCGGCCGGCGGCTTCGGCGTCAACGCCGGCATCCAGGACGCGCACAACCTGGCCTGGAAGCTCGCCGACGTGCTTCAGGGGCGGGCCGACGAGAGCCTGCTCGACTCCTACGAAGCCGAGCGTCGTCCGGTCGGCGCCGCGACCGCCGACCAGGCGTGGATGCTCTTCCGCACCCGGGGTCAGCTCGCCGACGAGGACAAGGCCGCCTACCGCGACTTCGTCATCGTCACGATGGGCTACCGGTACACCTCCAACGCGATAGTCGGCGCGCCCGCCGACACCGAGCTGCTGCCCCGCGAGCTGACCTTCACCGGCCAACCCGGATCGCGTGCCCCGCACGGCTGGGTCGACCACGACGGCGCTCGGGTCTCCACGATCGATGTGCTGACCGAGGGCTGGACGTTGGCCACGGCTCCGGGCGACGACGCCTGGCTCGCCGCGGCCGAGGCGGTCTCGGCGGAGACCGGGCTTCCGATCAAGGCGCTGACCGCCGGACCCGACGGTGACCTCGCCGACGACGGTTCGTGGCTCGCGAGCTGCGGAGTCGGCCCCGGCGGGGCGCTGCTGGTACGCCCCGACGGCATTGTCGCCTGGCGCAGCGCCGGCCCGGTCGACGACCAGGCCCAGACCCTGACCGCTGCCCTGGCCACGATCCTGCGGGGAGCGTGAGCACATGTCCTACCGCGCCCTCATGGTCATGCGGATGGCCCCCGGCCACGCCGACGCGGTCGCCGAACTCTTCACCGAGCACGACAAGGGCGACATGCCCTACGTCGTCGGCATCTCGCGGCGCACGCTCTTCCGCTACCAGGACCTCTACATGCACCTGCTGGAGGCCGACACCGACGTCTTCGACAAGCTCCTCGCGGCCCGAGCCCGCGCGGACTTCCAGGAGGTCAACAGGCGCCTCTCGGCCTACCTGCAGCGCTACGCGCCGGACAGCATGACCGAGTTGCAGGACTCGAAGGCCACGCCCTTCTACACCTGGAGCCCCGAGACAGGGAGCATCACGTGACGCTGACCCGCCGCGACATCAACGACATGATGCAGGCATACAAGAAGACGAGCCTGCTGCGTACCGCTGTCGAGCTGGGCGTGTTCGACGCGCTCGCCGAGGGCCCGGCCACTGCCAGCGGGCTCGCCCCGAAGCTCGGCATCCATCCCCGGGGTGCGCGCATCCTGCTCGACGCGCTCACCGCGATCCGACTCACCGACCGCACCGGCGAGCACTTCTCGCTCACCCAGGCGGCCGCCGATCACCTGGTCAGCACCCGTCCCGACTACCTGGGCGGCATGGTCAAGGTGATGTCGAGCGACTGGGAGTGGGACGCGCTGCGCGACCTCAGCGCCGCCGTACGGGCCGGCGGCACCGTCCTCGACGTGCACGCCGAGACCCCGGAGTACACCTACTGGGAGGACTTCGCCGCGTACGCGACGAAGGTCGCCCAGCCAACCGCCGAGGTGATGGCCGAAGCGCTCGCGCCGTGGACGAAGGAGCGCGCCGAACTCGACATCCTCGACGTCGCCTGCGGCCACGGCGTCTACGGCTACACGCTCGCTCAGCACAACCCACAGGCGGCGGTGACCTCGCTGGACTGGCCCAACGTGCTCGCCGTGACGGAGAAGCACGCCGAACGGCTCGGCGTGCGCGACCGGGCGTCGTTCCTGCCGGGTGACATGTTCACCACCGATCTCGGCGGGCCCTACGACGTCGTGCTGCTCACCAATGTCACGCACCACTTCTCCGAGGAGCGGGTGCATGAGCTGGTGACCCGGCTCGGTTCCGTGGTCAAGCCGGGTGGACGGCTGGTCATCGTCGGGTTCACCACTGGCGACGAGTCGCCGGCACTGGACCCGGCTCCGTACCTCTTCTCGGTGTTGATGTTGGTCTGGACCTTCGAGGGCGAGTCGCACTCCGTCGCCGCCTACAACCGGGCCCTCGCCGCGGCGGGCTTCGGCCCGGCCACCGTCCACCCGACGGACCTGCCGTTCCGAGTGCTCGTCGCAGAGAAGGGATGATCATGCATCGGCAACCGATCGTGAAGGTCGCCGCCACCGACGTGCCCGGCATCAACCGGATCGGCGGCGAGGTGCGGATCCTGCTCAGCCCGAAGACCGTCGACGCGACGGAGGGCTTCATGGGCACGGTCCGCCTGGAGCCGGGCGAGTTCCTGGCGGAGCAGTACAACCCGTACTCGGACAAGTTCTGTTATCTGGTGCGCGGCGAGGTGGTGATCCGGGTCGACGGCGCGGAGGTCAAGCTCGCTGCCGACGAGGCTCTCATGGTCCGTCGCGGCCAGCGGCACCGCATCGTCAACGCCGGTGGCGAGACCGCGCTGATCGTGTTCCAGATCAGCCCGCTCGCACCGCGCCCCGAGCTGGGCCACGTCGACACCGAAGAGGTCCCGCACCCCGAGTCGCCGGTGCCGCAGGTCGGCGGCGTGCGCGACGGGTGGCAGCGACCGACGGGAGGAAACTCATGAGCCAGCTGACCCTCGACGACCTACGTCGGATCCTGGAGACCAGTTCCGGTGTGGTCGAGCAGACCGACTGGGCCGATCCGGCGACGCTCGACGCGCCGTTCGACGACCTCGGCTACGACTCGCTCGCGCTGTTGGAGCTGGCGGCGCGGGTGCAGCAGGAGTACGAGGTGCGCATCCCCGACGACGCCGTGTCGATCATGAAGACGCCGCGGCTCGCTGTCGACTACGTCAACCAACGACTCGCGGATCGGTGACCCGATGGCCGGACACACTGACAACGCGGTCGTCATCAACGCACCGTTCGACCTCGTCTGGGACCTCACCAACGACATCCCCAACTGGCCCTCCCTGTTCAGCGAGTACGCCAGCACCGAAGTGCTCTCGACGTCCGCCGACGGGGCCGTCGTCTTCCGTCTGACCATGCACCCCGACCCGGCCGGCCGGGTCTGGAGCTGGGTCTCCGAGCGGGTGCCCGACCGCGGCGACCGGGTGGTACGGGCACGGCGGCTGGAGACGGGCGCCTTCAAGTACATGAACCTGTTCTGGGAATACACCGAGATCCCGGACGGCGGCGTGCGGATGCGGTGGGTACAGGACTTCGAGATGCGGCCGGGCGGGCACGCCGACGACGAGGGCATGACCGCCCACCTCAACCGGACCACACGTGAGCAGCAGGCACGCATCCGGGAGATCGTGGAGAAGGCCGCGGCCGAACGCGGGCAGTCATGACCGCCACCGTCAACACACCCGTCGGCAAGAGCTGGCTGATCTGCCCGGGCTGCCGGGCGCTGCTCTACCAGCGCCGGGTCGAGCGCAACCTTGGCGTCTGCCCGGAGTGCGACCACCACGATCAGGTCACCGCACACCAGCGGATCGAGCAGCTCTTCGACCTCGACTCGGTCGAGGAGCTGCCACCGGTCGGCGCCTTCGGTGATCCGCTCGGTTTCGTCGACACCAAGCCCTACCCGCAACGGATCGAGGCGGCCCGCCGGCGCACCGGGCTCGACGAGGCAGTGGTCTGCGTCCGGGGCACCGTCGAGGGCCAGCCCCTGATCGCGGCGGTAATGGACTTCCGGTTCCTCGGCGGCAGCCTCGGCTCGGGCGTCGGCGAACGGATCACCCGGGCCGCCGAGGTGGCGCTCGAAACCCGTACGCCGCTGCTGATCGTCAGCGCCTCCGGCGGGGCCCGGATGCAGGAGGGCGTGCTGTCGCTCATGCAGATGGCCAAGACGAGCGCGGCGCTCGGTGCCCTCGACGAGGCCGGGGTGTTGACGATCTCGCTGGTCAGCGACCCGACCTACGGTGGCGTTGCCGCATCGTTCGCGACGCTCTGCGACGTCATCCTCGCCGAGCCGGGGGCGCGCCTCGGCTTCGCCGGGCCGAGGGTCATCCAGCAGACGCTGCGTCAGCCGCTGCCGACCGGCTTCCAGACCGCCGAGTACCTCTTCGCCCGCGGCATGCTCGACGACCTGGTGCCCCGGTCGAACCTGCGGCCGACCATCGGCCGGCTGCTGGCCTTCGCGGGGGCCGACCGGTCCGCGCCCAACCCTTACCCGGTACGTGCCACCACGCCCCCCGAGTCGGCCGACCCGTGGGCTGTCGTGGCGCTGTCCCGCGATCTCGGTCGACCATCCACACTCGACTACATCGGTCACTTCGTTGACGGTTTCGTGGAGCTGCACGGCGACCGGCTGGCGAGTGACTGCCCGGCGATCGTCGGCGGCGTCGGTCTGATCGACGGCCGGCCCACAGTGGTGATCGGCCACCAGAAGGGCCACACGGTCGCCGAGGTGGCCAGCCGCAACTTCGGCATGGCGACACCTGCCGGCTATCGCAAGGCGGCCCGGCTGATGCGCCTGGCCGAGAAGCTCGGCACGCCGATCGTGACGCTGATCGACACGCCCGGCGCCTACCACGGCGTCTCGGCGGAGGAGAACGGGCAGGCCCTCGCCATCGCCGACAGCATCCGGCTGATGGCCGGGCTGACGGTTCCGGTCGTCGCGATCGTGACCGGCGAGGGTGGCAGCGGAGGTGCGCTCGCCCTCGGCGTCGGCAACCGGGTGCTGATGCTCACCAACGCGACGTACTCGGTGATCAGCCCGGAAGGCTGCGCCGCGATCCTCTGGAACGACTCCGGCCGGGCCGACGAGGCCGCCGCGCAGCTCAAGCTCCAGGCCGGCGACCTGCTGGCGCTCGGCATCGTCGACGGGGTGGTTCCCGAACCACCCGGCGGGGCACCGGCCGATCCCGGGGCGACCGCGTCGGCCGTACACCGGGCGGTTGTCGACGCGTTCGCGGAGTTGGCCGGTCTCAACCGCGAGGAGGTGCGGGCCCATCGCCGGGCCCGCTTCCGACAGATCGGAGGTTTGACGAATGCCGGAGGGTAACGCCGACCCGCTGGATGCCGCGGTCCGCAGTCTCGCGCGGCTGATCGGGTCGACGCCAGGTCCGGTCCGCCGCGCCCGGCTGCAACACGGCGACCTGGTGGTCGAGGTGGAGTGGCCGGATGGCGCACCGGGGGCGGCGGTGGTACCGGCCGCCCCGCCGGTGGAGACCGACGCCGGTCTGCACTACGTGTGCGCGCCGATGGTCGCGACGCTCTACCTCGCGCCGTCGCCCGGAGCTGACCCGTTCGTCACTGAGGGCGACCAGGTCATTCCGGGCCAGCAGGTCGCGATCCTCGAAGCGATGAAGATGATGATCCCGGTCGAAGCCGACCGCGCGGGCGAGGTCGTAAAGGTGCTGGTGCCCAACGCGAGCCCGGTCGAGTACGGCGAACGGTTGATCGCCTTAGCTGTGTCGGAGGGCTGACCCAGTGTTCGAGTCGGTGCTGATCGCCAACCGGGGCGAAATCGCGGTCCGGATCGCCCGGACCTGCCGGGAGATGGGACTGCGTACCGTGGCTGTCTACTCGACAGTGGACCGGGACTCGGCGGTGGTGCGGCTGGCCGACGAAGCCGTCCAGATCGGGCCGGGTCCCAGCCGGCGCAGCTACCTGAGTGCCCCGGCCATCATCGAGGCGGCCCGTCGCACGGGGGCCGACGCCATCCACCCGGGCTACGGATTCCTCTCCGAGGATCCGGACTTCGCCGAGATCTGCGAGGCCGACGGGATCACGTTCATCGGGCCGCCGCCCGCCGTGATGGCCGCTCTGGGCGACAAGGCCCGGACGCGGGGCATCATGGCGGGCCTCGGCCTGCCCGTACTCCCCGGCACGACCGACGCCGTCGAGTCGGCTGCCCACGCCCGCGCTGTCGCCGACGAGATCGGCTTCCCGCTGATCATCAAGGCGGTCGCCGGTGGCGGCGGTCGGGGCGTACGGGTGGTCCGCGATCCGGCCTCGTTCCTTGGCGAGTTCGCCGCCGCGCGGGCCGAGGCGCAGCTGCTCTTCGGCGACAACCGGGTCTACATCGAGCGCTACCTCGAGTCTGCCCGCCACGTCGAGGTGCAGGTGCTCACCGACCGCTACGGCAACGGCATCCACCTCGGCGAGCGCGACTGCTCGGTGCAGCGGCGTCACCAGAAGCTGATCGAGGAGTCACCCGCGCCGGGGCTGCCGCAACACATGGTCGACCGGATGACCGCCGCCGCGGTCACCGGCGCGCTCGGTGTCGGCTACGTGGGCGCTGGCACCTTCGAGTTCCTGGTCGGCGGTGGGGACGACTTCCACCTCATGGAGGTCAACTGCCGGCTCCAGGTCGAACACCCGGTCTCCGAGCTGGTGACCGGCGTCGATCTGGTGCGGCAACAGATCCTCGTCGCGGCCGGCGAACGGCTGGCGCTGACCCAGGCCGACGTGACGCCACGCGGCACCGCGATCGAGTGCCGTCTCAACGTCGAGGACCCGGCGCGCGGGTTCGTACCGACGCCGGGCGAGCTGACCCGCTTCGACCTGCCCGCCGGCCCGTTCGTCAGGGTCGACACGCACGGGTACGCCGGTTACCGGGTCCCGGCGGACTACGACTCCCTGCTCGCGAAGGTGGTCGTCTGGGCGCCCGACCGCACCCAGGCCCTGG
This sequence comes from Micromonospora sp. NPDC053740, assembly GCF_040677775.1. NCBI lineage: Bacteria > Bacillati > Actinomycetota > Actinomycetes > Micromonosporales > Micromonosporaceae > Micromonospora > Micromonospora sp. NPDC053740. Next base: position 152,994 of record NZ_JBFASO010000013.1, read on the forward strand.
CCCGGATGGCCCGCGCCCTCGACGAGTGCGCCGTCGAAGGGCCAGGAGTGGCCACCACCCGCGACTTCCTCCGATCGACGCTCGACCACCCGCTGTTCCGCACCGCGAAACACGACACCTCGCTTGTCGACACCATGCTCACCGGCCTCCAGCCGGACACCACCGAAGCTCCAGGGCGCCACTAGCCGAAGGGTTCACACTGCTGCCGGTTCGCGGGTTTGCGGCCCGTGCGTCCACGCGGGCGCCTGCGGACGGAAGGTGGCCGACATGGCAATTGACAACGCTTCTCGAGGTGTCAGCCGACGGCGATTATTGGCCGGAGTCGGCGCGGGGGCGCTCGTGGCCGGCACCGGGGGAGTCCTGCTCGACGCGACGCCGGCGGCGGCCGCGTTCTCCAACCGGTTCGGTCGGATGTTCCCGTCGCTGCCGGCGTTCGGTTCCGCGACGACCCAGATGCGGAACGCACTGATCGACCTGTCGCGCGTCGGCGGCCCGATGGACGCCCGCGACCCGCTCAGCGTCGGTGCCGAGGCGCTCGCCGACCTGCAGCAGCACAGCATCAACAACCCGGACAACTTCTCCATCCCACAGGGCATGACGTACTTCGGGCAGTTCGTCGACCACGACCTGGCCTTCGAGACGACGGCGCCGCTGGGTACGCCGGTCGACCCGACCACGGTGCCGAACCCCCGGACGCCGGCCCTCGACCTCGACTCGCTCTACGGTGGCGGGCCGACCGGAAACCCGGAGCTGTACAACTCGGCCGATCCCGCCAAACTCAAGATCGAGTCGGGCGGGCGCTTCGAAGACCTGCCGCGCAACTCCAGTGGCAAGGCGATCGTCTTCGACTCCCGCAACGACGAGAACCTGCCGATCGCGCAGATCACTGCCGCGTTCATCCTCTTCCACAACCGGGTGGTCGACCTGGTGCGCGCCCAGGGCACACCGGCGGCACAGGTCTTCGGCGCCGCCCGGCAACTCGTCACCTGGCACTACCAGTGGATCGTGCTCAACGAGTTCCTTCCGCTGATCGCCGGCCCGGGCACTGTCTTCACAGTGCTCAACGGTGGCCGCCGCTTCTACAAGCCGGAGCCGAACGCGACGTTCATCCCGGTCGAGTTCACCGCTGCGGCGTTCCGGTTCGGCCACAGCCAGCCACGACCGGCCTACCTGGTCAACCGTACCGGCGACGGCGGCGACGAGTTCTACGCCATGCTCTTCGACCCGGCGCTGAGCGGCGCCGACCCGGCCGACCTGCGCGGCGGGAAGCGGGCCGCCCGCCGCTACCTCGACTACCAGTTCTGGTTCCAGTTCTTCGACGGCCAGGTGCGCTGGAGCAAGTGGATCGACGTACGCAACTCGACGCCGCTGTTCGGCTTCCCACTGCCACCACCGCCGTCCGGCTCCCCGTCGGCCAACCTGCTCGGACGCGACCTGCTCCGGCAGCTCACCTTCGGCATCCCGTCGGGCCAGCGGATCGCCGCGACCATCGGCGCGCCGGCGCTCGGCAGCTTCAACTTCCCGGAGCTCAGCGGGTACGGCCTCGGCCTGGACTCCAACACCCCGCTCTTCTACTACATCCTCAAGGAGGCGCAGCTCCAGGCCGGCGGAGGTTCGTTGGGCGCCGTCGGTGGGCGAATCGTGGCCGAGGTGCTCATCGGCATCGCCCAGCTCGACCCGGCGAGCTACCTGAAGGTGCAGCCCAACTGGCGTCCGACCCTCCCCGCCCGCTTCTCCGGCCAGTTCACGATGGCCGACCTGCTCACGTACGCCCGGGTCGACCCGGGCAGCCGCAACTCCTGACGGCGCTTGCTCCGCACCCGGGCCCGGGTGGCCCGGTGTGCGGAGCATGAGCCCGGTTGAACGGGACTCCAACGGTCCTCGACGCGGGTGGGGGAGGGTGCGGGCATGACTGGCGACTTCAGCGATTTCAAGGTGGCGGATCTGTCGTTGGCGGCCTTCGGGCGTAAGGAGATCGAGCTGGCCGAGCACGAGATGCCGGGTCTGATGTCGATCCGGAGGGAGAACGCCTCGCGCCAGCCGTTGAAGGGTGCGCGGATCACCGGGTCACTGCACATGACGATCCAGACGGCGGTGTTGATCGAGACGTTGGTGGCGCTCGGCGCGCAGGTCCGTTGGGCGTCCTGCAACATCTTCTCCACCCAGGACCACGCCGCGGCGGCGATCGCCGTCGGCCCGACCGGCACCCCGGACGCCCCGGCGGGTGTCCCGGTCTACGCCTGGAAGGGCGAGTCCCTCGACGAGTACTGGTGGTGCACCCAGCAGGTGCTGCTCTGGCCGGACGGGCAGGGCCCGAACATGATCCTCGACGATGGTGGTGACGCCACACTGCTGGTGCACAAGGGCGCCGAGTTCGAGGCGATCGGCGCCGTCCCGTCGCCGGAGAGCGCCGAATCGGAGGAGTACGAGGTCGTCCTCGGTGTGTTGACCCGGTCTCTGCGGGAGGACAACCGCCGCTGGACGCGGATCGCTGCCGGGATCAAGGGGGTGACCGAGGAGACCACCACCGGCGTGCACAGGCTGTACGAGATGCAGCAGGCGGGGAACCTGCTGTTCCCGGCGATCAACGTGAACGACTCCGTGACCAAGAGCAAGTTCGACAACAAGTACGGCTGTCGGCACTCGTTGATCGACGGGATCAACCGGGCCACCGATGTGCTGATCGGCGGGAAGGTCGCAGTGGTGTTCGGCTACGGCGACGTCGGGAAGGGCTGCGCCGAGAGTCTGCGTGGTCAGGGTGCGCGGGTCATCGTGACCGAGGTGGATCCGATCTGCGCCCTCCAGGCGGCGATGGACGGCTACCAGGTCGCGACCATCGACGACGTTGTCGAGACCGCTGACATCTTCGTGACCGCCACCGGCTGCTTCAGCGTGATCACCAATGAGCACATGGCGCGGATGAAGCACCAGGCGATAGTGGGAAACATCGGCCACTTCGACAACGAGATCGACATGGCCGGTCTCGCGAAACGCGGTGATGTCGAGCGGATCACCGTGAAGCCGCAGGTGGATGAGTGGCGGTTCGCGGACGGCCACTCGATCATCGTGCTGTCCGAGGGACGGCTGTTGAACCTGGGCAACGCCACTGGGCACCCGAGCTTCGTGATGTCGAACAGCTTCGCCAACCAGACGATCGCGCAGATCGAGCTGTTCACCAGCACCGACCAGTACCCGATCGGTGTGCACACCCTCCCCAAGCACCTGGACGAGAAGGTGGCCCGACTCCACCTCTCCGCGTTGGGTGTCCGCCTCAGCGAACTGACAAAGGAACAAGCCAACTACCTCGGCGTCCCGGTCGAAGGGCCCTACAAGCCCGACCACTACCGCTACTGAGAGGGCCCGTCCGCATGATCGCCGTATCCGGCTCGATCGCGACCGACCATCTGATGCGTTTTCCGGGGCGGTTCGCCGAACAGCTCATCGCCGGCAGCCTCGACACCGTCTCGCTCTCGTTCCTCGTCGACGACCTGGTCGTCCGGCGCGGTGGGGTCGCGGCCAACATCGCCTTCGGGCTCGGTCAACTGGGGCACCGGCCGGTGCTGCTCGGCGCGGTCGGCGCTGACTTCGGCGACTACCGCAGCTGGCTGGAGCGGCACGGGGTCGACTGCTCGGAGGTGCAGGTCAGCTCCAGCGCACACACCGCCCGGTTCATCTGCACCACCGACACCGACCTCTGCCAGATCGCGTCGTTCTATCCCGGCGCGATGGGCGAGCCCGACCGGATCAGCCTCGACGGTGTCGCCGCACGGGCCGGCGGGCTCGGGCTCGTCATCGTCGCCGCGGAGAACCCGGACACGATGCTCGCCCGCGCCGCCGCCTGCCGCCGACTGGGCCTGCCCTTCGCCGCCGACCCGTCACAGCAACTGGCCCGGATGCCGTCGGCCGACATCGAGGCGATGATCAGCGGCGCTCGCTACCTGTTGACCAACGAGTACGAGGCGGCGCTGCTGGAGTCGAAGACCGGGCTGAGCGAAGACGACATCCTGCGCCGCGTGGGCGTGCGGGTCGTGACCCTGGGCGCCAACGGGGTACGCGTCACCGGGCAGGAGGGTGACTTCCTGGTTCCGGCGGCGCGGGTGGGCCGCATCGTCGACCCGACCGGCGTCGGCGACGGCTTCCGGGCCGGCTTCTTCGCCGCGCTCGCCGCCGACCTGCCCATCGAGCGCGCGGCGCAGGTGGGCTGCGTACTGGCGGCGCACGTGCTGGAGGTCGAGGGCCCGCAGGAATACACGGTCGACGCCGACGCTTTCGAGCGCCGCATCGTCGACTCCTACGGCCCGGACGTAGCTGTCGACGTGCGGGCGCTGGGGCTGGCTCGGGTCTGATCGGGCCAGCCCGGGGGCGAGCCGGCCCCGTCCTCGGGCGGTCTTCAGACGATGCACGACGATCAGCCGGGCTCGATCTTGACACAGTGACACCAGATGACTACCCTACGGGCCGATCTGCACAACGGGGGTGTCATCGTGGCGGTGCCGATCGACTTCATGGTGCTCGGGCCCCTTGAGGTTAGCGCTGGCGACCGACGCGTTGAGCTGGGCGGCGAGCGGCAGAGAAGGCTGCTGGCCGGTCTGCTTCTCCGGCACGGTCAGCTGGTGTCCGCCGCTGACCTGACCGCCATCGCCTGGAACGGGGACCCGCCCGCGACGGCTCGCAACCAGATCCACAGCGGAATTTGGCAGCTGCGTCGCACCCTTGACCGCTACGGTGCGGCGCACCTGCTGGGTGGTGAGCGCGCCAACTACCGGCTTCGCGTCGACGCGAGTCAGCTGGACCTCGCCCGATTCAAGGACGCCGTGTCCGAGGGGCGACGCCTCGTAGCGCTCGATGACAAGCGCAAGGCAGCCGTCGTGCTGCGTCAGGCGGTGTCGATGTGGCGGGGTCCCGCGCTCGCGGATCTGAACGGGATCGTGCTGGAGCGCGAGGCGGCCGTGTTGGAGGAGATGCGCATAGCGGTCCTCGAAGAGTGTCTGGAGTGCGAGCTGACCTTCGGCGGCGGGGCCGCCGTGGTCGCCGAACTGACTGATCTGGTGGCGAAACATCCGCTGCGCGAGCGGCTCGCGGCCATGCTGATGACCGGCCTCTACCAGTCCGGGCGGCAGGCCGAGGCGATCGAGGCGTACCAGCGCGTCGCTTCCACGCTCGCCGACGAACTGGGCGTCGACCCGGGCGACGAGCTGCGTAGGAGGTACGAGGCGATTCTTCGGCAAGACCGAGCCCTCGACCCGTCGGCGCGTCCCGAGGGCGTCACCCTCGCCTCCGGCGCCGGTGCGGCACCTGTTCGCCCTGCTCAACTACCTGTGCAAGGGGCCCTGTTCGTCGGCCGTTCAGCCAGCCTGGCCGAGTTGGATGCGGCTCTGGCGACCAATCCCACCGACCAGCCGCACCCCACGGTCCTGTCCATAGTGGGCCATGCCGGCGTCGGCAAGACGGCGCTGGCCGTCCGTTGGGCACATCGGGTCCGCGACCGTTTCCCGGACGGGCAGCTCTTTGTGAACCTGGACGGGTTCGGCCCGGACGGAACGGCGGCCCTCAAGCCCACCGACGTCCTACGAGACTTCCTGGAGGCGTTGCACGTTCCGCCGGACCGGATACCTCCCGGGATCAACGCCCAGGTGGGTCTCTACCGCAGTGTCCTGGCCGACCGGCGGGTGCTGGTCGTGCTGGACAACGCCCGCGACGCGGCACAGGTGCGCCCGCTGCTCCCGGGCAACCCTTCCTGCCTGGTCGTGGTCACCAGCCGAAACCGGCTCACCGGACTCGTCGTGAACGAAGGGGCTCAACCCGTTCCGCTCGGCATGCTGACCGCGGTGGAAGCGCACGAGTTGCTCACCCGTCGACTCGGCGTCGCCCGGGTCGTGCAGGACGCGGGAGCCGTCGACCAGATCATCCGCAGGTGCGCAGGTCTACCCCTGGCGCTGGCCATCGTCGCAGCGCGTGCGGCCACCGACGCCCAACTCCCGATCGAGGTCCTCGCCAGCCGCATCGGGAGCGGTGGGGATCTGGACGTCCTTGCCGGAGACGATCCGCAGTCCGACCTCCGGACCGTGCTCTCCGGTTCCTACCGCGCTCTCAGCCCCGAACACGCCCGACTGTTTCGCCTGCTCGGCCTGCATCACGGCCTGGAGATGGCCGTCTCGACCTGCGCCAGCCTGGCCGGTCTGCCGCTGGACCAGACCAGCCGACTGCTGGCGGACCTGGTAGCGGTCCACATGGTCGAGCGGCGTTCGGCCGACCGGTACGCGCTCCACGATCTCCTGCGCGCATACGCGCGCGAACTCGTCGGTGTTCACGAGACCGAGCGCGATCAGCGCGCCGCGCGGCAGCGGATGCTCGACCACTACCTGCACACCGCCCATGTCGCCGATCGCCTGATCTACCCGCACCGGCGTGACTCGATCGACCTCGCGGCGCCGCAGCCCGGCGTGACCACTGAGGTCCTCACCGACAGCGACGCGGCGTTCGCCTGGTACACGCACGAACGGCGGGCACTCGTCACGGCCGTCGACATGGCAGCGTCGAACGGGTTCGACTCGCACGCCTGGCAACTCGGCTGGACACTGACCACCTTCCTCAACCGATGCGGGTGGTGGCACGAATGGGCTGCGGTCGAGGCCACCGGTCTCGTCGCTGCGCAGCGGCTGAGGGATCGCAGGGCCGAGGCCCGGTGCCATCGTGGCCTCGCCAACGCCCACACCCGGCTGGGGCACTACGAACGTGCCCGCCAGCACCACGGTTCTGCCTTGAGGCTGTACGTCGAGATCAGGGACCGGACCGGACAGGCGCAGGTCCACAGCAATCTGTCCTGGTTGGCCGAGCGCCAGGGAAGCTACCGTGACGCGCTGGCGCACGCCGAACAGATGCTGCGCCTCCATCAGCATGCTGGTCCCGAATCTGGCGAGGCAAGCGCACTCAACGCGGTCGGGTGGTATCACAGCCTGCTGGGGGACCACGCCCGCGCTCTTGACTACTGCGGACGCGCCGTTGCTCTCATGCAGCGCTTGGGTGACCTCCACGGTGAGGCGTACGTGTGGGACAGCCTGGCGCATGTCCACCACCAACGAGGCGACCACGCGCAGGCGCTCTCCTGTGGGCGGCGCGCGGTCAACCTGGCTGCGGAGGTCGGCGAGACCACTCTCCAGGCGAGCGCGTTGGCCCGCCTCGGTGACACCTACGAGGCCGCGGGTGACCTGGCCGCCGCGTGGAAGGTGTGGCACCAGGCCTTGGATGTCTACAACGGGCGCGACGAGGTGCAGGCGGCAGCCATTCGGGAAAAGCTGAAGGTCAGCATCTACGGCTCCTGACTCCTGCCAGTTGTGACACCCGGACACGGGCCCCCAAACACGGACATCCAATCCATCGACGCGTGTTCACGTCTTGGCAGCGGTCCGCGCCTCCGCTAACGTCCCTGGGAACGCTCCCATGAACTTAGACACATCTATGTGATCTGGAGGCAACACGTCGTGGCTATCTTCTCCTCGCTCCGCCGCAGATCGGCGGCCATCAGCGTGGCGGCCGTAGCGGGCGCCACCGCCGTCGGCGTCTGCCTCGCCGTCAGCAGCGCCTCCGCCGGCACACTGTCCGGGTCGCTCTACCGCGACCCGAGTTCGGCAGTCGTCCGCTGGGTCGCCGCCAACCCCGGCGACTCGCGTACCGCCGTCATCCGCGACAAGATCGCGAGCCAGCCGCAAGCGCGCTGGTTCGCCAACTTCAACCCCTCGACGGTGCAGTCCGAGGTCTCCGGGTTCATCGGCGCCGCCAACGCGGCGCAGCAGATCCCGGTGCTGGCCGTCTACGAGATCACCAACCGGGACTGCGGTGGGGCCAGCGCCGGTGGGGCGCCGGACCTCAACCAGTACCAGACGTGGGTGTCCAACTTCGCCAGGGGACTGGGCAACCAGACCGTCATCATCATCCTGGAAACCGACTCGCTCGCTCTGCTGACGTGCCTGAGCAGCGCCGAGATCAACGCGCGCAACCAGGCGATCTCGACTGCCACCCGGACCATCAAGTCGGGCAACCCCAACGCCAAGGTGTACCTCGACGCCGGCCACTCCACCTGGAACAGCGCTGGTGAGACGGCCAACCGGCTCCGGGCGGCCGGCGTGCAGTACGCCGACGGCTTCTTCACCAACGTGTCGAACTACAACTCCACCTCCAACGAGGCGAACTTCGGTCGGGCTGTCATCTCCGCCCTCAACGGCATGGGGATCTCGGGCAAGCGCCAGGTCATCGACACCAGCCGTAACGGGGGTGCCAGCGGGGACTGGTGCGGCGACGACAACACCGACCGGCGCATCGGGCAGTACCCGACGACCAACACGGGTGACAGCAACATCGACGCGTACCTGTGGGTGAAGCCGCCGGGGGAGGCGGACGGCTGCCGCTACACTGCCGGTTCGTTCCAGCCCGACCTGGCCTTCAGCCTGGCCAACGGCGCGCCCAACCCGCCCACCACCACCCCGCCGACGACGACGCCGCCGACGACCACTCCACCGACCACCACCCCGCCGACCACCCCTCCGAGCTCGCCGCCGGCCGGTGACGGCTGCTACGCGTCGATCGCGGTCAACCAGTGGGCTGGCGGCTTCACGGCGAGCGTGACGGTCACCGCCGGCAAGTCGGACATCAACGGCTGGACCGTTACCGTCCCGCTGCCCGGCGGCGCGGTCACCAGCGCCTGGAACGCACAGGTCAGCGGCACCAGTGGCACCGTGGGGTTCACCAACGTGAGCTACAACGGACGGGTCCTGGGCCGACAGTCCACCAACTTCGGCTTCCAGGGCACCGGCACCGGCCCGGGCGTGTTGGCCGACTGCGTAACCAACTGATTTCAGTCAATGCGGCGGCCCGGCGCGGAGGACCACTCTCCGTGCCGGGCCGTTCTCTGCCACCCCAGGTGAACGCGCCCAGGTCGCGTAGCTCACCGAACACCGCGCCAGCTATGTCGGCACGCTGGCGGCCTGTGGTTTCTCGGCATCGTGGCTGCGGGTCTGTCGCACCGGCCAACTGCTCTGGTCAGGCCTATGGTTCCTCCCTCTCCTACGGGACATTTCGTGGCCGGCGAGCAACGCGATCGCCACGGCTGTCAGCAGACCACTGAACAACGGGATGACGCGCACCCCGGCCGTCGCCAGCAGACCCGCGCCGATCAACGAGCCGGCCGCGAGGCCGAAGTTGAACGCGACGCTGAGGCTGGCCGACGCCATGTCGGTGGTCGACGGGGCCACCTGCATGACGCGGTGCTGGATTCCCGCGATCAGCGAACTGAACGACATCCCCGCCACGGCGAGCAACGGGATCGTCAGTACCTTGCTCGTGCCAACTCCAGAGAGGCCCAGCATCGCGGCGCTGAGGAGCCCGAGTAGAACGAGCACGACACCGAGTGGAAATCGGTCCAGGACCCGGCCGACCGCCCAGGTGCCGGCGACGCCGAACGATCCTTGAACGAAGAGCAGCAGGCCGAGAGATGCCGCGGCGAACCCGCTGACGTCGAGCAGAAAGACGGTCATGTAGGTGAACGCGCCCATGGCGCCGGTGACCGCGAGGATGGTGGCGACAAGGAGCACGACGAAGCGGCGCCGGTCCGGCATCGGCCCCGTGTCGCCTGCATCCTGTTGCGGTGCGACGCTCGGCAGGAGCAGGGCGACAGCGATGCAGGTGACGAAGCCGAAGATGGCCATCGCGACGAAGGCGGCCCGCCACCCGGCCTGCCCGCCCAACCAGGTACTCAGCGGCACGCCGAGGACCGGGCCGAGGGCGTTACCGATCGACAGCCGAGCCACGATGCGACCTCGGATGTTCGCGGGGAACATCGAGATCGCCACCGGGAACACCACTGCCCAGAAGACACCGTTTGTGGTGGCGGACACCAGCCGCGCGGCGAGCAGCACCTCGTAGGAGGTTGCGAAGGCCGACACCGTCGTCGCCGCGGCGAACACACCGAGGGCGCCGGCGAGCAGGGGGCGCCGGGGTACGCGTCGAGTGACCCGGGTGAGGGGGAGCGCCACAACCATGACCACTGCGGCGTACCCGGTCACCAGCAGACCAGCCTCGGACCTGGAGCGTCCCAGGTCTGGCGCGATCAGCGTGAGCAACCCGATCGGAAGCACCTCGGTGGTGACGTAACAGAAAGTGGCGGCGGACAACGCGGCGAGGGCATAGGCCGCGCGTCGTTGGTGCGCCATTGGCTACCTCCCAGATCCTGGATGTCGGTCGATGATCCCGGCTAAATGGGTTTTGACGGTAGCATAGACGACTGCGCATCCCTCGCTGTCTCGCTGCCGGGTCCTATCCCTAAGCCGACGCGCCAAGCCCAGCGGGTCGCGTCGACTCCTGAACTGAACATGGTGTAACCGTCTTGGGCGGTCTAGGTGGTAGCCTGGCTGGCATGCCAATCGACGTGTGCCAGCTGCCGATGGTCGGGGGGCACCCCGTACTGGATCTGGTCAACACGCTGGAGCGCGGGGGCACCGCACCGCACGACTTCCTGTCCGACAGCTCCGCCCTGCTGCGCTGGTCGGTCCAGGTCGGCCTGATCAGCGACGCGGAGGCCGACCAGGTTTGCCGGGCGTGGCGCGACGAGCCCGCCGCCGCGCAGGCGGGACTGGACGCCGCGCGGGACATCCGCGAGGGCCTGTATCTCGTGATGCTCGCCGCGATCACCGACGCGGACGACGGCACGGCGAGCGACCCCATCGCGGCCGGTGCCGCGCTGGTCGGACTACACCAGCGCTGGTCCGGCGCGGCCGCTCGAGGACGATTCGTGCTCGACTCGTCACAGGTACGGCTGGTCTACGGCACGGTGCCGGCCATGTTGGTGCCCGACCGGATCGCCGAGGCCGCTCTGGACGTCATGCTGACGGCCGACCTGACCCGAGTGCGCCGCTGCCCGGTGCTCGAAGGCGGCTGCGGCTGGCTGTTCCTCGATCGCAGCCGCAACGGATCCCGCCGCTGGTGTCGCATGGCCGACTGCGGCAACGTGGTGAAGGCGCGACGGCTCACCGAACGTCGCCGCGCCGCCCGGCCCGCCAACTCGTAGCCGGTCGACTGATCAATGCTGTGCGTGGTGAGTTGCCACGGCAGCGGACGCCTGCCGACCTCCTGTCTGTTCCCCCGGCGTCCCGTCGGGTTGTCGCGCCTGTGCTGGGATAACAGGCGTCCGGGCGGCGGGGTGAACGCAGGCCGCTCCCTGCCACCCCAGCTGGCCGCCCGGGTCGCTAGACTGGGCCCTCGCGCCCCCGTAGCTCAGGGGATAGAGCATCGGTTTCCTAAACCGTGTGTCGCAGGTTCGAATCCTGCCGGGGGCACCTCGAAGATCAGCAAGAACGCCGCCTGAGCAGCGGATATGTCACCGTGTCGATCGGTCGACCTGTGCAGTGGTGTGCCGCCCAGAGCCGGCGTTTGTCGCTGTTCACGGACTATTCGCGGATTGATCTTGACGGCGCTTTCCCAGGTGGTGCGGCCCGCGCCGGCAAGGCTCGGACCGAGAAATCCTGCCGAGACTAGTACCAGAGCCCTGCGGCCTCCATGCTTGCGAGTTCGGCGGAGCGCCCTGATAGGGCCGTCCTAGACGTGACCTTAGTCACGGATGGTTCCGTGCTGTCGCGGATGAGAGCCTCGACCGAGTCGGGCGCGCCCGGCAGGGCAGGTGTACGAACGTCTGCTTGGACCCATTTCGCAGGGGCAAGGTTTGAGGATTTTCCTCAAAGGATTCCTCGTTTTTGTGCCCATTCCTCAACCTTGCGGCGCAGGTAAAGGTCAAAGTCGGGGTGCTCGATAACCGCTCGGTACTCTACTCTTCCGTCAAACTTGTGGCGCAGGATAGCCAGTGCCTGTTGAGGGGTGTGAGCCCTTTCTGCGGAAAGGCTGCCGCCTACTACGCCGTTAATGCTTAGAAGTATCTTCTGGTGTAGCTTCGTGTCGGGCTCATGTGACGCAATTGCTGAACGCAGTAGATTTGTCGCCGAGGGTGTGCCGGGCACGGGCTCGAATGCTTCGAAGTCGGTAAGTCTGAACCATTCCACTGTTCTGTCGCTAACGACAGACGTCCCAGACTCAATTGACGAGTCTTTTAGTGGCCGCGTGTCTCCTCGATAGGTGCCTGTTGGCACAACGGTGCCAGGGCTGGTATATGTGCGGCGTTCTCCTCGAACCGTGAATGTGAATACGAAACCGGGCTGAAGAAGATGGCGGAGCCTCATGAAGGCGGCGTCGGCTGAGACCTCAGTGCGATCAAGTCCGCGCAGTATCGCTTCCATGTCGGTACTGCGAATCAATGGTCGTAGGAACCGATCGGGAACGAGTAGATAGCCCGCGAAGCGGGTGGCCTCGCGCTCCTGCTCGTTAACGTCGAGCGCAATTTCCAGATGTGTTTCCGCAGGTCCGGCACCCACTTCGCTTGCCACTGCCTGGCAGCCAACTGTACCGTAATGCCAGCCCATTTTGATGTGGCCATATTCGTGAGCCAGAGTCAGGCGTTGGCGCCTGCGGTGCAATCCCTGCCGCACGAAGACCTTTGGGCGCCGTTGGTGTAAGCCGTGAACCAGCGCGTCACATCCGGCGTAAGGCCAGTCTTCAAAGAAAAGATCTGCGCAGTCTTGTATGATCTTCTCGATATTGACGGGAGGGCTCAGGTCGTACCGTTCAACGATGGCTGAGGCGAGAAATCTTGCGGGCTCTGCAGGTCCACTAGTACACCAAAGGCCAAGCTCGGTATCGGTCATCACTCGGCCTAGTGGTCCCGGATCCGCCCCTTTGATTTCAGCCAGTCAAGTACTAGCTCGGCATCTGTGGTGTCGTTCGACCGCGCCGCTGCGCCCATCAGATTGGCGCGAAGTATGTCTGCGACTGGCCGCTTCGCTCTGCGAGCAGCCACGGTGAAGCGAAGCGACTCTGGCCTCTCGCCCCAAAGGCGATACTCTTCCCATGTCATCCCGAGGAACTCATGAAGTTCCATGGATGCTGCTTGAGAGTCGTCAGGGGCGTCGTGCCAGTGTTCGATGTAGTCGTCGATCTCGTCGAGCGTCGCGTGTCCGCGCAGCACGTCGTCCATGAAGGTCGATCGATCGTCGGCTCGGTTGCGCTGAAGAAGCTTAAACATCGATCTTCCTTCCTCTTACCGCAGGCTTCGTAAACTCCCCAGTGTACACGTCCGCGACGCCGATATGGCGCCCCCTGGAGTTGAAGACCTCTAACTCGCAGTGCTGGCCATCGTAGGTGTAGATGCGCCCGTCGCGGTCCCGCCAGCGGCGAACTCCGTTGCGCGCCCCCAAGTTTTCTAGATCATCGACGTAGCTGGGCCTGGGAATGGGTGTGTACGACAAGGTCAGTATGGCTCCGATCGAACCACAGCGGTAGAGGCTCGCTGAGCAAACCGAAGGATTATAGCTCCGTGGGGCCTTTCGCCAACATCCGGTTTGATCATCCGGATTGACGCCAGCTGATCACCTATCGGCTCGCCGCCTAGCTTCGCCGCAGAGCATGGTCGATGCGCTCGTTGACAGCTGCCTCCTGGCCGTCGATGCACTTGGCGTACACCTTCAGCAGCACGTCGACGGAGTGCCCGGCCCGGGCGGCGACGTTGGTTGCCGGAACACCGGAGTTCAGCCAGAGCGACACCGCCGCGTGCCGCAGGTCGTATGGACGCCCGGCTAGCGGGGACGCCACCTGCACCGGAGTCAGCGCCAGCTCCCGCGCTGCCTTCCACACCCGTGAGTACGTCGACGCTGCCACCACGTTGCCCTTGTCGCTGCGGAACAGCCGACCGTCATCGGCGACGCCGAACCGGTCGACATGCCGCCGCAGGATGCCCACCAGCTCCGGCGGGATCGGCACGACCCGGGACTCCGCCGCCGCCCGGTGCTTCAACCCGCGCCGGTCATGCACCTCGCCGCTGTCGGTCCACCGCTTACCCGCCTGGGGCCGGTTGTCGACCAGCGTCAGCCGGCCCCACCCGGTTGCCGGAAGGTGACAGTCCTGCTCGCGCAGCGCCAGCGCCTCACTCGGGCGTAGCGCCGCGAAGTACAGGCACGCGAAGAACGCGACTAGGCGCTCACCGCGGCCGACGCGACCCCGCTCGCCGACGTATGACACCGCCGTCAGCAGTTCCCGCGCCTGGCGACCGTTGACCACCACCCGCCGGTCGACCGACTCGGCGATGGTCGCCCGCTGCGCCCGTACCCGGATCTTGTCGACCGGATTGAACGCCAACGCCTCCAGTTCGACGGCGTACTGAAGCACGTTGTAGAACACCGACCGCTTCCGCCGCACCGTCGTCGGCGCCGCCGGCCGGCCGTCGAGTCGCAGCGCCAAGCCATCCAGCGCCGCCCGCACCACCGCTGCCTCACTGATCTCGGACACCGGCAGCGACGCACGGCGCAACCACCGCAGCGCCGGCCCCAGTTCCGCCGGCACATCCCGATCACGTACGCCCGGCGGCAGGAGGTGATCGAGCAGGACCCGTCGCAGTTCGTCCACCGCCGGCCGGCCCGCCTGCTCACGAACCAGAACGGGAGTCACGGTCGCCAACGCGTCGACCATGCTTCCCCGTGACTTCGCCGCTGCGCCCGGCCACTTCATATCGATGTACGCTTGCACGAACTCCAGCCACGACACTGCGCCCATGCTCTGCACCATCGAGTCAGGCAGGCCAGTGGTGGTGTCGAACGCCTCGCCTCGGTTGATCGCCTGCATCAGGTCCGACCGGTGGTTGTCCGCCAGCGCCCGGGTTGCGAAGTTCCGCGACTTCTCCCGCCCGCCGACGATCCACCGCACCGTGTACGTCTTCTTCTTGCTGGCGCCCTTGTTGACGCGGATGTCCCAGACCCGCACCGCCCGCGACTTCACGCCGCCTCCCGGTGCTGTTCCAGCCACGCCCGCAGGTCGCGCCGCTCGATGCGTAGCTCACCGTTGGGCAGCTTGATGCACTCCGGGGCGATGCCCAGCTCTCGCCAGCGGTAGAAGGTTCGGCGCGATACGCCGTTGAGCACGGCGAGGACTTCCGGAACGGTCAGCAGCTCACTTTCCATGAGGGGTTCGGTCCTCCGAGTGGTTCAGGCAGCAGGGGAGAGGGGAGCAGCGGTTGCCGAAACGGCGGCGGCTGTTCGTATCCGGGCGGTGTCGAGGTCGGCGCGCCAGCGAATGCGGGCGGATATCGCGCGCAGGAGCCGGTGTTCCAGGGGTGGCACGTCGGGGTCTTCGGGCCGGGCGAGTTCGAACCGGTACCGCTTCGAGCCGCCCGTCTCGTCGGCCGCCTGGTCGTGCTCCTCGGTGTCGGCCATGCCGCCGGCGAGGATGGCGCGGACCCAGGCCCGGTTGTCGGCGCGGTGGTCGGCGAGGGTCTTGCCGGACCACTGCCGAGAGACGAGGACGCGGCGGCCGGTGAAGCCGAGGGTGGAGCGTTGGTGGACCTTCCCGGTGCAGCGGCCGGGGGTCAAGCCCGCCTTGACCCCGTCCGGCTGGACTCCGTAGAGCAGCCAATTGGCGCACGTCGGGGAGCACGGCAGGACAGCGAGTTCCGCGTGGAGCCGGTCGAAGTGCGCCTTCTGCGCGTCGGAGCGCGGCTTGGCCTGGTCGGTCAGGTCCTTGGTGACGTACTTCGTCACGTACCGGATCGACCGCTCCGCATCCTTGGTTCCCTGCTCGATACCCCGCGCGTCAATCCGCCCGAGCCGGGCCATGTATGCGGGTCGGCTGTCGGGTTCTTCCAGGGCGTCGATGGCTTCGCCCCAGGTGGGCAGCGGCTCACGCGTCTTCGGGTCGACGTACGCCTGTCGGTCGACGTCCCAGACCGGCAACTTGTCGACCGGGTAGACCAGCTCGTCGAAGTGCGGCCACCACACCTGGTGATAGGTCGCTGCCGCAATCTGCTTGAGCAGCCGGCGGGGCAGGGTGCCGCGGATCGCGAAGTGCGCGTGTGGGGCGAGTCGGCGTTGCAGCTCGACGGCGCCGGCGTACTGGACGTTCCAGCCGGCGGCGCGGCGGACGTTCTGCCACCACCGGTCGAGGACCCGGGCGAAGTGGATCGCATCGAGGGCCGCTCGTCGGTAGTCGTAGCTGGCCGGGTCGACCGGGGTGCCGAGCACGTTATCGTGGGGGCCGTGCCGTTGGCCGCACTCGCAGGGCGCAACGTAGGCGCCGCGGCGGAGGTGGGAGTGCACCGGCCCGTGCGAGCCCAAGGTGAGTGTGACGAGCATCGACGGCCGGTGTGTCTTGCCCGCCCGACCGACGTAGGCGCGGCCGACCGTGCGCGGGTCGACCGGCAGCCGGGGCAGGTCCGGGGTGTCCTGCCGTCGCCTGGTCGAGCGCTTGCGCCGGGGTCGCTCGTCGCGCTCCTTCGGGGTGAGGTGGCCGCGCAGGCTGGTTTCGGCGAGGGCTTCGTCCAGCTCGGCTATCGCGTCGTCCACGTCGGCGATCTGCGCGGCCCGCTCGTCCGGGGTCATCGACTGGTAGTGCAGCGCTTCGCGTTCGAATTCCAGGTGTGCCCGCACCCGGACGAGGGCGAGCGCGTCTTCACCGGGCTTGTCGGGGCGGACGGCGGGTTCGTCGGCGAGGTGCCAGCCCTCGCGGATCTGTTGGATGCGCAGCCGCCGGCCCCGCTCGGCGCACGGCTTGCATTTGGCCGCGAGGGTCGCCCCGCAGGGCACCTCAACGACCTCGGTCAGGCCGGTGGTGGTGTCGGTGCGGCGCAGGGCGAGGGGGCGGACGCAGACGCCGTTCTGTTCGGCGAGTTGCTTGAGCGCGCCCTTTGCCAGGGGCTTGCGCATCCTGTCCGCTCGCGATCCCGGTCGAGGCTGTTCGACGGGAGTCGTGGGGATGAGTTCGAGTTGGTTCACCGGTCACGCTCCCCGCCGAAGACGCTGGCGTTGCGGGGCGCGAACGCCGCCGCTGGCACGGGCACCAGTCCCGGCCGCCGCTCTACCGGCATCACGGGAACCGGGCGGAGGGCCGCCGGGCGGGGCTGCTCGTCGGTGGCCTCCAGTGGGACGGTCACCGCCTGGTCCTCGTCGATGAGGTCGGCGGACGGCCGGTCCTCGGTCGGGTCGTAGCCGGGCGGGACGTCGCCCCAGTCGTTGGCGTCTGCCGGTTTGTCGACGGGGGCCGCCGCTGTTGGTGTGGTGGAGAAGACGAGCTTGGACAGGCCGAGGAACGCTAGCGCCGGTACGGCGGAC
This sequence comes from Micromonospora sp. NPDC053740, assembly GCF_040677775.1. Classification (NCBI taxonomy): domain Bacteria; kingdom Bacillati; phylum Actinomycetota; class Actinomycetes; order Micromonosporales; family Micromonosporaceae; genus Micromonospora; species Micromonospora sp. NPDC053740. Next base: position 170,183 of record NZ_JBFASO010000013.1, read on the forward strand.
AGCAGCCACCCGGACACGCCCGGTTTGGCTACGGCAAGCTGCGCGGACAGCGACAGTGCGACGGCGCAGACGAGCAGGAACATCGGGTACCCGATCGGGCCGCCCGTGCGGCGCCGCCGCCGGATCGTGAGCAGTGCCGCCAGGGGCAGTAGTTCGGAGATGGCGGCGTTGGCCCAGCCGAACCAGTCCCCGGTACCGGCCGGGGAGTTGGCCATGGTCCAGTCGTGGACGTGGGTGAACGAGGCCGCGCCGGCCAGCCCGCCGACCGTCAGGACGATGAGCACCAGGACGACGCCCTCTACCCGGTCTGCGTTCGCGTTGGCCTTCACGGGGTCACCTCCTGCTCGTCGGTGTCGTCCAGCCGCCGGTAGGTGCGGCCGAGGTGGCGGATGTCGTCGTCGGTGAGGTAGGCGAAGCGGACTCGGACGGGTTCGCGGACGCCGTCGAGGACGACGAACCCGACCCCGGGTGTCGATTCGGGGATGCGGTCGCACAGCGCGCCCCGGTCGCGAGCCCCGTCGCCGAGGACCATGTCCACCTGCTCCGGCTCGGTCAGCCGCAACCCGATGCGAGTGGGGAACAGGTCCCTAAACGGCAGCACGTCCTTACGCGGGTCCTGCAACGCCGCCACCACGTGCACCCCGACCGCCCGCCCTTGGCTGAGGAGGAGGCCGAGGGCTTCCTTGATCCGGTCGCGGACCTTCCGATCGGTGATGTACGCCGTCAACGCCGCCAGCTCGTCGACCACCAGGACGATCAGCGGCTCATCGACCGTCGGTGTGTGCTGGCGGGCCAGGCCGCGCAGCCGGGCCGCTCGTAACCGCATGCGCTTGACGGCTTCTTCGAGGACGCCGGCCATGCCGTCGGGGTCGTCGTAGGAGAACCGGGCGAACAGCGGCACCCCAGCTGCCAACTCCATGCCGCCCTTGGGGTCGAACGCCCACAGCTCCACCAACCCCGACCGCACACCGTCGGCCAGGGAGCGGATCAGCGACCACAGCACCGAACCCTTACCCGACCCGGTCGCCCCCGCGATCAGCACATGCGAGCCGGCCAAGCGCAGCTCATAGGGTTGTCCGTCCTCCCGCACACCGAGCGGCAGCCCGGCCAGGTCCGGCACCACCGGCACCGGCAGCGGATCAACGATGGCGGCGAGAGGGTCACGGCGCAGGAACCGCAGCACGACCTGATCCGGTCGGTCCGTGGACCGGGCCTGCCCGTGGCGGAGGCGGAAGGCGTAGGCGAGGCGTTCCGCGGCCTGCCCCCAATCGTCTGGGATCTGACCGGGCAGCATTCGCACGGTCACCTCATCGCCGTACCGGTCACAGCGCACCCGCAGCAGTTGCGGCACGTACCGGTCACCGCCGAAGGCCGTCGCCAACCCACACGTCGCCATGACCGACGCCCACCGCCGCCGAAACACCGTCAGAGCCCGGACACGGCTGACGATCGGATACCAGCCGAACCGCAGCCACGACGACCGGTGCCACCGCCACCACCCCACACACCCAGCAGCGACGACCAGGACGACGCCGGCCAGGACCAGGCCGCCGTACTCCGCCCGTACCCATAGGCCGAGCACGGTGGGGGTTGTCAGCCACCAGTACCGCACCGCCAGGACCGTGAGGCGGAACAGGCCCCGGGCCAGCCACCAGAACACCAGCAGCCAACCCGGCACCCGCCACGCCGGCAGGCGCACGTTCATCGGCGCCACGGGGATCTTCTCGCCCGGAATGATGTTGATCAGAGGCACAGGTCACCACCCCTGCCAGGACGGGCCAGGGTGGCGATGCACGAGCGGCACGACATGCGCCGCAGGTCGAACCGGCGCGGCTTCACCCACTGCTCACAGCGAGGGCAGCGAATCGCGCACACCCGCGCCGACGCCGGCGGCAACCGCAGCACGGACCGGACGGCCGCCTCCACCTCCCGATAGGCGTGCCGCAGACCGACCAGACGAGTACGGGACATCAGGACCACCACCCCGACGAGCAGCGGCCAACAGGGCAGTTCAAGGCAGGGGGAACTACGGTGGGCATCACGCCCTCCTTCACACGTGAGGGATGGAAGAAGCGCGGGACGGGCCGGGACTCTTGGCGGGGAAACGACCCGCCCCGCGCGCCAAACAGCAACCAGTCAGGCCGCCACCGAACCGGGCACCGTCGACGCCGGCCGGATCGCGGTAGCCCGCAGCGAGTACGCCATCCGGGAACGGCAGTCACCCGACGAGCGACCCGGCTTGCACCGCTGCGAATCCACATACGGGGTCAGCGTCAGGCCCTCGAACTCCACCGCCGGCGGATAGCCCGGCACCGTCGACGGCGGCGGCACCGGCTGCTGCCCGGCGACCACCTTCACCTTCACCTCGGTCGACCGACCGAACTTCCCGGCCTCCGGGTCCAGGTCCATCACCCGCACCACCCAGACCCGCTCCCCGGTCTCCTTGTCCCGAGCCTGGTTATCCGCCTCACCACGCCGCTCAAAATCGATCTGCGGCGACACACCAAGGCACAACGCCCCGGCGGGGAACACGTACTCGGACGGGACCGGCACCTTCAACGTCATCGGAACCACGTGGACAGCCTCCTAGCTTTACCAGTCGTCCACCTGACAACCGGTTGAGCTAACAAGTTACGTCAGCTTGTAAGCACAAGCAAGGTCAAAGGTGAGGCCATTGCCAATGTGGAGAGCCGCCGCACCAGGCCGAGGAGGCGCGAGTGGGAGAGCGAGTGACAGCCGAGCGCCTAACGCTGGTGACCACCGTTGACCGATGGTTCCACCTGGACCAGCCAGTGCTCATCGAACGTGGGCAGACCTACTGGATCGACCGCAAGACAAGCGAGTTGTGCGTCGATCGGGGAGACGGGCGACTTACGCGGACTCCCGGCGAGATGTGCCGCTGAGCGGCCGGCCGGGCGACGCAGCGGATCAGGACAGGGCGTAGGTGTCCTCGATCTCGTGGCGGCTGCCCGGCATCACCAGCACCGACGTCATGATCGGATCGCCGGATGCCTGATGCACGGTGATGACGACGCTCATCACCGACTCGTCGGCCGGCACGTCCAACGCCTCAGCCTCAGGCTGACTCACTCGGCGAGCGGTCATCCGCTCGGTCGCGTAGTCGGCCCGTAGACCCTTCTGACGCGCGATGAGGCCGAGCAGGCCACCAGGGATCGGGTCCGGCTTGGTGATGTCGGTACCGACCGCGACGTCCACCGGGACGAACGTGGCGACCAGATCCACCGGCCCCGCCTCCGAGACGGTCCGTCGGCGCCGCTCGTAGACCGGCGTGCCCTCTGGAATCTTCAACTCCGCCGCGATCCGCGAAGAAGCGAGCACCGGACCGACATGCAGGATCTCCGTCTCCCCGGCCTCGTCCAGCTCGACCGCATCACGGGCATAGTCGGGCGAGGTGCGGCCGGCCGCGGGCCGGCCACGGACAAAGCTGCCCTTGCCCTGCTGCGACTCGATCCAGCCGTCCTGCTTGAGGATGCCCAGCGCCTTGAGCACCGTCGGGCGGGACACCCCGAACTCCGTACAGAGCTGGTTCTCCGACGGCAGCGCCGCACCGGGCGCGTAGTCGCCGTCCTCGATGCGCTTCCGCAGCGTGTTCAACACGCGCAGGTATTTCGGCGTCGGTATCTCGTACGCCATCGCGGGCCACCCCACCTAGGAACGCTGCATGAATCTCAGCAGCTTATGAGTTGTTTGCATGACAGAACAAGTCAGCTCAGCCGTCCCGCGCTACACGCTCCACCGCTTCGGTCAGCCATCCCGACCAAGACGACGGAGCGTTCACCAGCTCCGGCCGGGATGCGCCCGGCCACCGGCGCGGCAGGCAGCCGTACCGGCCAAACACCCGCAGCGCCGCCCGCCGTTGCGGGCACGGGCCTTCCTCCCCGCAGCCGGCGCAACGCCCGTCCGCGCTCGACGGCGTGTGCCGGTCAAGATGCGCTTGTGCCGCGCGGAGCTGGTCGCGCACGGCACCGGACAGGTACGTGGTCACCGGGTCGATCCCTCGGGCCGTAGCAGGCTGGCGCGTACCAGGATCTGTGCCTGCGGCCCCCGAGCGCCGGACGGGCTCAGTCTCATCCCCTCGACCCAGATCCACGGCTCGTGTGCCGGGCGGTTGACCACCAACCGGATCCCGGTCACCCACAGCGTCACCGGCCCGTCCGAGGGCCGGTAGCGGTCGGCGGCGCCGATCTGCAGCACCGAGCCGAGTCGTACCCGAACGTCAAACACCGCGTCTCCTCATCACCGGCGCTACGTTGCGAGGCGGCGCGCTGTCGGTCGTGCGTGGCCGGATCTGTAGGCCGGCGATCTGTACGAAGACCTCGCGCCGCGCCAGCGCCTTGCCGCTCGCCGGGTCAATGGAGTAGCCGGTGAGCCACACCCAGCCGTGGTACGTCGGTTTGTCGCAGATTGAGGTAACCCGCAGCCACAACGTACGATCGCCGCCGAACTGCACCGACGCCCGGCCATCGATCAGCACCAGGTCACCCACGGCCGGGACACCCGGCCGGCGCGGCGCCGGTGTGCGAAGCGCCGAGGCGGGCGGGCCATTCACGGGCCGTCGTTCGGGTCGCGGCCCCACACCAGCACCCACCCCGGGCCAGCCTCAGCAGGTCGCCGAGCGACCGGAACCCGCGCAGTCCAGGCAGGACCGCCGGGCCAGGGAACGAGTCCGCTCCGACCCCCGCCCCATCCCCCGGATGGCGGTGCGGGCAAGGGTGTACTTCCAGCCCGCGCCCGAGCAGGATTGGCAGTTGCTCGATACGTTCAGCCCCGTCATGCAGACAGGTTGTGGCACATACCGCCCAGTGACCCGGAAAATCCTTCCGGGGTCGCCGCCGACCGAGGGGAGACAGTGAACCGGTGCGCGGGACGACCAACACCCTGACCATCGGCGAACGCGTCGCCTGGTACCGCCGGCGACGCGGCCTGTCCCAGGAAGTCTTGGCCGGGCTCATCGGCCGTACCGCCGACTGGCTTGGCAAGATCGAGAACAACCGGATCGAACTGGACCGCCTCTCCGTCATCAAGTCCCTCGCCGAAGTCCTGGACGTCTCCCTCGGCGACCTGCTCGGCGAACCCTCGCTGCTCGACTGGACCGGCGACAGCGGCACCGAAACAGTGCCCGCCCTGCGCGCCGCCCTGATGAACTACCGCGCCCTCGGCCCGTTCGGTAGCGGCACAGACACGGAACCGTCGAGCGTCGGCGTGCTCAAGAAGGAGATCGGCGCACTCTGGGACGCCTACCAGGACTCCCGATTCGGGTACGTCACCGGCCGCCTACCCGACCTGCTGCACCGCGCCCAGGCCGCCGCCGACCATCACGACGGCCAGGACCAGGACCAAGCCCGCCGGCTACTCGGCCTGACGTACCAACTCGCCGCCACCCAACTCACCAAGCTCGGAGAAAGCGACCTTGCGTGGATCGCGGCCGACCGCGGTTTGGCCGCAGTCCGCCCCACGGGCGACCCGCTCATCACCGGCTCCCTGTTCCGCTCCGTCGGCCACGCTCTGCACGCCACCGGCCGCTACGCCGAAGCCGTACGCCTCACCGAGGACGCCGCCGGCTACCTTGAGCCCCACCTCAAGCACGCCACGCCAGCGCTGCTCTCCGTCTACGGGACCCTGCTCCTGTCCGGCTCGATGGCCGCCGCCCGGTCCAACGACGCCGCCACCACCCGCACCTTCCTCGCCGCCGCCGACCACGCCGCCGGCCAACTCGGAGCCGACGCCAATTACCTCTGGACCGCGTTCGGCCCGACCAACGTCGCCATCCACCGCGTCGCCACCGCCGCCGAACTGGGCGACCTACAAGTCGCCATCGACCTCGGCCCGCGCGTCGACACCGCCGGCCTACCGATGGAGCGTCGGGTACGCCACGCCCTCGAAGTCGCCCGCGCCTACAGCTCTTGGAACCGCGTCGACGACGCCCAGGCCGTACTGCTGGACGCGGAACAGATGGCACCCGAGCAGGTCCGCCACCACTTCCTCAGCCGCCAGCTCGCCCTGATCTGGGTACGTCGGCAGCGTGGCAAGCCCGCAGCCGAGCTGGTCGGCCTGGCCCGGCGGCTCAAGGTGCTCGACTGAACGCAGCCCATCTAGGCTGCCCTGGTGACGGCCAACGAGATGCCACCCATGGCAACCCCACGCGTCGCCGCAGGCGCCCTCTTCTTCAACAACGAAGGCCACGTGCTCCTCGTCCGCCCCAGCTACAAGAACCACTGGGACATCCCCGGCGGCTACGTCGAGCCGGGCGAGTCGCCGCGTGCGGCATGTGTACGCGAGATCGAGGAAGAACTTGGCCTCACCACTGCGGTCGGCCCCATGCTCGTCGTCGACTGGGCACCGGCCGAGCACGAAGGAGACAAGCTCCTCTTCATCTTCGACGCTGGCTCTCTCAACACAGAGCAAGAGCAGGCCATTCGTTTTGCGGACGGGGAACTCACCGAGTGGCGCTACGTGGCAGTAGGCGATCTGGAGCGTTACGGGCCGCCTCGACTTACTCGGAGACTCCGGGCAGCGGTCGCAGCGCGTTACAGCGGCAACGCCGTTTATGCGGAGCATGGCAACGCCCTCTAGTCCAGATTCTCGATACGGTAGCAGGTAGTCCTGAACCGGGCCGCACACGGCCGCCATGGCGCGCGTGCAGCCCGTCGTGAGGGGCGCGCGCCGACTGGTCAGGGACTCGCTTGCATGCGAGGGGCGAACCGCCAGATCCATGGATCGGGACTAGCTATTCCAGCGACAGCCCGCTTTTGCTTGACGCCGATCGCTTTGGCAATGACGGGCGGACGACTGGAAAGCCGGCTCTAATAATCGAGGTCGTCGATTCCCGTAAGCCACTCTCTATCGTGACTGGAGACGTACTGCTCAGGCAATTGCTCATAGAACGCTCGCAACAGTGGGTAACCCACGTCCGGCTCAACGGCGGCAATGTAGCGAGCCCAGCCCATCAGGCGCTGGGGTAGCATGTCTGCATCCTCGCCGCCGAAGTCGATCATGTAGGTCTCGTAGTCAAATTTCGAGATGATGTGCGAAATCCAGCGCATGCGGCGCTTTATTTCCCGTGGGACGCGGGGGCCATCTGCATCCCCTACATACAGCCCAGTCACGTACTGAGGGCCGCCGCGCCGCATGAAGGCGGTCTTATTTGCATTTAAGGACCAGCCGGAGTCGTTCAGAATCTTCTCGATGTCGACGAAATGTTGGTCAGTCACCTCGCCGGAGAAAGCCAGGTCGTCTACATAGCGCGTGAATGTTAGGCCCTCCGCCGCAGCATATTCTGCGAGAAGCCGATCCGTAGCCTGGAAGGCGAGGTTCGACAGAAATGGCGATGTACTCAGTCCGATTGGAAGCTTGCCAGCTATAGTGACAACACTAACAGCTAGGCCCGCCGCCTTCTCGTCGTAGCCTTGCTCCCGCAATTCGGCCCTTAGTCGTGCCGAATCGATCGACGGAAAGAAGTCTTCGAGATCAACGCGCAGGACGCATGACTTACCGAGATGTTCAGACGCGTTGCTGATTGTCGACCGTTCACGCACGAATCCATGGACGTGATCGGGCGGCTGGTAGGGCAGCACCGTCGAGAAGCTTCGGTGCAAGTTTTTGGTAACCATATCAAACAATGATTTTGGTTTGATTATCTCGCGCAGCCCTCCACGTTTCTTTCGGAAAGAGTAACTCTGGTAAAGGTATCCGACACCCGAAGGAAGGCGCTCAGAAAGCATCTCCAGCGTTCCCACCGGAACGCCTGAATGCTGCGCGAGGTCATGAATCGAGAAGGGCACCCGACCATCCCATGTTCGAGGTACAGGAGTAGGGTCGCGGCCCCTGTCCAAGAACTATTCAGCAACGCACGCGGACTCGCGCACCAAATGACTGCGACCCTACTCAGGGCGGGAGTATACCACACGTCAATGGAGTGGCAGTTTCCGGCTGGAGATGAGGCCCTGTTCCAAGGAATATAGAACTGAAATAAACGGTTCTACCTCGCGGAATGCCCGGTAGCTTCGATTTGCTGGATCTGTGCTATGGCCCGACCGAACCCACCTGCTTACGGCCATCATGATGTAATCGATCAGAGCCATCGACATCGCCTGCTTCTTTGCAGCCATAACCACATTGAGTTGGGGCAGGGGAACACTGCGCCCCAGCTTTCTATACGCTCGACGAAGCGCCCTGTCAGGAAGTTCCCTGACTATCTGCTTTATATCGTCGTTCTGTTCGATGCAGCATAACAATTCCGGCACCTTCCGATGCCGAATTAGTAAGTCACCGAGCAGGCTTTCGTACATGAACGCAAGCTTCTCAGTCTCTGTGTTCCCCGCCCGAGCATCAGTTCTGTCGGTGAGCAGAATATATGCCTTGAAAGACAAGTCCTGCATAAGTTCCAGAAAAGGGCCTGATACTTCGAGTGGATCGGTCGAGGCGTGAAACCCATGCTTACGGAAATCCTCGAAGCTCCGAAGCCCGTTGAGGCTCCGCCGAGCGGATAAGCGGCGGTACAACTCCTGGATGCGGACCTCTATCTGTTCGGAGTCCTCATCTGTTTCTACTGCACCTACGATCAACGGCTGCGACGGATGCCCATTCCCCGACTCGTCCATATACAGCTTCACCGCGCTGCACCCCAGAGGGATTCAGGACGGAGTCGGCGGCTAGGAGCTCCATGCCCAAGGTTCGCCATACGAGCGATAGTCAGCGGATACCGTCGGCGCCAATTATCTGCACAGCTCATGACGGCACTCGTGAGTTAGGGGCGGGCGGCGTGGATGGGTGAACCGAGTAGGGGGCCATATCAACAAAACGTGAAAGATGTAACTGTGCAGCGACGGTCACGGTATCCGTTGGGCCATTACGCTGCTTTGCTAAGATGAAATCCGCTTCGCCGGCCCTCGGTGTTTCCTTGTCGTAGTAATCATCGCGATGCAACAAAATCACCACGTCAGCATCCTGCTCTAGCGCGCCCGAATCTCTGAGATCAGAGATGAAGGGGCGCTTGTCTGTGCGAGATTCTGATCCGCGATTTAGCTGGCTGACCACAAGGAGCGGCACTTGAAGCTCCCTGGCTAAGTGCTTTAATGATCGAGAAATCTCCGCGATCTCATGCTGGCGGCTATCGGAGCGGCGGTCTAGATGGAGCTGCTGAACGTAGTCGATGACGATCAGCCTGACACCGTCCTCCGTTACCGACCGTCGGGCTTCCTCTGTTACATGCCGGATAGACGGGCTGCATGTGTCGTTGATGTAGAGAGGCACCTCTGAGATCTCGCCCATGCAGCGAGCGAGTTTCGTCCAATCGTCATTTGAGAGCTGTCCACTGCGAAGTATATGTAGCGGGACTCGTGCTTCAGCCGACAGGATTCGATTGATTAGCTCATCCCGGGTCATCTCGAATGACATCATAAGCGATGGAAAGTTTCGACGGATTGCGGCATTCCGGAGAACATCGAGGGCTAAAGTGCTCTTGCCCATGGATGGACGGCCTGCGATCAGAACGAGTTCTCCTGGCTTGAGACCATTTAGGAGGCTATCTAACTCCGAGAACCCAGTGGGAATACCGGTCGGCGTCCCTGAATTCGCGGCTTCAATATTATTAAGCGCCGACTCCAGGCCATCGACGAGCAGAATGCTCGAACCTGCCGGAGCAGGTTCGACCAGGGATGCGAGCACGCCTCGATCCATCTTCACCGTCGATGAATGTTCTTGCCACTGCCGAATGGATGCCGAGACAGCGTCCAGTATGTCGGTAGCATCAGTGTCTACACAGATGCCAGCCTCCCAATTCTTTGCCAGCCCTGCGATGGTCAGGTTAGCCGATCCGACAAGCGCACGTCGTTCACCATTGGGATAATGGATGGCGAAGACCTTCGTGTGCATCACTGAGGCGTCTCTTACGAGACTCAGAGTGGCGCGGTCACCATAAGGGGCGAAGAGATCGAGTACCCAAGAGATATCGGCGCGGCGAGGTTGACCATTGCGAGAGTCCACGACTACGTGGACTTGACCTCCGCGTTCCAATACGTCGACGAGTCCAGTTTGGATGAGGCTAATGCCGCCTCGATCGAGGTAGCCAACTTGGGCGTAAAATGCCGTAGCGTCGGCGAGATGCGCAATGAGCCAGTTTGCTGGGGTGTCCTCAGGCTCAAGGGCGCGGTCCAGGTAGCGCACTCGGCTCCTTGTCTAGGCTTGGATGCCAATTGACCGGCTCGTCCCAGCAGGTTTCGTAGCTCGGTCGCGGCTGGTCACCGTACAGCAGAAAAGTACAGCAATCTATGGCGTCATCACAGGTCCCCAGCCGAGCGGACGAAGCATGCGATCTGCTGAAGCTGGCATGGTCTACGTCCGTGTCTACGCCCGACGTTGCCGAAACAGTCTCTTTAGGATCAAGGCGCCGCGCAAGCGCGGCGCAGCGGCCGTGCGCGCTCGGCCTGCTGGCGGCCTCCGGCCGGCATCGGCCGGCACACCCAGCCGCTCTGAAGCGGGACTATTCGCGATCGGTCATGCGGTGCTCCTGGTCGACGCCGAGGCACGCGACAACGGTCGACGCGTCTGCCGAGAGGAAGATCTGGAAGTTGTAGGGCGGATCGGCGGCCGTCACCGACCCGAGACGTAACAGCAGGTTGCCTGCATCTGTCAGGGCTTGGACGGCCTCAGCGAAGCCAAGGGAGGGAACCCCTCTGGCTTTGATGTGCCTCTCCTGCCTGCGATAGATGCTGACCATGTGGCTCGCTGGCAAGGGGTCGCTGTCGATCACGAAAGGCGCCCCTTGCCGGAGCGCAGCACGGCAGGCAACTGGAGCTTCGTCTGAAGTGTCGAGTAGCGACATGAGGCGGTCTCGATCCACGGTAAGACGGTACTGCCGTCGAGGGCCGGGAGGGCGATCCGCGCTGCTCGGGCTGATGCACCCACAAGCCCTGACGATCGCGACGGTGGTCGGCCGCCGTCGGGGCCGGGGCGATCGGCTGCCGCGCCGCTCCGCGGCTTGCCATCGGTTACCCGGCTCCGGACTCGCGGCAAGCCGGCGGCACGGCAAGCCGCCCCCGACCCGAGAGGCCGGGGGCGGTAAGCCGCACGCGCCGGACGCCCCACGTGCCGCCGTGCCAGCCACGTGCCAGTAGCCGGTGTCCCAGGCGGTCAGCAGCGGTCATGATCGGGCACCACGGCACTGCCGCTGACCAGGCGTTCCGGACAGATCAGGTCAGCCGAAAACGATCTTCCAAACTGACGGTGCGGTCATTGGCGACGCAGGGTTCCTGGCTGCCGCGACTACTGTCAACCCAGGTTTTCAGCGGCGGTTTTTTCAAGATGGCTTGAAAATCGAGCGGATTTTTTTAAAAGGTCGCCCTTAGCCGCGCCAGCGGCGATAACGCCAGCAAGGATGGCAACCAAGGTTGTGAACACTATCTGAGTCGGAGTGGGCGAAGCGGTTAGTCCGGCTGCGATTTTAGCTACCTCCGATGCGGAGGTGCCGACGACGACGGCGATTACACCCCAGCCAGGGGCCCACCGCCTCTTGCTCGATCTCGGCACGACGTCCATGGTAAGTGCCCGACGCAAGCGCTGGATGCCGCGCGACAACGGTGTCTGGACTACCAGGCTCACGCGGCGCCGGGCCTGCCGGGAGGCGTACAGGTCGGCGAGAGAGGCGTCCAGCTCGTCGTCGGACTCGAACGGGTCCGGCCGTGCGAGGTTGTCGACGGAGGCGACCGGGCGGACACCCTGGCGACGCGCCGGCTCCGCCACCGGAACGTACTCAGCGGTAGGCCACTCGGGCATACTCTCGGCGCTGCCCGACATCGCGGCTCGCCCCCGCATGCTTGCTGCGACTCCCATTCCTTCACGCAGAAGCCTGGACCCCGTCTCCTGCGGCGCGGACTATTCACGGATCGATCTTGGCGACGATGGCTGCGGCCGAGCCAGTCGGGGCAGGTCAGAGGCCCGAAGGCGACTCGGCCCGTACTCCTTTCCTAAACCGTGTGTCGCAGGTTCGAATCCTGCCGGGGGCACCTCGAAGATCAGCGGGCCAGTCAGACGGCGTAGATGAGCTTGATTCCGTCCAGCCCCAGAACGGCGGCCCGAGTGCCGCGGACCCCGCTGTTGAGGTTGCGCCAACTGTTGTTGCTGGCGGCCTCGTGCACGTACCCGTCGACGACGTTGTAGATGTGCTTCACCCCGTTGAGGTTGAGCGCGGCCAGTGCGGTGCCCTGTGCGCCGTGGATGCCGGTCCACAGGTTGGCCCAGCCGGCGTTGCTGGCGGCCTCGTAGACTCGGCCGCCGTTCAGGGTGTAGAGGATCTTCGTGCTGCCCACTGTGATCGCCGCTACCGCCGAGGCCGGGATGCCCGTGTTCAGGTTCCGCCAGGCGTTGGCGCTGTGCGCCTCGTGTACGTAGCCACCGACGATGCTGTAGACGTACTTGACGCCGTTCAGCGCGATCACCGAGATCGAGGACGAGCCAGCGCCGCCGATGCCGGTGTTGAGGTTGCGCCAGCCGTTGTTGCTGGCGGCCTCGTGCACGTACCCGTCGACGACGTTGTAGATGTGCTTCACCCCGTTGAGGTTGAGCGCGGCCAGTGCGGTGCCCTGTGCGCCGTGGATGCCGGTCCACAGGTTGGCCCAGCCGGCGTTGCTGGCGGCCTCGTGGATCCGGCCGCCGTTGAGGGTGTAGAGGATCTTCGTGGATCCGAGGGTGACAGCTGTCGTCGCCGTGCCGGTCACCGCGCCCGCGCTGCCGGAGACCGGTAGGGCGCGCCAGCCGGCGTTGCTGGCCGCCTCGAACACCTGACGGGGCTGGTCGGCAGGGTTCTGCTGGATGAAGAGCAGCGGGTTGATCCGGGTGCCGGACGGGTCGATCATGTGCCAGTGCAGGTGCGGGCCCGTCGAGCTGCCCGAGCCGGGTGCGCCGGCCGCGCCGCCGGATCGGCCCACGATCGTGCCCGCGCCCACGCTGGCGCCGTTGCCGAGCACGAACTGCGACAGGTGCAGGTACTGGCTGCGGTACCCGTCCGCGTGCTGGATCGTGACGGTGTGCCCGCCCGTGCCGTTGTTGGGGGTGTTCTGGATGGTGCCGGCGCCGCAGGCCGGCAACGCCGTGCCCACCCCCATCCCGAAGTCGATGCCGCCGAGTGACCCGCGGCCGAGGTGACCCTCCCAGGTGTCGGTGATCGGGTAGCCGCTGAACGGGTTGTAGATCGACGGCGCGGCCTGAGCGGCCTCGGGAACCAGCAGGCCACCGGTGCTGATGGCACCCGCACCCAGCACCGCCGCGCGCAACATCGTGCGGCGACTCACTGCGGAGGTGGTCGTGTCGTCGCCGCAGCAGCTGCCTTCGTGACCGTCCGTCATTCCCACTCCTTCTGCGCCCGCCAGGATATCCATGGAGGCTAATGGGTGGGGTGGTCTGGCGGTACCGCGGCCACCGGACGTTGATCAGAGCGTCGGCAGCTGTTCGGCTCGGGTGACCACCTGGTCGATGAGGCCGTACTCCCGGGCCTGCTCGGCGGTGAACCAACGGTCCCGGTCCCAGTCCCGCTGGATCTCGTCGAGGGTCCGTCCACTGTGCTGGGCGATCAGCTCCTGCATCGTCCGCTTCACGTGCAGCATGTTCTCCGCCTGGATGGTGATGTCGGCAGCGGTGCCACCCATCCCGCCGGACGGCTGGTGCATCATGATCCGCGAGTGCGGCAGCGCGTACCGCTTGCCGGCCGCACCCGCGCAGAGCAGGAACTGCCCCATCGAGCCGGCGAACCCGAGCGCCAGTGTCGCCACGTCGTTGCGGACGTAGCGCATCGTGTCGTAGACGGCCATTCCCGCGCTCACCGAACCGCCCGGCGAGTTGATGTAGAGGTAGATGTCCCGGTTGTCGTCTTCGGCGGCGAGCAGCAGGATCTGCGCGCAGATCTGGTTGGCCGACTCCTCAGTCACCTCGGTGCCGAGGAAGACGATCCGTTCCCGCAGCAGCCGCTCGAACACGTGATCACCGAAGGACGGCTGCCCGCCCTCCAGCATTCGCACGTTGTACCCGATCATGTGTCGTCGCCTTCCGCCGTGCCGGCGGGTGGTGGGGACCGCCCGGTTTACCGGCCCCTCCAGCGTGCGGGCGACGGCGGCGGTGGCCCAGTGATTCTGCCGCCGGCAGATCCGCCGACGGCAGAACCCGCGCGGCCTACGCGGCGGTCAGCCGCCGCAGGCCCAGCCGGCTTTCTGCGCTGTCAGCAAGGGCTGCGGTACGCGGACCGGGGCGCGAGCCACCAGCGGAGGCTCTTTCGACGACGCTGAGGGTCGGCTCGCTCGCGACCGGCCCGCGGTGCAGGACGAACCCGCCGACACGTGGTCCCACCAGCAGGGTGGCGTTGCCGATCTCCCGTCGGGTCGCATCGACCCGCTCCAGGTGGGTAAGCGCGGCGCGCGGCGCGGCCGGGAGGCGGGGCTCGACCCGCCGCATGTCGTCGCGGGCCTCGCCGAGCAGGTCGGCGAGGCTGATGCCGAGCGCTCGGCAGATCGCCGCCAGCACCTCCGACGAGGCCTCCTTCCGACCCCGCTCGACCTCCGAGAGGTAGGGCACCGAGACGTCGGCTGACGCGGCCACCTCGCGCAGCGTGCGGCCCTGACGCTGGCGGTGGCGGCGCAGCACCCCGCCGATCACCCGTCGCAGTAACGACATGCGGGCCTCACTTTCGCGGTCGTCGTCGGGAACCCCCCCATCATGCCCGTCCTCGGCTGTCCGGACCGACCCGTCCGGGCCCGCGCCGCTGCGACGGCGCGGGCCCGGGGCTCTCACCGGTACGGGTGGGTGTGCCAGGCGGCCGGTTGGTGCACCAGCGTGACCGTCGGGAGCAGCGCCCCGGTGCTACCGGCGGGGAGCAGGGCGTGCCCGACTGGGCGCGGGCGCCTGCTTTGATCAACTCGGGTTTCCGGAAGTCGCGGTATCCCACGCCGCTTGAGCGGCCCACTTCCTGAAACCCGAGTTGACCATGCCAGCCACGCGCGCGCCGCCGGTTGTCCGCCGCGACCCGGACGTGCGGTCGGCGGTGCACCCGCTATGTTGTGGGCGTGCAGGCGACGGTGGGCGAGCAGGTTCGACGGTGATCCATTTTCCCGCACAGCGCCGGGGCCCACTGAGCGCGCTGAGCCTTCGGCTCGCCGCCGCCCTGGGCCTGGTCTTCGCCGTGGTCGCCGCTGTCTATCTGGGCCGGGACGGCTACCGCGACGTCAACGAGGACGGCCTCACCCTGCTCGACTGCTTCTACTACGCTGTCGTGTCGCTCTCGACCACCGGCTACGGGGACATCACCCCGTCCGCCCCGTCGGCCCGGCTGGTCAACGTCCTCTTCATCACCCCGGCCCGAGTGATCTTCCTTATCATCCTGGTCGGCACCACACTGGAAGTTCTGACCGAGCAGTACCGGACCGGCCGTCGCCTGTCGCGGTGGAGGAGAGCCGTGAAGGACCACGTCATCATCTGCGGCTACGGCACCAAGGGGCGCAGCGCTGTGTCCGCCCTGATGGAGAACGGTCTGGACCGCTCGCGGATCGTGGTGGTGGAGCGCAGTGCCGCCGCCCTGCGGCAGGCCACCTCCGCTGGGCTGGTGGCGATCGAGGGCTCGGCGACCCGGTCGTCGGTGCTGAACGAGGCGCACGTCAAGAACGCGAAGGCCGTGATCATCGCGACCGACAGTGACGACGCGTCGGTGCTGGTCGCGCTGACGGTGCGGCAGCTCACCGCGGGACAGGTCCGCATCATCGCGGCGGCGCGGGAGGCGGAGAACGCCCCGCTGCTCAAGCAGAGTGGCGCGCACCATGTGATCGTCTCCTCGGCCACGGCGGGCCGGCTGCTCGGCCTGTCCACCTCGGCGCCGCCGCTGATCGACGTGGTGGAGGACCTGCTCACCCCCGGCCAGGGCATGGCGCTGGCGATGCGTTCCGCCGAGCGGGACGAGGTGGGTCGCTCGCCGCGCGAGCTGGAGTCGTTGGTGATCGCCCTGGTGCGGCGGGGCAAGGTGGTCACCCTGGCCGACCGGGCCGGCGCGGTGATCGAGACCGGCGACATGCTGGTGCACGTCCGCGACGACCGCCCCCAGTCGGCCACCACCGCCTGATCGTCCTGCCTTCCGGTGTCCCGGCGTGACGGCTCGGCCCCTCGGTGGGTGGCGTGCTGACCGCGCCGCTGTCGGCCGGTGTGCCGGCTCCGCCGCTGTGGTGACGCGGCGTCAGCAGGTGTCGTCGGCGACGCAGATCGCCTCGGTGCAGTTGACCGTTGTGCCGGTGGAGGCTCGGCTGAGCAGCTCGTAGAGCGTCTCCCGCTCGGTGGGAGTCAGCGCTCCCAGCACCTCGTTCTCGGCGCTGGCCAGGGCGCATTCCGCCTCGCTGAGGCGTTTCGCACCGTCTTCGGTGAGTTCGACGACGTGTCGGCGGCGGTCCTCGGGGGAGCGCCGACGCTCGATCAACTGCTCGGCCTCCAGGTCGTTGAGCAGCCCGACGATGTTGGTGCTGTCCATTTCCAGGATGGTGGCGAGCGCCTGTTGACCGGTGCCGCCTCCGGCGCGCAGCACTGTGAGCGCGACCAGGTGCCGGGGGCGTAGCCCCAGCGGCGCCAGCACCGATTCCGACCGCAGCCGCATCCGCCGGGCCAGGTGGTCCAGGAGTGCGCCCGAACGGTGCTCGGAGGAGTCGAGCGGCTGGGCGGACATGTGACCCAGTCTACCGACTCAGCGGAACATCGGCCTGCTATAAATAGTTGGTGCTTCACAGACGATTCCTGGAGGGGGAATAATGCATCTGCTGCATATCGACTCGAGCATCCGCGGTGACTGGTCGATCAGCCGGCGGCTCACCGCCCGCGCTGTCGACGCATGGCGTGCGGCGCACCCGGACGGCACTGTGGCCTACCGGGACCTGGGCGCCGAGCCGCTGCCGCACCTGGATTCGGAGGGCGGCCTCGCCCGGATGACGCCACCGGACCAGCACACGCCCGCCCAGCGCGAATCCTGGGAGCTCAGCGAGCGGTTGGTCGACGAGGTGAAGCAGGCCGACGTGGTGCTGCTCGGACTGCCGCTTTACAACTTCGGCGCGCCGAGCAGCGTCAAGTCCTGGGTCGACCACCTGATCGTTCCCGGCCTGGCGTACGACCCGACGTCGCAGGAGGGCCTGCTCGGCGGACGCGAGTTCGTGGTGCTGGCCACCCGGGGTGGCGGCTACGGCGAGGGCACCCCGCGCTACGGCTGGGACCACGCCGAACCGTGGCTCCCGCACGGCCTGTCGATGACCGGCATGCAGCCGCGCTTCATCAGCGCCGAGCTGACCCTGGCCCCGTCCGTGCCGGCGATGGCCGAGCTGATCCCGCTGCATGAGGCGAGCCTCGCGGCGGCCGAGAAGGAGATCGACAACCTCTGGACGCCGGCCACCGCCCAGCGCTGAGACAGCGCCGGCACTGACGAGAGCGGCCGCCCCCGATCGGGGACGGCCGCTCTCGTCAGTGCGGACGGGTCAGCTGATGGTCCAGGTGTCGCCGCTGCCCAGCAGGCCGGCGAGCTGCTGCTCGGGGGTCTCGGTGACAGTCGCCTTGGCGGCCGCGAGCTGAGCCTGCACCACGCTGTCGTACGACGGTCGGTCCACCGAGCGGAACACCCCGATCGGGGTGTTGCGCAGATCCAGGCCGGGCAGCCGGGACAGTGCGAAGGCGTACGCCGGGTCGGTCACCGTCGCGTCGTGCACGACGATCTCCTCCGGGCGCACCGAGCTGGTGTCCCGGACCTCCAGGCCGAAGCCGCCCGGCGGGTGCACCACGCAGAACCGCCCGTCGGCACCGAAGGTGATCGGCTGCCCGTGCTCCAGCCGGATCAGGTAGTCGTCCCGGGTGGACGGGTCCTTGAGCTGTTCGAACGCCCCGTCGTTGAAGATGTTGCAGTTCTGGTAGATCTCCACGAAGGCCGAGCCCTCGTGCTCCGCGGCGGCCCGCAGCACCGACTGGAGGTGCTTGCGGTCGGAGTCGATGGTGCGGCCCACGAAACTGGCCTCCGCGCCAAGGGCGAGCGAGAGCGGGTTGAACGGGGCGTCCGCCGAGCCGGCCGGCGTCGACTTGGTGATCTTGCCGACCTCGGACGTCGGTGAATACTGGCCCTTGGTCAGACCGTAGATCCGGTTGTTGAACAGCAGGATCTTGAGGTTGACGTTGCGCCGCAGCGCGTGGATCAGATGGTTGCCACCGATGGAGAGCGCGTCGCCGTCACCGGTGACCACCCAGACCGACAGGTCCGGCCGGGACACCGACAGGCCGGTCGCGATCGCCGGGGCCCGACCGTGGATCGAGTGCATCCCGTACGTGTTCATGTAGTACGGGAAGCGGGACGAGCAGCCGATCCCGGAGACGAAGACGGTGCGCTCCCGGGGGATGTTCAGCTCCGGCATGAACTGCTGGATGGCTGCCAGGATCGCGTAGTCACCGCAGCCGGGGCACCAGCGCACCTCCTGGTCGGACTTGAAGTCCTTCGCGGTGAGCTTGACGGCGACGGGCTCAGACATTCTTCAGCACCTCTTCCAGCGTCGTCTCCAGCTCGGTGGCCGTGAACGGAAGGCCGCGGACCTGGTTGTAGCTGATCGCGTCGACCAGGTAGCGGGCCCGGATGACGTGGGCCAGTTGGCCCAGGTTCATCTCCGGGATGACCACCTTGTCGTACGAGCGGAGCACCTCACCGAGGTTCGCCGGCATCGGTGCCAGGTGCCGCAGGTGCGCCTGGGCGATGGAGAGGCCGCGCTGGCGGACCCCGCGGCACGCCGCGCCGATCGGCCCGTACGTCGAGCCCCAGCCGAGGACCAGGACCCGGGCGTCGCCGTCGGGGTCCTCCACCTCGATGTCCGGCACCGGGATCGTCTCGATCCGGGCGGCCCGGGTGCGCACCATGAAGTCGTGGTTGGCCGGGTCGTAGGAGATGTCACCGGTCTTGTCGGCCTTTTCCAGACCGCCGATCCGGTGCTCCAGGCCAGCGGTGCCGGGGATCGCCCACGGTCGGGCCAGGGTCTCCGGGTCGCGCAGGTAGGGCAGGAAGGTGGTGCCGTCCTCGCCGTTGGGCTTGGTGGCGAACTCGACCCGCAGGTCGGGCAGCGACTCCACGTCCGGCAGCAGCCACGGCTCGGAGCCGTTGGCGACGTAGTTGTCGGACAGCAGGATCACCGGGGTGCGGTAGGTGAGCGCTATCCGGGCCGCCTCCAGCGCCGCGAAGAAGCAGTCCGACGGTGACCGGGGCGCGATCACGGCGACCGGTGCCTCACCGTGTCGACCGTAGAGCGCCATGTTGAGGTCGGCCTGCTCGGTCTTGGTCGGCATGCCGGTCGACGGGCCGGCGCGTTGCACGTCCACGATCACCAGCGGCAGCTCCAGCGCCACGGCTAGGGAGATCGTCTCGCTCTTGAGCGCCACGCCGGGGCCGCTGGTGGTCGTCACGCCGAGCGACCCGCCGTAGGAGGCCCCCAGCGCGGCGCCGACGGCGGCGATCTCGTCCTCGGCCTGCACTGTGATGACGCCGAAGCGCTTGTGCTTGCTCAGCTCGTGCAGGATGTCCGACGCGGGCGTGATCGGGTACGCGCCGAGGAAGACCGGCAGCCCGGAGCGGACCCCGGCGGCGACCAACCCCAGTGAGAGCGCCGCGTTGCCGGTGATGTTGCGGTACGTGCCCGGCTTCATCTTGGCCGGCTTGACCTCGTAGCGGACCGCGAAGTCCTCGGTGGTCTCGCCGAAGTTCCAACCGGCCTTGAAGGCGGCGACGTTCGCGGCGACAAGCTCCGGACGGGCCGCGAACTTGCGCTCCAGGAAGCGCAGCGTCGACTCGTATGGCCGGGAGTACATCCAGGAGAGCAGGCCGAGCGCGAACATGTTCTTCGACCGCTCAGCGTCCTTCTTGGACACCTGGTGGGCGGCGAGCGCACCGACAGTCATCGAGGTCAGCGCCACCGGGTGCACCACGTAACCGGCCAGCGAGTCGTCGTCCAGTGGGCTGGTCTGGTAACCGACCTTGGCGAGGTTGCGCTTGGTGAACTCGTCGGTGTTGACGATGATGTCCGCGCCGCGCGGCAGGTCGGCCAGGTTGGCCTTGAGCGCCGCTGGGTTCATCGCCACCAGCACGTTCGGCGCGTCGCCCGGCGTGAGGATGTCGTAGTCGGCGAAGTGCACCTGGAAGCTCGACACGCCGGGCAGGGTGCCGGCGGGTGCCCGGATCTCGGCGGGAAAGTTTGGCAGTGTGGAGATGTCGTTGCCGAGCTGCGCCGTCTCCGAGGTGAACCGGTCGCCGGTCAGCTGCATGCCGTCGCCGGAGTCACCGGCGAACCGGATGACCACCCGGTCGAGTTGACGGATCTGCTTGGTCACTGTGCCACCTTCGTTCGCGACTGCGGGGCTTGCCCGGCCACGGAACCTCCCTGACGCAACGCTTCACCGCACCGCCCCAGGCTGGTCCGGCCGCTGTCGTTCCTCACCTGAGAGCCTACGTCTAAGGGAGCCCTAACCATCCCCGGAGGTCCGCCGACTGGGACCGGATTGGGGTGCGAAATGCCCGTGTTTGCGGGGTTACGCACCGCCCGCCGTAATTCAGATCACCACTGGCTCGTGCCGACGACCCCGGCCGCGCGGGGCCGGGGTCGTCAGTCGATCAGTCGGCGGGGTTGGGGGTGGGCTCGGGCGGCGGGCCGCCGAGCCGGCGGCGCAGCGAGGTCGTGGCCAGCGTGAGAGCCAGCACCACCAGCAGCGTGGAGACCGCGATCAGGATCACCGCAGTGCGCTGCACCGAGGTCAACCCGCCGTCTCCGGTGGTGGCACCGGCGGGCAGTACGCCCTGTGAGCCGGTCGGCGCGGGCGGGGAGACCACGGGCGTGGCCAGCGCGGCCGCCGAGGTGATCCGGAAGCTCATCTGCACCCGACGGGTCGGGCCGCTGCGTGGATCGAGTTGACCGATCACGGCCCCGGACAGCGGCGCCTCCCGCTGCGCCTGCGGCGTCGCCTCCACCGGCAACTGCACCTCTGCGGTAGTGCCCGCCAGCACCAGGCCGGCGTCGCAGCGGGTACGCGTCGGGTCGACAGCCACGCAGCCGAGCGGTGGGGTCGGCACTGTCACCCCGGCCGGCAGGGCGACCTCGACCCGGCCGGCGGCGTCCACCGCGCCGGTGTTGCCCAGCCGGAGCGTGAGGGTGCTCGGGCCGCCGCTGATGTCGAAGGCCACCTCGTCGGCGGCGAGCGCGATCCCGGGCACCGGCGGGCCTGCTGGGAAGAGCACAGCGAAGCCCTGGTCGTCGGTCGCCTCCCCGGCCGCTCCCGGCGCGTCCGCAATGACCTGGACGGAGCCGCTGAGCGGCATCTGCTTCCACGCTGTGCCAGCGACCCGTAGCCGCAGCACGGTGCTGAACCGGACGCCCGCTCCGGCGGTCCAGGCACCGCATCGGTACGTCCCACCACCGGCGGCGGCGCAACCCTTCGTGCCGGCGTCGGTCAGCCCGGAGGGCAGCGTGTACGAGAGTCGGATGTGCTCCGTCGTGGTGCCGGTGTTGTGCACTGTGACCTGGAGGGTGGCGGCCGTGCTCGCCGTGTTCCAGTACGCCTCGGTGAGGGTGACGTCGCCGGTGGTGACCTGCACGCCCAGCGGGCTCTGCGGCGGCGGCGCCGACCCCGGGGCGGGCGGGCGGACCGTCGGCGCCGGCGGTGTGGGCGGGGCCGGAGGCGCCGTCGGTGGCACCGGGGGAGCCGGGGTGGGCGGTCGGGTGGTGCCGCCCGGCGCGGGCGCGCTGGTGGTCGGCGCGGGCGGCGGGACCTCCGGGGCGGTGGTCACCGGCGCCGGTGGCGTCGTCTCCGGTGGTGGCGCGGCGGTCTCCGGTGCCGGTTCGGTCGGCTCCGGTTCACCGCCCGGGTCTTCGGTGGGGGTGGGCTCGTCCGCCGGTGTGGTCGGGGGCCCCTCGCCTCCCGGCTCGTTGACCGGCTCGGCAGTCGTCGCGACCGGGTCCGCGTCCGGTGCGGCCGCGTTGGCCCAGGCCGGCCCCACGGCGAGCGCCGTGAGCAGGCCGAGCGCGAGCGCGGTCGCCAGCAGGGGCGTGGAACGTCGCCCCTCCGCCCGGTTACCGGGCGATGCCTTCACGCGGGCCATCTGTCCTCCGGTGACATGGGTGGGTGTCCAATATTCGGTAACAGTTGCCCCGGTGCACTAGTCCCATCTGGAAACAAATCCGTAACGTGTTTGGGACGGCCCGTCCGGGTGGACGGTAGGCTGCCGACTGTGAACGGATACCTGGGCTCGTACGCGACGCTCGGGCTCCTGCTGCTCGCCAGCGTTCTCTTCTTCGTTACGGCGTTCTCGGCCAACCGGGTGTTACGCCCGGCGCGTCCAGCCGACCCGCCGGGCAAGCGGGCCAGTTACGAGTGCGGGCTCGACCCGGTCGGTGCCGACTGGGCGCAGATGCAGATCCGCTACTACGTGTACGCCTACCTCTACGTGCTGTTCGCTGTC
Source organism: Micromonospora sp. NPDC053740 (assembly GCF_040677775.1). Classification (NCBI taxonomy): domain Bacteria; kingdom Bacillati; phylum Actinomycetota; class Actinomycetes; order Micromonosporales; family Micromonosporaceae; genus Micromonospora; species Micromonospora sp. NPDC053740. The sequence continues at coordinate 192,681 of NZ_JBFASO010000013.1, forward strand.
GAGGCGGTGTTCCTCTTCCCTTGGGCGGTGGTCTTCGACCGGCCGGGCTTCGGTCTGGTGACGGTGGTGGAGATGGCGGTGTTCGTGGCCGTGCTCGCGTTGGGAATCCTCTACGCCTGGCGTAGGAACATCCTCCGCTGGACCTGAGCGCCACTGCCTCCGGCGATCGTGTCGGTCCGACCGCCCGTTCGCTGGCGGTTACGGCGACGACCGGTCAGGCGAGCCCCCGGCGGGTGGCAGTGGGCGGGCGGTCGCCCCGTATCGAGGCCACCATGTCCAGCACCCGGCGGGTCGGGCCGACCTGGTGGGCCCGGAAGACCCGGGCACCCAACCAGGCCGAGACGGCCGTCGCGGCGAGCGTCCCCTCCAGCCGTTCGGCCACCGGTAGCCCCAACGTCTCACCGATGAAGTCCTTGTTGGAGAGCGCCACCAGCACCGGCCAGCCGGTAGTGGTCAGCTCGTCCAGTCGGCGGGTGATCTCCAGCGAGTGCCGGGTGTTCTTGCCGAAGTCGTGCGCCGGGTCGATGAGGATGCCGTCGGGGCGTACCCCTGCCGCTACAGCGCGCTCGGCGAGCCCGGTCACCGTCGCGACCACGTCGGCGACGACGTCGGTGAAGGCGGCCCGGTGCGGCCTGGTCCGCGGCGTCAGTCCGCCGGCGTGCGAACAGACCAGACCGGCGCCGGTCCGGGCGGCCACCCGGACCAACGCCGGGTCGACGCCCGACCAGGTGTCGTTGAGGAGGTCGGCCCCGGCCGCCACGGCCTCCGTCGCCACCTCGGCGCGCCAGGTGTCGATGGAGATCACCACCTCGGGAAACGCGGCTCGGACGGCGGCGATGGTGTCCACCGTGCGCCGGATCTCCTCGGCGACGTCCACGTCCGCGCCGGGGCCGGCCTTGACGCCGCCGATGTCGATGATGGCCGCGCCCTCGTCCACCGCCCGCTCCACGGCGCGCAACGCGCTGTCGGCGGCGTAGGTGGCCCCGCGGTCGAAGAACGAGTCCGGCGTGCGGTTGATGATCGCCATCACCACCAGCTCGCCGGGGGCGAACGTGCGCCCACCCAGCCGAAGCGCCCCGGCCATGCCCGCCTCCTGGAAGTTCGCGCCGTCGCCGCCGCGCCGGCCGGTCCCGACGCTAGTCGGTCGCCCGTCCACGATTCCGGGCGGGCGTCGGCACCGATCGTGATCGAGGCGGGTGGCGGGGTCGCTCCCGGCCGGCTGCCATGCCACGATCAGTACATGGGTCAGCTTCTGCTCCTCCTGGTCGTGGCGTTGACCGTCGCGGCGGTGATATTCGGCGTGACGGTGCTGGTCAGTGGGCGTGATCCCGGCCTGGCGCCGGCCGAGCCGGATTCGCAGGCCGTGGCGTTGCCGGGCACCCGCCCCCTGCGCGAATCCGACGTGGGGGCGGTCCGTTTCGACACCGGCTTGCGCGGGTACCGGATGGATCAGGTCGATCAGGCGTTGCGCCGTGCCGCCTACGACATCGGTTACAAGTCCGAGCTGATCGGCGTACTGGAGTCGGAGGTCATCGCCTTGCGTGAGGGGCGCACCGACGACGCGGACGTGCTGCGGCAGGCCCGCGAGCAGTCCGCCAGCAAGGTGACCACCGCGAACGCGGCCGAGCCGGGCGAGGCACCGGAGTCGGGCGAGGCAGCGGTGCCGGGCGAGGCAGCGCCGTTGACCGGCGAGGCAGGCTCAGCCCCGGTCGGCTCGACGACTCCCGGCCCGTTACCCGCCGCCAGTTCGTCCCCGGCGGATTCCGACGGGGTGGCGCCCGCCGCCGCGCCCGCAGACGACGAGTCGGCCGATCGTGAGCAGACGCCCGGCACCGAGCAGCGCGACGCGGTGGTTCGGTCGGAGTCGGCGTGACCGAGCCGGAGGGCGCTGACGATCTTCGCGAGGCGGCCCGACCCGGCGCGGGTGAGGTGACCGCCACGGTGATCGTCGAGGCCCCGGCGGAGCGGGTGTTCGCCGCGCTGCTCGCCTGGGAACGCCAGTCCGACTGGATTCCGTTCACCCGCGTGCGGGTGGTCGAGGGCGACGGGCGCGAGGGCAGCCGGATCGAGGCGGTGACCGCGCTCGGCCGGGCGACACTGCGCGACGAGATGCGGGTGGTCCGGGTCGACGAGCCGTACGAGATCGGCGTCGTGCACCACGGCCAGCTGCTGCGCGGCCCGGGGGTGCTGCGCTGCACCCAACTGGACCGGGACCGCACCCAGGTCGTCTGGCACGAGTGGTTCCACCTGCCGGGCGGTCCGGCCGGTCGACTGGCGTGGCCGGTGCTCTGGCCCGGCTCCAAGCTCGGCCTCACCCAGGCGCTGAAGAGGTTCGCCCGCCTGGTCGAGCAGGGCCGGCTCCCCTGACCGGTGAGCCCGGTGCCGGCTGCCAACCCGGTGCGCGGAAGAGGTGCCCGACCCGGTGCCGCCAGGTCACCGCGGCGCGCAGGTCCCGGGCGATCGAGGCGTACTCGTGGAAGGCCACCCGGACCGGGTTGTAGCTGCCGACGTTCTTGGTCAGGCCGTACACGCAACGTTCCCCTTCCGGCGCGAACGACGTGAAGAGCCGGTCCCAGACGATCAGGATGCCGCCGAAGTTGCGGTCCAGGTAGCTGCCCTGCGACGCGTGGTGCACCCGGTGGTGCGACGGGGTGTTGAACACCGCCTCGTACCAGCGCGGCATCTTGTCGATCCGCTCGGTGTGGATCCAGAACTGGTAGAGCAGGTTGACCGAGCCGCAGAACGCGACAACGGCCGGATGGACGCCGGCCACTATCAGCGGGATGTAGAACACCCAACTGGTCAGGCCGGTCCACGGCTGGCGCAGCGCGGTGGAGAGGTTGAACCGCTGCGACGAGTGGTGCACCACGTGTGAGGCCCAAAGAATGCGGATCACGTGGTGGCCGCGGTGCGACCAGTAGTAGCAGAAGTCCTGCCCGAGCAGGATCAGTGGCCAGGTCCACCAGAGCTCGGCGACCCGCAGCGGGGTGAGCGCGTAGAGCAGCGCGTACGCGGCGGCGATCGGCACCTTCCAGAGCAGGTCGGCGAAGATGCTGCCCAGGCCCATCGCCATGCTGGTAGCGGTGTCGGCGCCGCCGTAGCCGACCTCGTCGTCGTCGCGGTGCAGCAGGTAGGAGACCCGCTCCAGCACGATGAGCAGCACGAAGGCCGGGATCGACCAGGCGATGACGTCCGGGAACTCCTTCACCGTGCGGCCTCCGCTCGCCGTCACCGGTCGGGGCGCACCGTCGGGTGACCTCGACCTACCGGTCGGTAACAAGCACCATAGGCAGCCGGGCGGCCGGTGGCAATGGGGTGTCGGACGGATGCCCTAGCGTGTACGGGGTGACTGACCTGGTGATCGGCGCCGACGGGCTGGCTCGTTGCGCCTGGGGGTCGAGCACCCCCGACTACGCCATCTACCACGACACCGAGTGGGGGCGGCCGCTGCGCGGCGACGACGCGCTCTACGAGCGGATGACGCTGGAGGCGTTCCAGTCCGGGTTGTCCTGGCTGACCATCCTGCGCAAGCGTCCGGCGTTCCGGCTGGCGTTCGACGACTTCCACATCCCGACCGTCGCCCGCTACGACGACGCCGACGTGACCCGGCTGCTCGCCGACGCCGGCATCGTCCGTAACCGGGCCAAGATCGAGGCGGCGATCGCCAACGCCCGTGCCGCACTGGAACTCCCGGAGGGCCTGTCGGCGCTGCTCTGGTCCTTCGCGCCGGAGCCCCGACCAACTCGCCCCGCCTCGTTCGCCGAGCTGGCACCGATCACCGCGGAGTCGACGGCGATGGCCAAGGCACTCAAGAAGCGCGGCTTCCGGTTCGTCGGCCCGACCACCGCGTACGCGCTGATGCAGGCCACCGGGATGGTCGACGATCACATCGTCGGCTGTCACGTCGCCCTTGCACCGGCGGCGTGATGAGATGGCAGGCATGACGACCGAGACCGCGCACCGGGCCGGTGCGGCCGGCAACGCCGACGGGGTGGGCACCTGGGCGGTACTGCTGCCCGCCGAACGGTACGAGGCCGAGCGGCTCGTGCACCACGACACGCTGGAGCTGACCGGGCTGACCGACGTCGCCCGGCCAGAGCCGGGCGACCAGGTGGCAGTGCTGGTCGACGCGCCGCCACGGCTGGTGGCCCTCGGCCGGGTCACCGCGCGGGGTCGACGCCACCGCGAAGACCCGGACGACCCGCAGTCACCGGTCGAGCCGGGCACGCTCGTCGTCGCGTACACCCGGCGGGCCTTCGACGAACCGGTGCCGGCCGACCTGCTGACGCTCGACGATCAGGTCACCGCTGTGGAGCCGGCGGCCTTCCGGGCGCTGGCCGACCAGCTCGGCCCGCCCCCGGCGCGGCGCACCTGGCTGGTCAGCCTCGACCTGCCGATCGAGGCCGGCACGCCGGCCGAGGCGGTTCGGCTGTTCTGGTCCTACGTGCAGGAGCTGGGCCCCCGTGAGCTGCCCGCCTTTGTCTCGCCGGCCGGCGACGAGCTGGCCATGCAGGCGTTCGTGCTGGGCGAGCAGGCCAACCAGGACCCGGAAGAGGACGACTAGGGCGTGTGTCGAAGTCCTCGGTCGAGCCGAGGCGGAGTCCAGGCGGCGGTTCGGCAAGGCGGAGGTTGGCCCGGATACCGGTGTTGTATCCGGGCCAACCTCCAACGCGGCCGGCCGTCGTCTGGGCCCGCCGCAGGCCGGCCAGGGGCATCGACACACGCCCTAGAACAGCTTCTCCACTCGTCCCCGCCAGTCGGCGAGGACCGGACCCGGGTCGGTGTCCAGCACACGCTCCAGCAGCGTGGCGTAGACGTCACGGAAGTCGGTGGTGTATTTCAGGTCGCCGTCGTCGAGGTCGGTGAGGCTCGGTGGTGCGCCGTGCCAGCCGCCCCGGACGCCCGCGCCGAGCAGCAGCACGTCCGAGGCGGTGCCGTGGTCGGTGCCGTCCGAGGCGTTGGCCCGTACCCGACGGCCGAACTCGGAGTAGACCGCCACCACCACCTTCCGGCCCGCCTCGGTGCGACTCATCCGGTCGGCGAACCCGGTCAACGCCCGGTCCAGCTGACCCAGCAGCACTGCCTGCAACTGCTTCTCGTCGGCGTGCGTGTCGAAGCCACCCAACGACACCGAGAAGACCCGGGTGGACACTCCCGCCTCGACGCACTGCGCCACCAGGTCGAGCTGCGCGTCCAGTGGAGTGCGGGCCCCACCGGTGGCCGTCGCGGGGGCCTGCTCGCCGTCCGGGTCCGCCGTGTCCGGGTCGGCGGAGTCGCGTACCTGGCGGATCATCTCGTCCACCGACCGCAGGTCGGCGAAGCAGGCGGCGGCCCGACCCCGGGCGGCCGACTCGCCCGCCTCGGCGGCGGCGAACGCGGTCAGTGTCGCCGCGGGCAGCCCCTTTGCGGCCTTCCGGTCGGTCACCGGCACTGCCGCACCGGCGCTCTGGGCCCCGGCCAGCAGGGGCGGCAGCGCCGGCTCGAAGGAGACCGCCAGTCGGGGATCGCCACCGGCGCGGTCCAGCCACCGCCCGAGCCAGCCGGTGTTGCCGGGTCGGTCCGGTTGCGCTGTGTGCCAGATGTCCATCGACCGGAAGTGGCTGCGGTCCGGCTTCGGGTAGCCGACCCCGCGCACGATCGCCAGCCCACCGCCGGACCAGCGCTGGTGCAGGCCGGCCAGTGCCGGGTTGAGGCCGAAGTCGTCGTCCAACCGCCGTACCTCCCCGTCCGGGTACGCCAGCTCGGGGCGGGCCGCCCGGTAGGCCGGGTCGGCGTACGGAATGACGGTGTTGAGACCGTCATTGCCGCCGTAGAGGGTCACCAGCACCAGCGTGCGGGACTGCGGGTCGCGGTCGCCGCTGGTGTCCAGCAGGTCCCGCAGGCTGTACGCGCCGGCCCCGGCGGCCAACGCGCCAGCGCCGACCACTCCGCTGGTCAGCAGGAACCTGCGTCGGGTCACTGTGTCCATGTCGACTCCTCCGCTCAGCTGACTGTGTATTCGGGGCTGACCAGGCCGGCGGCCAGCAGCTTGCGGGGCTCACCGGCCAGCGGGGTGAGAGCGGCGCGGGTGCGCCCGCTCCAGGCGTCGACCACCAGCAGTCGGGCCAGCGCGTCCGGTCGGCCGGCGGTGGGCGCAGCGGTCAGTCGGGCCAGCACCGATGGTGCTGTGGCGGCGGCGAGCACCCCTGCCGTCCGTAGCCGGGCCTGTAACGACGAGGTGGTCAGCCAGGCGGACCCGGCCGGCCATCCGCCCACGCTCGGTGGACGCAACGGCACCTGGTCGAGCGCGTTCAGACCGGCCAGCAGTTGTTTACGTTGCTGCTCGGGCAGCGCTGACGGTCGGATGCCGAGCTGCCGCAGCGCACCGACCAACCACTCGACCGGCTGTTTCACCAGCGTGCCCCGGGTCTGCGCGAAGGCCGGCGCGGAGAGGATCGCGCGCACTGTCGCGATGGTGTCCGCGCCGGCCAGACCCTCCGGCGCCGGGGTCTCGGGGCCGGCGTAGCGGAACCAGAGCCGACCGGCCACGAAGGTCGCCGCCGCCGGTTGGGCCGTCAGCAGACCGGCGTACGCCTCGGCGTCGAACCGGCCGCTCTGCCCGAGGATGTTCTTCTCGCCGGGGTCGTGCCGCTTGGGCTCGAAGCGGGCCACCCCGGTACGGCGGTCGACCACCCAGCCGGTCAACGCCCGCGCGCCGGCCTTCACGTCGGCCTCGCTGTAGGCGCCGATGCCGAGGGTGAACAGCTCCATCAGCTCGCGGGCCAGGTTCTCGTTCGGTGCCCTGCGGGTGTTCTTCTGCCCGTCCAGCCAGACGATCAGGGCGGGGTCGCGCACCATCGCGGCGACCAGCGGGCCCAGCGGTCCACGGCCGTGCCGGCGCAGCGTCTCCAACTGGCCCACCATCAGCCGCGCCGACTTGACCTTCTGCGCGCTGGTTGCCCAGTGCCCGTGCCAGAAGAACAGCAACTTCTCGGTCAGCCCGTCCTCGGCGGCCACCATCCGGTTCAGCCACCACTCGGTGACCTGCTGGAGTTGCTTGCGGCGCTCCGCGTTGGCCTGCTGCCGCTGCTCGCGGGTGGAGTCCTTGGTCAGCTCGGCGTACGGGTCGGGGGGCAGCGTCGGGGTCGGTGTGGCAGCCGCGCCCCGGTCCGTCGCCGGCTGGGTGAGCAGCCGGTCCACTGTTGCCGCCGGCCCGGCCCGTTCGGCCGCGTCCACTTCGTCGGCGGTCGGCCCGAAGGTGGCCCGGCGCAGCAGGTGCGCCACCGCTTCACGATCGCTCATGCCCGCCGACGCTAGGCGGCCCGTGTTCGAGGACGGTAAGGGAGGCGTCCGGATCGCGTTCAGCGTCCCTCGAAGACCGGTTTCTGCTTGCCGACGAAGGCGAGGGTGGCCGATCGGTGGTCGGCGGTGGCACCGCAGATCGACTGGGCCTGCGCCTCGGCGGCGAGGGCGTCGGCGAGGGTGCCGGCGTCGGCGATGGAGAGCTGTCGCTTGATCGCCCCGTAGGCGACGGTCGGGCCGGCGGCGAGGCGGGCGGCCAACTCCTGGGCGACGGGCAGCACCTGCTCGTCGTCGTCCGTCAACCTGTTGAGCAGGCCCACCCGGCAGGCCTCCTCGGCGCGGACCGGCTCGGCCAGCATCAGCAGCTCCACCGCCTTGGCGTGCCCGACCAGTCGGGGCAACGTCCAGGAGGCGCCGGTGTCGGCGGCGAGACCGACCTTGGCGAAGGCCATCAGGAAGCTTGTGGACGGGCCGCCGATGCGGATGTCGGCCAGGAACGCCAGCGACGCGCCGGCCCCGGCGGCCATCCCACGGACCGCGGCGATCACCGGCTTGGGCAGGTTGGCGAGTCGGGCGGCGATCGGGTTGTAGTGCGCCCGCACGGTGCCCAGCGGGTCGTTGGCGGAGTTTTCCAGGGTGGCCACGTGCTCGCGCAGGTCCTGCCCGGCGCTGAACGATCCGCCGGCCCCGGCCAGGACGACAGCGCGGCAGGACCTGTCGGTCTCCAACTCCGCGAGGGCGTCCCGCAGCGCCTCCTTGAGCGCCACGTCGAGCGCGTTCATCGCGTTCGGCCGGTTCAGCGTGAGGGTGACGACGGCATCGGTCCGGTCGACCAGCAGCGGCTCGGTCACGTGTCTAACGACCCTTCTGTCGGACGATGCGGTTGCCGGCGTCGAGGCACTGTTCGACGTACCGGTCGGCGGCCGGGCGCAGGCGGGCTGCGTGCCGGTCGAAGAAACTGGCAGCGGCGGTGCCGGGCCACCGCTCGGGCAGCAGCGCCGGGGGCAGTTGCGGATCCTGGAAGAGGAACGTACGCCAGGCGTGCACGAGGCGGAACCGCGTCGCGTACGCCTCCTCGTCGCTGCTGCGTACCGTGACAGCGGCGAGCAGCGGGCGCTGGTCCGCGACGAACCGCTCGTAGGCGCGGCCGATCTCGGCCAGGTTCCAGGCGCGCCGGACCACGCCCATCGCGCCGGGGGTGCCGGAGAAGTGCGAGGCGGTGAACCGCTCGAAGCGGATGCCGGTCTCGGCGAGGAGCAGGTCGACGTCCTCGGCGGGGCGGGTGGCGACCCAGGTCTGCTCGTCGAGCGTCCCGTAGCCGAGGAAGCTCAGGTTGGCGGCGAGCCGCTGGCGGTCCCGTCGGGAGCCCGGGGCCTCCAACACCAGCAGATCGAATCGGCCGTCCCAGGTGACCCGGCCGGTCCGGTAGATCCGGGCAGCTGCCTCGTCGAGTCGGCGGGCAGCTTTCGGTGTGATCGAATATCCCGGTCCGGAGACCAACCGGAGGGGCTCGAGCCAGCCTTGACGCACCATCCGGGAGACGGCGGTGCGAACTGCTGGCGGTGCGATTCCCAGCGGCGCCAGTAGCTTGACCAGGGCAGCAACCGGTGCCCGGCCACCCCTCGGACGGAGGTGGTCGCCGTACAGGTCGAAGAGTGCCGACCGTGCCTGCATGACCGCACATTGTGACAGGCCTTCTCAAGATAAGCTAGATGCTGTTACATCAATGCTGCTCCGGTTTGGGTCCGGCGGTGTTCATCAGGGAAAATCGTCAGTCGACACCCCCGCGACCGTTGCGGGTGGTCGTGACGAAGTGGCTGTGGGGCAACCCACCGACCCTGGTGTAGGTCTGAGGGGAGACAACATGGCGGCGATGAAGCCGCGGACGGGCGACGGTCCGCTGGAAGTCACCAAGGAGGGGCGGGGCATCGTCATGCGGGTCCCGCTGGAGGGCGGTGGCCGGCTCGTCGTCGAGATGACTCCCGACGAGGCCAACGCGCTCGGTGACGCACTGAAGGCAGCGGCCGGCTGAGTAAGGAGTGCTCCGGGCGGCTCACGCCGCCCGGAACGTTCTTCAGGCCCTGAGCCACCGGAATCACCGGTGGCTCAGGGTCTTCAACGCTGCGGGCAGGTGGGTTCGCCGTCGGCCCGCGACACTTTCCTGGAGGTACGGTTCCGCGTGCTCGCCATTCGTCTGATCGCCGAGCCCGACCGGCTCGACGTCCTCGTCCTGCCCGTCCGCTCCGCCGATTCGACGGCGGAGGGTGACACCTCTGCCGAGCCGGTGCCGACCGCCGTGGCGGGCCCGGACGGCACTGCCGACGAGGCGGCCGCGCTGGCGTCAGCGGCCCGGCTGACCGGCCGGGCTGGCGAGATCCACACCCAGCTGCGCCCCGGACGTACCCCCGGCCGACTGCTGCTGCTCGGCATCGGTGACGGCGACGAGGCGGCCTGGCGGACGGCCGGCGCGGCACTGGCCCGCTCAGCTTCGGCTGAGACGCATATCACCATCGCGCTTCCAGCCGAGGTCACCCCGGCCGCGGTTCGCGGGCTGACCGAGGGGCTGCTGCTCGCCCCGTACCGGTTCCGACTCACCGAGGCCGGTGACCGACCGGCGCTCAGCGGCGTCGACCTGCTGCTCGACGACCCCACCGGGTACGAGGACACCGTCGCCACGGCCCGAACCACCGCCGCGATGACCCATCTCGCCCGGGACCTGACAAACACTCCCTCGTCGGTGAAGACCCCGCAGTGGTTCGCCGACCAGGTGGCCTCCGCCGCAGCCGACCTTCCGGACCTGCGACTGCGGGTCCGTGGCCCGGCCGAGCTGACCACCGAGGGCTTCGGCGGGATCCTCGCCGTGGGCGGTGGCTCCGCCAGCGGACCACGGCTGGTCGAACTGGACTGGCACCCCGCCAACGCGCGCACCCACGTGGTGCTGATCGGCAAGGGCATCACCTTCGACACCGGCGGCATCTCGATCAAGCCGGTGGCGTCGATGAAGCTGATGCGCAAGGACATGGCCGGCGCGGCCGCTGTCGTCGCCGCCACACTGGGCGCCGCCGCGCTGCGGCTGCCGGTCCGGATCACCACGTTGACCCCGCTGGCCGAGAACATGGTCAGCGGCTCGGCGTTCCGCCCCGGCGACGTGATCCGGCACTACGGCGGTACGACCAGCGAGACGACGAACTCCGACGCCGAGGGTCGGCTGGTCCTCGCCGACGCGCTGGCGTACGCGGTGCAGCAGCTCAAGCCGGACCTGTTGCTCGACCTGGCCACGCTCACCGGCGCGAACTCGGTGGCGCTGGGCAAGCGCACCGCCGCCCTGTACAGCGAGAACGACGAACTGGCCGACGGCGTGCTGGCTGCCGCCGAGGCGGCCGGCGAGTCGGCGTGGCGGATGCCGCTGCACACCGACTATGTGGAGTACCTCGGCAGCGAGATCGCCGACCTCTACAGCGCACCCACCCAGGGTGCGGGCTCGGTGCTGGCCGCGCTCTACCTGCGCGAGTTCACCGGCGAACTACGCGACCGCTGGCTGCACCTGGACATGTCCGCCCCGTCCTGGGCCGACGGCGACCAGGCCGAGGTCAGCCGTGGCGCCACCGGCTGGGGCGTCCGCTCGTTGCTGCGCTGGCTCGCCGACGTCAACTAGGGCGTGGGTCAGAGCCTCGGCGCGACCGAGGCTCTGACCCGTCCTGCGCGCGAATCAGCACTTCACAGCGGCGAGTAGCCCATGCCCGACCGGAAGCAGCGCGGGGATCCAGTGCTCCGACTCCCGGACCGCCTTGATCGTTTCGCGAACCGTCACCGTCTCCGCGTCCCGGGCGGACGGGTCGCCGATCCGGTCGCTGGCCAGCACACCGTTGAGCGCCAGCACGCCCCCCGGGCGCAACAGCCGCAGCGCCGCCTCCACGCAGGCGTGGAAGCCGGTCGCCTCCGCGTCCACGAAGACCAGGTCGTAGGCACCGTCGGCGAGCCGGGGCAGCACGTCGAGCGCCCGACCGGTGATGATCCGGGTACGCCCGGCCGCGAAACCCGCCTCGGCGAAGATTCGCCTGGCGATCCGCTGGTGCTCCACCTCCACGTCGATGGTGGTGAGCACGCCGTCGACGCGCATGCCGCGCAGCAACCAGACGCCGCTGACCCCGGTGCCGGTGCCGATCTCCACCACCGCACGGGCGTTGCCGGCGGCGGCCAGCAGTCGCAGCGCCGCCCCCGCGCCGGGGGTGACCGCGTCGAGGCCCACCTCCCGGGCCAGGCTGCGGGCGGTACGCAGAACGAGATCCTCGGTGACGTACGACTCGGCGAAGTGCTGGGCCTGTGTCGTCGAACTGCCGGAACCGGCGGCCGTGGCGATGGAGCACCTCCGGGGGCGGTGCGTGGTGCGGGGGCGGGTTGGCACTGTGAGCGTAGAGGCGACCGTTGTGGGGCGCAGCCGCGCCTCCGCCGGAAGCGATCACGGGGCAACCGCTGACTGCACCGCGTCCATCCGTGCAATCCTGGAGGCGGTATCCCGTCAGCCGCGACCAGACCGGCCAGTGGCCGGGCGACGCGGCGCGGGATCCGGGGACGGACTGGGAGGCACCGACGTGACCGACGGCTGGGACTGGCGCCGGGGCGGTGAGACTCCGGCTCCGGCGCGACCGCCCGGGGCAGGAGCCCCGTCGGTGGGGCCGCCGAGCATGCCGGGGGCTGATGGCACGCCCCTCGCCTCGCCAGGCGGCGCGCCCACACCGGGGTGGCCGGCGTCTTCCGGCGCGCCCACAGCGGCCTGGCCGGCGTCTTCCGGTGGCCCGACACCGGGCTGGCCCAACTCGGCTGCGGGCGGGCCCAACTCGGCCGAGGCGTCGGCCTGGTGGTCGGACGCGCTCGCCGACCCCTGGCGCGACCCGGCGGCCCCGGCGGCTGTGGTGGTGCCCGGGGTGGTGGCTCCCGGCACCGAGCCCGAGCCGGTCAGCGACCCCGACGCGCCGGGCCGGCCGACACTGCGCCACCTGTTGCTCATTCCCGTGATCACCGCGCTGCTGGCCGGCACCCTCGGCGGTGCGTTGGGCTACGCGTTCGCGGTGCGCGGCGGCGCTGGTGCGGCGGTCCTCGGTGCTGCGCCCGCTGAGGTGCCGGCGCTGGCGCAGCGCAAGCCGGAGTCGCTGGCCGGGGTCGCCGAACGGGTCCTGCCCAGCGTGGTCACCGTACGGGTGAGCAGCCTCGGCGGGACCAGTGAGGGTTCCGGGTTCATCGCCAGCGCCGACGGTCATGTGATCACCAATGATCATGTGGTGGCCGGCGGCACCGGTAAGGCCTCGGTGGTCTTCAACGACGGCAGCACCGCACCGGCGACCATCGTCGGTCAGGACGCGGAGTCGGACATCGCGGTGATCAAGGTGAGCCGTCAGGGGTTGCGACCCGTGGAGTTCGGCGACTCCGACGCGCTGGCGGTCGGTGACCCCGTGCTCGCCATCGGCTCGCCGTTGTCGCTGGCCAACACGGTCACTGCCGGCATCGTGAGTGCGCTGGACCGGACGATGCAGGCCGGCGAGCCGGGCGGCCCGGTGCGTTACTACGCCGCCATCCAGACCGACGCCGCGGTCAACCACGGCAACTCGGGCGGCCCACTTGTCGACGGCGCCGGCCGGGTGGTCGGAGTTAACTCCACCATCAAGTCACTTGTCGCCGAGGGGCAGGAGGCGGGCAATATCGGGCTCGCCTTCGCCATCCCGATCAACCAGGCCAAGCGGGTGACCCAGGACATCATCGGCACCGGCAAGGCCCGGCGTACGGTGATCGGCGCCCGGGCGGACGGCCCGACCGGGGTTGTCGGGGGCGGCCTGCGGCTGGCCGAGGTGGAGCCGTCCGGCCCCGCTGACGGCGCAGGACTGAAGGTCGGCGACGTGATCCTCAAGATCAACGGGCGGCCGATGACCGAGCCGACGGATCTGACCGCGTTGGTCCGCAAGTACGCGCCGGGCTCGGTCGTGACAGTCGAGTATCGGCGGGGTTCCGCCCGGCAGAACACCTCGGTAACTCTCGCCGCGGACGCGAAGTGATTCACCGCGGAAGCGAGACGAACAGCGGCGCACCCCCTGCCCGAAAGCCGTCCGCCGTGCGTAGTCTTGCTGCTGACGCCGAGAGGAGGCCCGCGGAATGCTCGACAACCTGAACTGGTGGGAAATCGGTGCGCTGCTGCTCCTGGCGCTGTTGATCTTCGGCGACCGGCTCCCCGCCGTGATCACCGACGGCCTGCGGTTGGTGCGCAACCTGCGCAACATGGCCCGCAACGCCACCGGCGACCTGAGCCGTGAGCTGGGCACCGACATCCAACTGGAAGACCTGCACCCGAAGGCGTTCATCCGCAAGCACCTCCTCAGCGAGGAGGACGAGGCGGCGATCCGCAAGCCGTTGCAGGGCGTCTACGACAACCTGCGCGCGGACGTCAGCGGCGTGCACAACGACCTGAAGGACGTGGCCAACGCCGCCGACCTGCGGTCGAGCGAAGCCCGGTCCGGCGCGGCCACCAGCAGCCCCCCGGCTCCGGCCCCCCGCGTCAGCTACGACGACGCCACCTGACCGACCCGTACCCCTGCCCCTGGGAAGGCGGCCGACCCACCGCTCGGCTGGATCGTGCCCGCCTGGGCCCGGCGTCGCCTTTGATCAGCTCGGGTTTCCGGAAGTCGCGGCATTCCACGCCGGTCAAAGGGCCGACTCCCTGAAACCCGAGTTGATCATGCCGGTCACTCGCGGCGGCCTGGCCGTGCCATCCACCGACGCGACTCAGCCCGCCGGCCAGCAGTGGCCGACGGGCTGACGGTGTTCCGGGTGGTCAGCGGCCAGCGGGCTTGAGGCCGAGTGGCTTGCCGAGCAGTGACTCGCGGCGCAGGGCGAGCCGGTCGGCGATCGTGCCGAGCGCCTGCGCGGCCGGGGACTCCGGCTCGGCCAGCACGATCGGGTTGCCGGCATCGCCGGCCTCGCGGACCCGGGTGTCCAGTGGGATCTGACCGAGCAGCGGCACCTGGGCGCCGATGGTCCGGCTCAGCGACTCGGCAACCGCCTCACCACCGCCGGCGCCGAAGATCTCCATCCGGGAGCCGTCCGGCAGCTCCAGCCAGGACATGTTCTCGATGACGCCGACCACCCGCTGGTGGGTCTGCAGGGCGATCGCCCCGGCCCGCTCCGCCACCTCCGCGGCGGCCGTCTGCGGGGTGGTGACGATCAGGATCTCCGAGTTGGGCAGCAACTGGGCCAGCGAGATGGCCACGTCACCAGTGCCCGGCGGCAGGTCGAGCAGGAGCACGTCCAGGTCGCCCCAGTAGACGTCGGCCAGGAACTGCTGCAGTGCCCGGTGCAGCATCGGGCCGCGCCACACGACGGCGGCGTTGCCCGACGTGAACATGCCAATGGAGATCACCTTCACGCCGTGCGACTGCGGCGGCATGATCATGTCTTCGACGCGGGTGGGCCGCGCCTCAGTGCCGAGCATCCGGGGCACCGAGTGGCCGTAGATGTCGGCGTCGACGACCCCGACGGAGAGCCCACGGGCGGCGAGCGCCGCCGCCAGGTTGACGGTGACGCTGGACTTGCCGACGCCGCCCTTGCCGCTGGCCACCGCGTACACGCGGGTGCGCGAGCCGGGCTGGGCGAACGGGATGACCGGCTCCTCGGTGGCGCCACCGCCGCGCAGCTGCGACTGCAACGACTGCCGCTGCTCGGGGGTCATCACCCCAAAGTCGATCTCCACGCCGGTGACGCCGGGCACCGCGGCGACGGCGGCGGTGATGTCCGTACGCAGCTTGTCCTTCAGCGGGCAGCCGGCGACTGTGAGCAGCAGCTCGACGCGGACCACGCCGCTGGCACCGATCGTGGCGGAGCGGACCATGCCCAGCTCGGTGATGGGCCGGCGGATCTCCGGGTCGTTGACGGTGGCCAGGGCGGCCTGGATCGCGTCCTCGACGGTGCTCACTGGTGCTGACATGCCCGCAATGCTACGTCGCGGGGCATCCGTTGCCGCCGCTGCCCGGGGCGGTGTGAGCCAATCGATGACCCGTCGGTCAGCTCTCTGACCGGCGCGGGCCGGTGCCGTCCGGCCGGGCGTCCCGGGTGAAGTCGCCGTCCAGGTCGTCGCGGGGTTCCTCCAGGCCGACACCGTCGGTCGGCCGCTGGCCACGTCGCTCCTGCCGGCTGTCCTTCTCCTGCTGGCGGCGCTCCAGTCGCTGCCGGCGTTGCCCCATCTCGTCCAGTTCCTCGGCCAGCCGGGCCAGCTCGGAGCGGAGGAAGTCACGGGTGGCCACCTCACCCAGGGCGATCCGCAGGGCCGCGATCTCCCGGGCCAGGTACTCGGTGTCCGCCTTCTGCGCGGTGGCTCGCCGCCGGTCCTCCTCCAGGGCCACCCGGTCCCGGTCGGCCTGCCGGTTCTGGGCCAGCAGGATCAGCGGGGCCGCGTAGCTGGCCTGCAACGACAGCACCAGGGTCAAAAACGTGAAGGTGTACGGGTCGAAGCGCAGGTTCGCCGGGGCCAGGGTGTTCCAGGCGAACCAGATCGCGATCACCACAGTCATGACGACGATGAAGTTCGCGGTGCCCATGCCCCGGGCGATGCCCTCGGACCACCGACCGAACGCCTCCGCGTCGAACCGGGGCAGCTTGACGCCCCGGGGCTCGCGCGGCTGGTCGAGCCGTTCGTTCCGCCGCTGCTCAGCCATCCGCGCCGTCCAGCGCAGGGTCGGTGGTGCCCGGGGCGGCCAGGGCGTCGCGGTCCCGCCAGTCCCGGGGCAGCGAGTGGTCCAGCACGTCGTCGACCGTGACGGCGCCGACCAGCCGGTTGTTGCGATCGATCACCGGCATGGCGACCAGGTCGTAGGTGGCCATCCGGCGGGTGATCTCCGGCAGTGGCGTGGTGGGGCGCAGCGGGTCGATGTCGTTGACCACCACCTTGCCCAGCAGATCGGCCGGTGGTTCGCGCAGCAGGGCCTGGAAGTGCACCATGCCCAGGTAACGGCCGGTCGGCGTGTTCTGCGGTGCCCGGGTCACGAAGACCTGCGCGGCGACGGCGGGGGACAGCTGTGGCTCCCGGATCCGGGCCAGCGCCTCGGCGACTGTGGCGTCCGGCGGGAGGATGACCGGCTCGGACGTCATCACACTGCCCGCCGTGCCGGGGGTGTACTTCAGCAGTTGGCGTACCGGGTCGGCCTCGTCCGGCTCCATCAGGTCCAGCAGCACGTCCTGCTCGGGTGGGGGCAGTTCGTTGAGCAGGTCCGCGGCGTCGTCCGGGTCCATCTCCTCCAGGACGTCGGCGGCCCGCTCCCGGTCCAGGGCGGCGAGGATCTCCACCTGGTCGTGCTCCGGCAGCTCGCTGAGCACGTCGGCCAGTCGCTCGTCGTCCAGCGCGGCCGCGACCTCGTTGCGTCGCGCGTCGGGCAGATCCTGCAACGCGTTGGCCAGGTCGGCGGGGCGCATGTCCTCCAGGACGGCGAGCAGGTTCGCCGTACCCCGGTTGTCGGCGATGCCGCTGAGCCCGCGCACCCGGTCCCACTCGACCTGGTGCAGGTGGCCGCGGCGGCTGAGCCGACCGGTCTGCTCGCGTACGGCGACACGGGTCAGCGACCACTCGCCGCCCCTGGTGCACTCCATCGCGACGTCCACGACAGCGCCGGGCTGGCCGCCCGGGTCGAGTTGCACCCGCCGGTCGAGCAGCTCCTGGAGCACCAACAGCTCGTTTGGGCGCTTCTCGAACCGGCGCAGGTTGAGGGTGCCGGAGCCGAGCACGACGGCGTCCGCGTCGATGGAGGTGATCCGGTTGATGGACAGGAAGATCCGACGACGCATCGGCATCTCGGCGACGAGGCCCACCACCTCCGGCGGACGTTTCGTCGCCCGCAGCCGTGCCACGGCGTCACGAACCCGGCCCACCTGGTCGCCGTTCGGGTCGAAGACGGCGACTCCGGCGAGACGGGCGATGTAGACCCGGGTCGGCGTACTCACGGGCACCAGCCTAAGCGCCTAGTGTTTATCAACATGTCGACAGTGGCCTACGAGATCGTGGACGTCTTCACCGATCGCCCCTTCGCCGGCAACCCGCTGGCGGTGGTGTTCGGCGCGGAGGCGCTGGCCACCGAGCAGATGCAGGCGCTCGCGTTGGAGTTCAACCTGTCCGAGACGGTGTTCGTGCTGCCGCCGACCCAGGTCGGCGTCACCTACCGGGCCAGGATCTTCACTCCGGTGGAGGAGTTGCCCTTCGCCGGTCACCCCAGCGTCGGCGCGGCGGTCACCGCCTGCCGGCGGGGCATGTTCGGTGTGGGGCAGGTCACCCAGGAGTGCCGGGCCGGTGTGCTGCCGATCGAGGTGACCGCGTCCGGGGCGACGCTGACCGGTGGCGCCCCGACGCTCGGGCCGGAGCTGGACCCGGAGCCGTTGCTGGAGATCGCCGGCCTGGTCGCCGGGGACCACATCGGGCCCGCGCCACGGGTCGCCGGCTGCGGGCTGGAGTTCCCGTACCTGCCGGTGCGTCCGGAGTCGGTGGCCCGGGCCCGGGTGGACCCGGCGGCGGCGCAGCGGTACGGGGTGTCGCACGTCAGCGTCTTCTCCTGGGACGCGGCGGCGCAAACCGCGCACGCCCGGGTCTTCGTGCCGGGGATCGGCGTTCCGGAGGACCCGGCGACCGGTTCGGCGGCGCTCGGCCTCGGTGTCTGGCTGGTGGCGAGTGGTCTGCTGCCCGGCGAGGGGCGGTCGGAGTACGCGGTCCGTCAGGGCGCGGAGATGAACCGGCCGTCCGCGTTGGCCTGCACCGTCACAGCGGCGAACGGGGTGGCGGTCGGCGCGACGGTCGCCGGCCAGGTGGTGCCGGTGGCCCGCGGCGAGATCGCCGTGCCGCCGTTCGTGGGCTGAGCGGAGGCGCCGATGCGGGAGGATGCGGGTGTGACGGACGAGGACGCCCCCGGGGGCACCCCACTGGTCGACGAGGCGATGAAGAAGGCCGCCGTGGCCTGGGTCAGCGTTGCGGGCGGGCCGGCGCTTGCGCTCTGGTGCGCCCCGCTGGAGGGCGCGCTGCTGGTGGTCAGCGGGCCGGGCGAGCAGGCCGCACCGGGTCTCGCCGACGCGACCGAGGCCCAGGTCACCCTGCGCGGCGACCACGGCGGCCGGATCGTCACCTGGCCGGCCCGGGTGAGCCGGTTGCAGCCGGGCACCGAGGCGTGGGACGTCGCCGCGCCGCTGGTGGCGGCGAAGCGCCTCAACGCGCCCGGTCCGACCGCTGACCTGGTGGCCCGATGGGCCGCCGACGGATGCGCTGTGAACCGCCTTGCCCCGGCCGGTACGCCGCTGGCCGGAGCGGAGTTACCGGCCGACGCGCAGGCCGAGCCACCTCGGGCGACTCCGGCGGTCCGGGCCACCCGCAAGCCGTTCCGCCTGCACCGGGTCCGCCGCCGCTGATCGGTTGATCAGCCGGTCCGACCGCCGACGCCCGCCACCGTGGCGTCGGCGTCGACGAGGGCGAGCACATCGCCCAGGGTGCCGAGCGTGGGGCCGCGCCAGTCCCGGTCGGCGTTGAAGACCATGTGCGTGGCCAGATCCGGTGCGGCGAGCCGGACGGCGGTCATCCCGGCCCGCTCGGCGCCGGTCAATTCCTGGCTGCCGCCGTCACCGACGTAGAGGCAGTCGCCCGGCGCGAGCCCGAGCCGCTGGCAGGCCGTCAGGTAGAGCGTCGGGTCCGGTTTGCACCGCCCGACCTGCACCGAGAAGACCCGCACGTCGAGCAGGGGGGCGACCGCGAGCTGCGGCAGGAAGGCCGGCAGTTCGTGCGTACAGTCGCTGATCACGCCGGTGCGCAGGCCGCGCTGGCGCAGAGCCGCCAGCACCGGCACCGCGTCGGCCCGTAGCCAGGTGTCGGCGCGGACCGCCCGGTGCCGGGACGCCACCGCCGCCCGTACGGCCTGGTCGCTGGGGTGTACGCCGGCCTGGGCGCACACCCAGCGCAGTGTCGCCTCCGCGTCGCCGAGCCGGCCGCTGGCCCGCTCGTAGTAGGTGCGGTTCAGCACCTCGGTCAAGATCTCGGTGGGACACCCGAGCAGCTCGGCGGTGCCGACGTGCGCGACACCGCGTTGTACCGAACGGGTCAGGGTGCCGAAGAAGTCGAACAGCACCGCCTGGTAGCTGGGCATGGGGGAGCGCCTCCGGGCGGTCGAGGGTCGTCGGCGCGAACCCGCGTGATCGTAACGGAGTGATGACCCTCTGTGCTGACCGTCATACGTGTGAGGATTACGTCCCGTGCCCCCACCTTCACCCCGGCCGTCCCTGGACCCGCTGACCACCGGAGCGGTCGGGCTGGCCGTGGTCGCCGTGTCGTCGTCCGCGCCGCTGATCGCGTACGCCGCCGCCCCCGCGCTGGCCATCGCGTTCTGGCGCAACCTGCTCGCGGTGGCCGTGCTGAGCCCCTTCGCGCTGGTCCGACGCCGCGCCGAGTTCCGCAGACTGACAGTGGGCGCGGGCCGGCGGGAGGGCCTGTTCTGCGTGCTCTCCGGCGTCGCCCTGGCCGGGCACTTCGCGACCTGGGTGCCGAGCGCCCAGCTCACCTCGGTCGCCACGTCCACCGCCCTGGTCGCCACCCAGCCGGTCTGGCAGGGGCTGATCGCCCGCGCCCAGGGGCGTCCGCTGCCCCGGGTGGTGTGGATCGGCATCGCGGTGGCGGTCGGCGGCGCGGCGGTCGCCACCGGGGTGGACGTGGGGGTCTCCGGCCGGGCCGTCCTCGGTGACGTGCTGGCGCTGGTCGGCGCGATGTTCGCCGCCGTCTACACCGCCTTCGGCGAACGTGCCCGGGTCAGCATCAGCACCACCACCTACACCACCATCTGCTACGGGATCTGCGCGCTGATCCTGCTGGCCCTGTGCCTGGTCGGCGGCGTACGGCTGACCGGCTTCGACGGCCGTACCTGGCTGGCCATCCTGGCCCTGGTGGCTGGGGCCCAACTGCTCGGGCACTCGATGTTCAACTACGCCCTACGGAAGATCCCGGCGACCACGGTGAGCGTGCTGATCCTGCTGGAGGCGCCGGGGGCGGCGGTGCTCGGCTGGGCCTGGCTGGGGCAGCTGCCCCGCCCGTACGCGCTGCTGGGGATGGCGTTGCTGCTGGCCGGGGTGGCGGTGGTGGTGCTGGGCGGCGCCCGCGCCGGCCGCCGTGCGGCCGAACCCACCGCCCTGCCCGCCGACCCGACGCCACTGTCCTGACGGAGATTCACAGGTACGCGGCGAAGTGGTCCGCGACCAGGTCGGTCAGTCCCTCGCCGTCCAGGCTGCCGTCGACCCGGATCACGCGGACCTTCAGTCGCTCGGCCTGCACGATCGCATCCGCCGCCACCAACTCGTCGCGTTCCCACCGGTGACGGTTCGCAAGAACCGGGTCGCTCGCCCCGGCTACCGCAGCGCTGGCCCGGGGCAGTCGGGTGATCTGGTGGGCGCGGAACCCGGGGGTGGGCACCAGCACCACCATCTGCCGTACCGACTCCACCAGCGGCGCGACCAGTTCCGCTCGCAGTCCCCAACCCTCGGCCACCACCCGCCGTCCGCAGACCAGTGCGCTGAGGTCGTCGAGCACCCATTCGAAGCGACGGGGGAAGCCGGCCAGTGTCTCGGCCGCCATCCGCGCCGGATCGGTGTGCACCCAGGCGGCGTCCGGGTCGGGGTCAGCCGGCGGGTCACCACGTCGGACGCGGTCGGCCACGCGTCGGTCGTCGTGGCCGCGAGCGTCGTGCCGGTCGTAGAGGTACGCGGTCAGCCCGTGCCGCAGCGCCAGGTTGACGGCGACAGTGGACTTACCCGCCCACTGTCCGCCACCGATCCACAGGGCCCGTCGCGCGGTGGCTGTCGCATCGAAATCCATGGACTTACCCTGACCGCCGACCGGGCCAAGATCAAGTCTTGTTATCGCGGGTCGAGGATGATGAAGTGAAGGTGGAAGGCACCTCCCCGCACCTCGACGCCCCCTGGTGGTCGGCGCGGAGTCGCCGAGAGCGGCGAGCAGCCTGCCCAGTTCCCCGTCGGCGAGGAACACAACATCAACGCTGGTTCCCTCCGCGGAGGGCCCGCCCGGCGTCTGTCCGGGTGAGGAGGGCGATCCGTTGACGACTGAGGACCGCACCCGGGACGGCTTCGCCGACTTCGTCCGGGCCGAGACCGCCGGGCTGACCCGGCTCGCGTACCTGCTGACCGGTGACCGGCATCATGCCGAGGACCTGGTCCAGGTGGCACTCGCTCGGGTCGCGGTGCGGTGGGAGCGGATCGTCGACCCGCGCGCCTACCTGCGCCGGGTGCTCTGCACGCAGGCGGCCAGTTGGTGGCGCTGGCGGCGGGCCCGCCCACCGGAGCGGCTGGACGGGGCGTTGCCGGAACGCCCCGGGCCGGGTGACGACACCGATCTGCGGCTGGTGCTGTCGGCGGCGCTGGCCCGGTTGACCGCGCGGCAGCGCGCGGTCCTCGTGCTGCGCTACTACGAGGACCGCACCGAGACGGAGACGGCGCAACTGCTCGGCTGTCGGGTCGGCACGGTGAAGAGTCAGACCCGCCACGCCCTCAATCGACTCCGTGTCCTCGCCCCCGAGTTGGCCGAACTCGTCGGCCGTGACCCGCAGGAGGTGGCCCGGTGACCACTCGGCTCTCCGAAGCGCTGCGTCGCCTCGCGGACGACGTGCCGCCCGCGCGCGTACCGGAGGGGCTCTTCGACGCGGCGCGGACCCGGCACCGTCGTCGCCGGGCCGTCGTCGCCGGCGCGCTCGCCGTCCTGGTCCTGCTCCTGGGCACTGGGTACGCGCTGCATCCAGTCGCCCTGCCGCTGCCCGCCAGCCCTCGGCACGACGCCCCGGGCCTGCCCACCCGGCTCGTCGACCCGCCGCTGCGGACCGCCTCGGTGGGGGCGTCGGCGCCGGGTGCCGCCGCGATGCTCTTCGGCGGTCCCGCCGTGCGCACCAACTGGCTCGAGACCCGGATGGCTGTGGTGGCCGCCGACGACGACCGCTACCGCGTGCTGAACGGCGATCCGGCCGTCGCGGGTTTTGAGGCGATGCTCTCCCCGGACGGCCGGTATGTCTGGATGGGCGCGTCGCTGCTCGATCTCACGTCCGGAAGGACCACCACGGACCGCCCGGACGGCTATCCACTCGCGTTCGCGCCCAACGGGAAACGCCTGGTGTACGCCGACGACGACACCTCGTTCACGTCCCCGAACACCTACTCCACCCCGTACGTGGGGGTCTACGACCGGGATCGCGGAACCGACGTGCTGCGGGTGCGGGTCGGCACCACCTGGGTTCCGCCAGGGCGCACTGCCGCGTTGTCGCCGGACGGCGGCGACCTCGCCCTTCAGCTCCGCGACGAGGTCTGGTTGGCCCGGGTGGACGACGCGGGCGCGGATCGGGTGGCCGAGCCGTACCGGAAGCTGCCGTTGGCGGGCGGGCGGCTCGCCGGGGCCGGGTCCTGGCTGCCGGACGGCCGTTCGGTTGCTGTCCTCGGCCGATCCACCTGCACTGACTGCCCGGTTCCGTCCTACCGACGCACCTGGACGCTGGTGCCCCGGTCCACAGTCGACGGCACCCCGCTGGCCGGCGCGGCGTTCCCGCCGCTGCGCTCCCGCTCGTTCGTGCAACTGCTCGGCTGGCGCTCGGCGGACGAGGCGGTCGCGTTGGTCGGCGTACCGGGCCCGGCGGCGGTGGACAGCCCGGAGGAGCACGACGTCGCCTGGGGGCCCTATCACGAGGTCGGCACGGAGGCGGTGGAACTCGTGGTGCTACGTCGGGGGGCGACCGCGCCGGAGGTGCTCTTCCGGACGCCGGAGGGCATCACCGACCTGTCGGTCGCCGCCGACCTCGCGATCGACGGGGCGGTACGCGAATCCGGCCGCCCTCACTACGGGCCACCGCCGTTCTGGGCGCTCGCTGTGGGGTTCATCCTGGCGGTCCTGGTCGCGCTGCCCGTGCTGTCGTGGCTGCGAGGTCGGCGCGCTCGACGGTCAGACCGACTCCTCCGCGGCGGCTAACCTCCGTGCACCTCGATGACCCGGGTCGTCGGGGCGGCCTCGCCGAGGGCGGCACGCAGGGCCGCCCGGTCCGGGTCGGCGAGGAACGACTCGTAGCCGGCCCGTCCGGCGAACCGGATCACGTGCACCTCGGCCTGCCCGTCGGTGCCGCGCAGTCGCCGTTCCAGCCGGCCGCCGTGCCGTTCGAGCAGGGCCAGCACGGCGTCCTCGTAGCGCTGCCCGGCGGCCTCTGCCCCGACGGCGAACTCGACGATCGCGACGAGTGTCAGCACGCCGGCCCGGTCAGTCATCGAGACCGACAGCCTTGGCGCTCGCCGCCCACAGCCGGGCGGCGAGCTGCGGATCGGCCGCCTTCCGGAGCGGTCGACGCGGCCGACGGTCGATGTAGTAACCCCCGTTGATCAGCCGGGAGCGCTCCTGGTTGGCCAACCACACCAGGGTCTCGGCACCCTTCTCCGGGCTGCGGAACGGCATGAAGCGCATGCCGAACGCGACAAGCCTGCTGTCGTTGGCGAACCGGGTACGGACCACCCCCGGGTGGAAGCTGTACGCGGCAAGGTCCGGCCAGCGCCGGGTGGCCTCGGCGGTGAACAGGATGTTCGCCTGCTTGCTGGTGCCGTACGCGCCCATCGGCCGGTAGTCACGCAGCGGCTTGTTCAGGTCGTCCGGGTCCAGTGCGCCGAAGCGGTGCGCGCCGGAGGCGGTCACCACGACCCGGCCCACCCGGTCGGCGAGCAGGTTGGTCAGCAGGAACGGGGCCAGGTGGTTGGCCTGGATCGACATCTCGAAACCGTCGACGGTCCTCAGTGGTTGCAGCGCGATGGCCCCGGCGTTGTTGGCCAGCACGTCGATCCGGTCGTACGCGGCCCGGAGCTGTTCGGCCAGTCGACGTACGTCGTCGAGGATCGCGAAGTCGGCCCGGAACAGTTCCGGACGTTCACCTGCGTTCTCCCGTACCCGCTCGGCTGCGGCCTGCAGACGGGCCGGGTCCCGCCCGACCAGCACCACCTGGTCGCCCCGGCAGGCCAGGTGCACGGCGGTGGCCAGCCCGATGCCGGAGCTGGCCCCGGTCACCACCACCAGTCGACGCCCAGTGAGATCTTCCACAGGTCCATTCACCCCGGTCATGGCGCGAGGTTACCGTGGCGTCACAACGCCCTTTGGGATCGTTAAGGTCTCGGATCTGTCGTCAGGTGGCGTCGGCATGCCCGCCGGACGCTGGAAGGAGCGCATCCATGGCCGCAGTCGGTCGCCCCCGCAGGTCCTGCCTCGCCGTGCCGGGTTCCAGCGTGAAGATGCTCGGCAAGGCCCAGGGCCTCCCGGCCGACCAGGTCTTCCTCGACCTGGAGGACGCCGTCGCCCCACTGGCCAAGCCGGACGCGCGCAAGAACATCGTGGCCGCCCTCAACGAGGGCGACTGGGCCGGCAAGACCCGGGTGGTCCGGGTCAACGACCTGACCACCCCGTGGACCTACCGGGATGTCATCGAGGTCGTCGAGGGCGCCGGCGCCAACCTGGACTGCATCATGCTGCCGAAGGTGCAGACCGCCGCCCAGGTGCAGTGGCTGGACCTGACGCTCACCCAGATCGAGAAGACGATCGGCCTGGAGGTCGGTCGGATCGGCATCGAGGCGCAGATCGAGAACGCCGCCGGTCTGGTCAACGTGGACGCGATCGCCGCCGCCTCGCCGCGCGTGGAGACCATCATCTTCGGCCCGGCCGACTTCATGGCGTCGATCAACATGAAGTCGATGGTGGTCGGCGGCCTGATCCCGGACTACCCGGGCGACCCGTACCACTACATCCTGATGCGGATCCTGATGGCCGCGCGGATGCACGACAAGCAGGCCATCGACGGCCCGTTCCTGCAGATCCGCGACGTCGACGCGTTCCGCGAGGTGGCCAAGCGCTCGGCCGCGCTGGGCTTCGACGGCAAGTGGGTGCTGCACCCGGGCCAGATCGACGCCGCCAACGAGGTCTACCAGCCGGCGCAGGCCGATTACGACCACGCCGAGCTGATCCTCGACGCGTACGAGCACTACACCTCGGAGGCCGGCGGCCGGCTCGGCGCCGTGATGCTCGGCGACGAGATGATCGACGAAGCGTCCCGCAAGATGGCGCTGGTGGTTGCGGCCAAGGGCCGGGCCGCCGGGATGAGCCGTACCTCGTCGTTCACCCCACCAGAGCGCTGACCGGCCGGGCCGGGACGACCGCCGACGGCTGTCGGTCCGGCCCGACAACCGGCGGTACGCCGGCCCGCCGCCGGTCAGTAGCTGCTGCTGTTGTCGCTCGTCGCGATCGCGTAGATGATCGCGGCGGCGTAAATGGCGATCAACAGCACCAGGAACCCGGTGAGAATCCAGCCGACGATGATGGCGGCCTTCGCCATCCCCGCCCCGCCCTCGCCGCTGACCCGGATCTGCTTCTGCGCAACGTGCCCGAGGATCGCGCCGATCGGCGCGGTGATGCAGGACGTGAAACCGATCAGGGCCAGCACGAACGCCGCGATGGCCATTCCGTTGGTCTTCGGCGGCTGCGGGTAGCCGTAGCCGGGGTACTGCGGCGGGTAACCGGGTGGGGCGTATCCGGGCGGGGCGTAACCGGGCATCGGCTGGGTCGCCGGGTGCTTCACGCCGGCGTACGGGTCGACCGGGGCGTACGGGTCGGGGGCGTACGGGTCGACCGGGCCAGGTTGCGCGGGCACTGGCTGACCGGCCACCAGGGTCGGGTCCGGTGCGGGGCTCGACGGCTGGGCCGACCACGTGGGATCGCTCCAGTTGCCGGGCGGCGGGGGATTGGTCATACGAACTCTCCGTCAGGTTGGGGTGCGGAGACAGGGTAGCCAGCGCCGCCCAAACCCGACGCCCCTGCTTCCGGGTGCCGCGTTGCTCGGGCCGGTCGTAACGGGCAGGATCCCTGACATGGCATACGACGCGCGCGCCGCGGACCGCTCCGGCAGTCGACCCCGACGGGACGTCAGCCGCCCCGGCGCGGCCCGGCGCGCCCGGACGGCCGCCCCGGCGGGCAGCCCCGGCCCCGACGAGCCGGTCGCGCTCACCGACCCGGTCACCATGCGCCTCGACGGGCGGGTCGCCCTGGTCACCGGGGCGGGCAGCCCGGACGGCATCGGGTACGCCACCGCCCGGCGACTCGCCGACCTGGGCGCACGGGTGGCTATCGTCTCCACCACCCGACGCATCCACGAGCGGGCGACCGAGCTGGGGGTGACCGGCTTCGTCGCGGACCTGACCGACGAGTCCGAGGTCGGCGCGTTGGCCGATGCGGTCGCCGAGCAGTTGGGCGACGTCGAGGTGCTGGTGAACAACGCCGGCCTGGCCAGTCGCGCCAGCCAGGGGGTGCTGCGGCCGGTAGCGCAGCTGACCTACGACGAGTGGCGCGGCGAGATCGACCGCAACCTCTCCACAGCGTTCCTGTGCAGCCGGGCGTTCATCGGGGGGATGGCCGAGCGGGGTTGGGGTCGGATCGTCAACCTGTCGGCCACTGCCGGCCCGGTCAACGCCCTGCCCACCGAGGCCGCGTACGCCGCGGCGAAGGCCGGCGTCGTCGGGCTGACCCGGGCCCTGGCCATGGAGATGATCGCCGACGGCGTGACAGTCAACGCGGTGGCGCCCGGCACCATCTACACCGCGGCGTCCACCATGGCCGAGATCAAGCAGGGGTTGGGCACGCCGGTGGGGCGACCGGGCACTCCTGACGAGGTCGCCGCGGCGATCAGCTTCCTCTGCTCGCCGGCCGCCTCGTACATCACGGGGCAGATGCTTGTGGTGGACGGCGGCAACAGCGTCCGCGAGGCCCGCTTCCGCTGACGGCCCCGGCGAGCGCCGGCCCGTTCGTCAGTAGCCGCCGCTGTCGCCGGTGTTGCCGAAGGCCACCAGCGCCAGCCAGCCACAGCAGGCCAGCACGGTGAGCCCGGTGAAGACGTAGCCCAGGATCAGCCCCCAGGTCGCGAGCTGGTCGCCCTCCTCGCCGCTGGTGCGGATCTGCCGCTTGGCCACGTGGCCGAGCACGGCGCCGGCCGGCGGAAAGACGAAGGCGAACACCAGCGACAGGATCGCCAGCACGTTGGTGCCCCGACCCGGCCCGGACGGCGGTGGGCCGTACTGGCCGTAGGGGCCCTGCGGGGGGTACGGCGGCTGCTGGCTCCAGTGCGCCGACTGCTGTGGGCCCTGGTGGCCGTACGGCGACGGTTCGCCCGCCGGTGGCCCGTACGGTGACCGTTCCGTTGGCAGCTCGTACGCCGGCTGGTCCGGCTGCGGCGTGTACGGCGGCTGGCCGGCCGGCGGTGGCGCGTACGGCGACTGGTCCTTCGGTGGCTCGTAGGGTGACGGCGGCGGCTCGTCCTCGGGCGGCGGTCCCGACGGCGGGTAGCTCACAGCTGTCCTCCTCCTGCAGGTGCCGGAAAAGTCCCTCTTGCCGGACGCTACCCGCAGCGGTGAACCTTTTCACAGCGGTTGTGTGGACTGGTCACCTTGGCCTCGTCGACCTGAGGGGCCGATACTGACCCAGCGTTCAGTTACCCATGAGTAGTGCGCGGATCCCCGGAGGCTGAGATGGCCAGACTCGCCCAGACGCCCGGCCTGACCGATGTGCAACAGTCGATCCTGGAGACCGTTCGGGACTTCGCCGACAAGGAGATCATCCCGCACGCGCAGCGGCTGGAGCACGCCGACGAGTACCCCACCGACATCCTCGACGGCATGCGCGAGATGGGGCTGTTCGGTCTCACCATCGACGAGGAGTACGGCGGGCTCGGTGAATCGCTGCTCACCTACGCGCTGGTGGTGGAGCAACTGTCCCGAGGCTGGATGTCGATCTCCGGCATCGTCAACACCCACTTCATAGTGGCGTACCTGATCTCCCAGCACGGGTCCGCCGAGCAGAAGGCCCGGCTGCTGCCGAAGATGGCCACCGGCGAGGTGCGCGGAGCGTTCTCCATGTCCGAGCCCGAGACCGGCTCCGACGTCTCGGCGATCAAGTCCCGGGCCGTCCGCGACGGCGACCGCTACGTGCTCAACGGGCAGAAGATGTGGCTCACCAACGGGGCCTACTCCTCGGTGGTGGCCACCCTGGTCAAGACCGACACCGGCGCGGAGTCCGTCTACGGCAACATGAGCACCTTCCTGCTGGAGAAGGAGCCGGGCTTCGGCGAGACCGCCCCCGGCCTCACCATCCCCGGCAAGATCGAGAAGATGGGTTACAAGGGCGTCGAGACCACCGAGATGGTGCTCGACGGCGTGACGGTGCCCGACTCCGCGATCCTCGGCGGCGCCGACCGGGTGGGCCGCGGCTTCTACCAGATGATGGACGGCATCGAGGTGGGCCGGGTCAACGTGGCCGCCCGTGCCTGCGGCATCTCCATCCGCGCCTTCGAGCTGGCGGTGAGCTACGCCCAGCAGCGCAAGACCTTCGGCCAGCCGCTCGCCAAGCACCAGGCGATCGCCTTCAAGCTCGCCGAGATGGGCACGAAGATCGAGGCCGCGCACGCCCTCATGGTCAACGCCGCCCGACTCAAGGACGCCGGCCAGCGCAACGACGTCGAGGCCGGGATGGCCAAGCTGCTCGCCTCGGAATACTGCGCCGAGGTCGTCCAGGAGGCGTTCCGCATCCACGGCGGCTACGGCTACTCCAAGGAGTACGAGATCGAGCGGCTGATGCGGGAGGCCCCGTTCCTGCTCATCGGCGAGGGCACCTCAGAGATCCAGAAGACCATCATCAGCCGAGGCCTCCTCAAGGAATACAAGCTCTAACCCCGCCCCCCCGCCCTCGCGATCTTGCACTTTCGGTTGCCCGATTGCCCCTTGTGTCGGGTATGCCGGGACAGTAAGTGCAAGATCGCGGGATGGGGTGGGGTGGGTCAGGTCAGGCGGGTCAGGTTGGCGGCGGCTCGTTCGACGATGAGGCAACGGTCCTCGACGTAGTCCATGCCGGCCTCCTCCGCGATCTGCCGCGCTTCGGCCGAGACGATGCCCAGTTGCAGCCAGACCGCCGGGGCGCCGATCGCCGCCGCGTCCCGGACCACCTGCACGGCGTCGGCCGCCGGTCGGAACACGTCCACCAGGTCGACGGGGTGGGGAATGTCGGCGAGGGTCTTGTAGGCCCGTTCTCCGAACAGTTCGTCGACCGTCGGGTTGACCGGGATGATGCGCCAGCCGTACTGCTGCATCTGCAACGGCACGCCGTGCGCGGCCTTGAACGGGTCGCGGGACGCGCCCACGACGGCGATCACGGCGGAGTCGGCGAGGATCTGCTGAGCGGTACGCACCCGCCGACTGTAGCTCCGACTACAGCAGCGTCAGCTGTTCGGCCGTAGACGGCGGCGGCTCGGGCAGGCTGCGGTTGTCGCCCCGCTCCCCGCGGTGCAGCCCGTGCCTGCGGGCGGCGATCCGCACCCGTGCGGTCAACTCCCGCTGGTACGCCTGCGGCGCATACGCACCGGCCCGGTAGAGCTCACGGTAGCGGGGGACGAGGTGCGGGTGCTCGCGGGCGAGCCAGTGCGCGTACCACTCCCGGGCACCGGGGCGCAGGTGCAGGGGCAGGGCGGTCACGCTCGTCGCGCCGGCGGCGGCGATCGCCGAGACGGTGGTGTCGATCGACTCGTCGCTGTCGCTGAGGCCGGGCAGGATCGGGGCCATCAGCACGCCGACGGAGAAGCCGGCGTCGGCGAGTGCCCGGACGGCGTCCAGTCGGCGGCGTGGGTGCGGTGTGCCGGGCTCGACGGTGCGCCAGAGGTGCTCGTCGACGAACCCCACCGAGAAGGAGATGCCCACGGTTGTCACCTCGGCGGTCTCGCGCAGCAGCGGCAGGTCGCGCAGGATCAGCGTGCCCTTGGTGAGGATCGAGAACGGGTTGGCGAAGTCTCGCAGGGCACCGATGATCTGCGGCATCAGCCGGTACCGACCCTCGGCGCGCTGGTAGCAGTCCACGTTGGTGCCCATCGCCACGTGCGCGCCCCGCCAGCGCGGCGCGGCCAGCTCCCGCCGGACCAGCTCGCCGGCGTTGACCTTGACGATCACCTTGCGGTCGAAGTCCGCGCCGGCATCAAGATCGAGATAAGTGTGAGTGTTTCTCGCGAAGCAGTATCGACATGCATGAGAACAGCCCCGGTACGGGTTGATCGTCCACTCGAACGGGACGCGGGACTGCCCGGGCACCCGGTTGAGGATGGACTTGGCCTGCACCTCGTAGAAGGTCATCCCGGCGAACTCGGGGGTGTCGAAGGTGCGGGCGACGGCGCCGGGCAGCGCCAGCGGCAGGGGTGGCGTCGCTGGCGCTGCCCGCTCGGGGTCTCCCTCGACCGGGGGAGCGGTGAGGTTGTCCCAGCGCATGGGCACTATTCGAACACGTGTACGAGGTGAGCGCAAGTGACCCGCCGTACACCGGTGGGCGTCCGGGTGGTCGGAGAGGGGAGGATGGACGCCATGGAGACGTCGACCTTCGTCTACGACGGGGACTGCGCGTTCTGCACGAGCTGTGCGGAGTTCATCGAGCGCCGCATCCCCACCGCCGCACGGGTGGTGCCCTGGCAGTTCGCCGACCTGGACGCGCTCGGCCTCACAGTGGCCGAGTGCGAGGAGGCAGTGCAGTGGGTCGGCGCGGACGGCTCACGCGCGGCCGGCCCGGACGCCATCGCGAAGCTGCTCGCCGCGAGTGGTCCGCTCTGGCGGGTCGCCGGCGCCGGCCTGCGGATTCCTCCGGTACGCGTCGCGGCCTGGCCGTTGTACCGCTGGGTGGCGCGCAACCGGCACCGACTTCCCGGTGGCACGGCGGCCTGCTCCCTGCCCCAGGAAGCCCGGGAGCGGCTCTACGGGCCGGCCGGTCGCCCGACCACCGGCGCCTGATCGTCGAGCGCCGGCCCCGCGCCGGCTGCCACCGGGCCCGGGTCGGCCGGCGTCGGGTCGACCTCGGCGCGGCGCGGTTGCGGGGCATCCGTCGTCGCCGCCTCGGGAGAGCCACGCCTGACGAGCCGGCGACCCCAGACCAACGGGCGTACCCGCTCCAGCGGTAGGAAGCTGGTCATCGCGGCCAGGTGCGGCGCGAACGAGATCGTGATGGTCGCGATGGTGACCGCGTGGAACGAGTAGAAGAAGCCGACCATGGCGTGTCGCCAACGGGGCGGCAGGAAGAAGACCACCGGGCTGAGCAGCTCGAACGCCACGATGCCGAACTGGGCGACGATGAGCAGGTACGGCACCTGGGCGATGAGGTCCGCCAGGTCGGTGCCGCGCCGGATGATCGCGCGGGCCAGAACCGAGCCGGTCAGCCAGTCCAGACCGCCGAAGCGCAGCTTGGCGAAGGCGGCCAGGAAGTACGTGCAGATCACCGCGATCTGGGTGACGCGCAGCGCCCAGCCACCGGCCTCGGTGCGGGTGGTGTCGCCGTGTCGGGCGCGACCGGCGGTGGGCAGCACTGCCAGTGCGACGAGCAGCCCGAACCGGTCGTGGTCGACCTTCCCGTAGCTCATCGCGATGATCATCCACTCCAGGTAGAGCGCGCACACCGCCCAGCCGAGCAGCCGGGGCGCTCGTCCGGTGGCGGCGAGGAGTGCGAGCAGCAGCAACGCCCAGAAGATCACCGTCACCAGCGTCTCGGTTGGCGTCGGCAGTGGGAGCAGGCGGCCGATCAAGAGTGGCTGGTAGAGGTCGCCGGGCACGCTGACCCGGGTGCGTACCCAGGGGGTGAAGATCACCAGATCGGCGGCGACGAACAGGTAGACCACGGTGCGGAAGGCGGCCACCCGCCCCCGGGGTACGGCCTCGGTCAGCCAGCGGGTCATCGGGTGGCCTGCCAGCGGACGACGGTCTGGTCGGTGTGGCTGCCGGTCGGTCGGCCGGCGCGGATCCCGTGCCAGCGGATGACGATGCGGACCTCCACCAGCGCGGGGGCGTCCGGGTGGCGTTCGGCGTACGCGTCGGCGACCTCGGTGAGCAGCGTCGGGTCGGCGGCGTATCGGGCCTGCTGACCCTCGATCTCGGCGCGCCGGATGCCTGTCGCGTTCTGGTCGAGGTCGATCACCGCCCCGGAGCTGTTCACCCCCTCGACGCGGGTGTCGGGCGCAGGTGCGTTCGGCGGGTTGGAGGTGGAGTACATCCGGAACGGGCCGAACGGGAAGTCGTCGTCGCCGCCCCAGAAGGTGCCGACGACGAGCAGGGCGAGGCCCAGTGCGGTAGCGCCCAGCCGGGTCACGCGCCCGCGGGTGGTCAGGTTCTCCATCGGGTCGTGACGATACGGGATGTACCGACGCCCTCGGGTCCCTCCGACGGCCAGTTCGGCCTGACCAGGCAGGTGATCATGCGGGAGTTGGCGGGGGTACGACGAAGGCCGGGCCCGCATCGGGCCCGGCCTCGCGTGTCGTCGTGGGGACGACTCAGTGGTTGTGCTCGGCCAGCTGCTTGCGGACGTCGTCCATGTCCAGCGCCTCGACCTGCTCGATCAGGTTCTCCAGCGCGGACTCGGGAAGGGCGCCCGGCTGGGCGAAGACGATGACGCCGTCGCGGATCGCCATGATCGTCGGGATCGAGCGAATGTCGAACTTGGCGCCCAGCTCCTGCTGAGCCTCCGTGTCGACCTTGCCGAAGACGATGTTCTGGTGCTTCTCCGAGGAGCGCTCGTAGACCGGGGCGAACCGCTTGCACGGACCACACCAGTCGGCCCAGAAGTCGACCAGGACGATGCCGTCGTTGCCGGTCACCTCGTCGAAGTTGGTCGAGGTCAGCTCAACGGTTGCCATTGCACTCTCCGATCACCGCGGTTTATCTACGTCCCGTAGAACCAGGGCTGACCGTATCGAATTCCCGGGTGGTGGGGCACGAAACGTGCACCGGGCTGCCGGGGGGTGCCGGGGACCATCGACAGGCATCTGTTCACACCCGACCTGCGGAACGCAAGTGCATGACGCACTTGCGTGACCTGCGGTAATGGGAGCGTTTCCAGGGAGATCCACGCGATTGAGCTCTACGAATCGGTAACTTGGGCTTTGACGAGGAGGTATCCGGCCTGCGGAGATCGCTGATCAACCTCCGCTTCGTCACGCACAGTAGTGTTACAAAAAGATAAATGTGACCGCGATCTCTGTTGAACCTACGCAGGCGTAGGGCAGAATTCCTCACATCAGAGCGTGGGCGGCGGGTGCCGGGGAGGGCCCCGCCGCTCATTGCGTCTCCCCCCAGGCAGAGTGACCGGTGTGACATTTCCGCCGCCGTCGCGCCCCGCCGGTCGCCTTAACCATCGGTAAGGCATGCTGTGCCGAACTCCATCGCCGCCCGTCGAAGGGACCAGCATGCAGTTCGGTCGCTACTACGAGGAGTTCGAGGTCGGCGCGGTCTACCGGCACTGGCCGGGCAAGACCGTCACCGAGTACGACGACCACCTCTTCTGCCTGCTCACCATGAACCACCACCCGCTGCACATGGACGCGCACTACGCCGCGACGGCCAGCCAGTTCAAGCGCAACGTCGTGGTCGGCAACTACATCTACTCACTGCTGCTCGGCATGTCGGTGCCCGATGTGAGTGGCAAGGCGATCGCCAACCTGGAGGTCGAGTCGCTGCGGCACGTCGCGCCGACCTTCCACGGCGACACCATCTACGGCGAGACCACTGTGCTGGACAAGCGTGAGTCCGGCTCGAAACCCGACCGGGGCGTGGTGTCGGTGGAGACCCGCGGCTACAACCAGGACGGCACGATGGTCTGCGTCTTCCGGCGCAAGGTCATGGTCCCCAAGCGGGAGTACGCGGCCGCTGCGGTGCCCGACGGCGTGGATCCGGAGCGGCCCAGCTTCCCCGAGCCGCGCTGACGGTCGCGGCGGGCTCGACCGTCGACGAACACCGGGCTCCTTCCCCACAGCGGGTCTGCTGGGGAAGGGGCCCTGTTCCCGTCGCGGGGCATATGCTGACGCCGGAGGTTCCGATGAGCCACTCCGTAGCGGGAGAGCCGTCCTCTGCCGGCCGCCGAGCCGCACCCTTGACCACCGCCGTCTACTCCGGCGCCGAGTGGGATCTGCTCACCGGCCTGCCCGGTCGGGTTCTCGTGGCCGCCGCGGCGCCCGG
Organism: Micromonospora sp. NPDC053740; assembly: GCF_040677775.1. Lineage (NCBI taxonomy): Bacteria > Bacillati > Actinomycetota > Actinomycetes > Micromonosporales > Micromonosporaceae > Micromonospora > Micromonospora sp. NPDC053740. The sequence continues at coordinate 227,040 of NZ_JBFASO010000013.1, forward strand.
TCCTGGCCGGACGGAGCGTGGAGTGATGGCCGGCCTGGCCGGCCTTGATGCCGTGGCCGCGGGCCGAGCCTCCGACAGTGATCTGGTCCGCGCTGTGGTCGCCACGATCTACGCCCGCCACGACGGCACCCCGCAACCCGCCGAGCGGCTCACCGACCTGGTGGACCTGCTGGCCGCCTGCCGTGCAGCGAGCCGCGTCCTCCGGCGGCGGGCCGACCCCGCCGACTCGGCCGCGTACCGCCAGTGGGTGCAGTCGGTGGCGGCCCGGGTCTGTCGCGCGGTGCCCGGCACCGGCGCGCGTCGCGTGGACCCACCGGCCAGCCCGGCGGACCGGCGCTTCCTGGACCGGCTCGGTGCCGCCCTCGACCTGGGCTGACCGGCAGGTCTCCGCGACGGGCGCCGACGCGGTCCGTACCCTCTGATGACCGTGACCGACGACCAGCTTGAGGTGGGCGTGGGCCCCTGGCCGGGGGACCCACCCGACGACAGCCGTTACGACCCGCAGCTGTTGGCGGAGGGGGACCGGCGCAACGTCGTCGACCGCTACCGCTACTGGCGGCACGAGGCGATCGTCGCCGACCTGGACCGGCACCGGCACGGCTTCCACGTCGCGATCGAGAACTGGCAGCACGACTTCAACATCGGCACTGTGGTGCGCAACGCCAACGCGTTCAACGCCGCCGAGGTGCACATCGTCGGACGGCGACGGTGGAACCGGCGCGGCGCGATGGTGACAGATCGGTACCAGCACGTACGGCACCACGAGACGATCGAGGAGTTCGTCGCCTGGGCGGTCGAGCGGCAGTTGCCGGTGTTCGGCATCGACAACCTGCCCGGGTCGCGTCCGCTGGAGACCGGCACCCTGCCGCGGGAATGTGTGCTGCTGTTCGGCCAGGAGGGCCCCGGCCTCTCCGCGCCGGCCCGTGCCGCCTGCGACCAGCTCTACTCCATCGCCCAGTACGGCTCGACGAGGTCGATCAACGCGGGTGTGGCCAGCGGAATCGCCATGCACGCCTGGATCCGCGCGCACGCCGGTACGCCGCCGGACTGACCCACGTACGGTGCCGAATCGGACGTTCCGGCTTGACGTGCCGCCGGTCCGGGGAGACGGTGGGGATGTGAGTGTCGCGGTGAGTTGTCCGAGATGCGGGGGCCCGGTACGGGCGCCGGATCTGATGAACACCGACTCGAGGTGTGTGCGCTGTGGCCCGGTGCCGCCGTTGCACGTGCCCGAGCACATCGGAGCGGACATCGTGGCGAGCGTGGTGGAACGGATCACCGCGACCGGCGATCCACCGGTGACACCGTTGTGGTGCCCGTGGCCGCTGCCACCCGGTTGGACACTCACCGGCGTGGCGTACGCCGGGGACGACCGCACGGGCGTGCGGGCGACTGTGGTGGCCTGCGCGGGTCCCGCGCCCCTCGGTGGTGGTCCAGCCGATCTGGTCTTCGTGGCCGAGGAACCCGGTGTCGGCCTGGGCACCCGGCTCGCCGGTCTGACCGGCCCGGATCCGGGACCGGAGTTGGTGGACGCGTTGACCGACCCGGGATCGGGTCACCCTGACCACGTCGGACAGGCGAAAATCAAGGTCGGCGGGCACCCCACTCCACTGTGGTTGGTGAATTCACCAACGGATCGAAGCGCGTACGCCGGCGAGGCTCGGGGAATGTGGCTCCATGCGATAGCCTGGCCGGCGAGTGCGGGTCACCTGCTCGCGGAAGATGTCGTGCTACACGACCTGACCGAGTGGACTCCGCCCGAGCTCGTGTACGGCGCACCGTCCCCGTATCTACCCGGTAGAGCTTGACAACTCTTCCGGATTGACGGAGAACGGACGCAGATATTCACTGTACGACACCACACTGATACTCTGGGTGCCGCTGCGGTAATGGGACCCGGCGCCGCGCGAGAGGATGGCCCGCCATGGTCAAGAAGGTCCTCACCTGGGCCGGAATCGCATTCTTGATCTTCTTCGTCGCCTATCGGCCAAACTCTGCGGCGGACGTGTTCAAGTCGCTCGGCGGCGGGATCATGGATATCGCCCAGGGGTTTGGCGACTTCTTCACAAGCCTCGTCGCCTAGCCGCCGATGGGCAGCCCCTCCGGTCCACCCTTCGACCCGGACGACCCCGACCGGGAGCGCCGCGAGCGCGACACCGAGCCGATCCCGCGGATCGGGCCTGATGACGGCCCGGGCTACGGGGCCGGTCCCGGCCTGTCCGACGGTCCGTCCCTTTCGGACGACGTCGGCTATGGCGACGGGCCCGGCTATGCCGGCCAGGGTCGTTCCGGTCGGGGGTGGATCCGTGATCCGGAGGCCAGCTACCAGCCGCCGCAGATCTCCGAGGACGAGCTGGCCGGGTTGCGCGCCGACGCGACCGGCGCGACCCCTCGGCGGGTGCTGCCACTGGAAGACGAGCCCAGTTCGCTGGTGGCTCGCTACCTCTTCCCCACCGAGCGCTACCGGGGCGAGTGGAAGCGACACTGGATCCACCTCACCAACCCGCTGTTGATCGGCGTCGCGGCGACCTTCGTGCTCGGCTACCTCTCCGGCTTCCTCGCCGGCCAGGACGTCGGCGCGTTGACCACCATCGCCGTGCTGCTGTGGTTCGCGGTGATGGGCTGGGTGGCGTGGAAGGTCGCCGACTGGTGGTATGACCGGTTCATCCTGACCAACAAGCGGGTCATGGTGGTCAACGGCATCGTCACCCGCAAGGTGGCGATGATGCCGCTGGTCCGGGTCACCGACATGAAGTACGAGCAGACCCCGACCGGTCGAGCGCTCAACTACGGCACCTTCGTGCTGGAGTCCGCCGGCCAGGAGCAGGCGCTTCGCGAGATCAAGAACCTGCCCAACCCGAACGAGCTCTACCTGCGCGTCGTCGAGGAGATGTACGAGCCGCAGGCTGTCGAGGCGCGGCTCGGCAAGGAGGCCGACGAGGCCAAGGCCGACGACGGGGCGTGAAGGTTTTCGACCGAACATCGGAGCAAGTGCGCACCTTTCGTCATGGACCAGAGCGCCCCTGACGTGGCACTCTGCCAGGACGGCAGGGGTGTGGAGGTGGGCGGTGACGAGCAAGGACTCGTTGGAGGAGCAGTTCCGCGAGTTCGTCGCGGCCCGCTCCGCCGCGCTCCTACGTACCGCTTATCTGCTCACCGGCGACTGGGCCACGGCCGAGGACCTGCTCCAGACGGCGCTGACCAAGACCTACCTCGCGTGGAAGCGGCTCGGCGGAATCGAGGCGGTCGAGCCGTACGCCCGGCGTGTGATGGTCAACACGTCGACAAGTTGGTGGCGGCGGCGCTGGCACGGCGAACGCCCGACCGAGGTCCTGCCCGAGCGGGCCGGCGTCGACGAGATCGAGCAGCAACTTGACCGTGACCTGCTCTGGCGGCATCTCCGGGAGTTGCCCAACCGGCAGCGGGCAGTGCTGGTGCTGCGCTACTACGAGGACATGTCGGAGGCGCAGACCGCCGCGATGCTGGACATTTCACCGGGCACCGTGAAGAGCCAGGCATCCCGGGCGCTCGCCACGCTGCGTCGGCGACTGGGCGCGGACGCACCGGAGCTGGCAGCCGCCGCCGGCATCGCCGGCCGGCCTGCCGCCGCCGGTGCAGGGGCCACGACCGGTGCCACCGGCCGGACGACGGGTTCGGGTTCCCGGACCGGGCGAGTCCCGGCCACCGGTGCCGCTGCCACACCCCGTCCCGGACGGGCGGCCGCCTCACCCGTGCCCCGACCGACCGCTCCGCGCCCCGCCGTGCCGCGGGCCATCAACCCGCAGGTCGTCCTGCCCACCGCCCCGGCGGCCGTGCCCGTCGGCACGGGCTCCGGGGAACAGCAGTGAGTCAGTTCCCAGGCCGGCGCGACAACCTGACGGACGGCCCGCAGCGTTCATACCAGGTGCGGCCTGACGAGCTGGAAGGTGCGGTGCGGGAGACACTCTCGCACCAGGTCGCCCTTGCCCGCCCACTGAGCGTCGATCCGGCCGGCCAGGCCATCCGTCGGGCGAACCGGATCCGGCGTCGACGCACCGCCGCCGGCCTCGCCCTCGCGGCGGTCACCACTGTGCTGCTCAGCGCCGGCATGGCCCAGCTCGGTGCCGAGACCAGGCGGGACGGCTCACCCATCGTCGTGATCGGCGACCCCGACCCGACCAGCCGACCGCTCCCGACGGCCAGCATTCCCGGCCCCGCCCCCTCGCCCACGACGTCGACCTCTCCTGTCGTCGGCGAGACGCTGGTCAGCGCCGACGGGCGGCGGCTGGCGCTGCCCGACGTAGGGCCGGCCGAACGCGTCCAGCGGCTGCCCAGCGGCGGCGGTTGGCTGGTGGTCGGCGCGCCGAGCACCGCAGGACGCTCCCTGTGGGTGGTGCAGGACGACGGGCTGGTGCAGGTGCTGCTCGCCGGTGCCGGCGCGATCGTCCTGGCCCCGGACAGCCTCCAGGTCGCCTGGCGCGACGGAGACGATCTCCTGATGGCGGGCGTGGTCGGCACCCAACTCATCGGGTCGGTGCGCACCCCGGTGCCGGCGGCGGCGGAACCCGTCCGGTTCGTCGGTGACAGCGTGCTGGTCCGGCTCGACAGGGCCAGCGCCGGGCACACGCTCTGGCGGCCCGGTGCGGGGCCGTTGCCCGACGCCCTCGACCGCAAGAGCCTCAACGTCTATGGGCGGCTGCCCGACGGGCGGCTCGTCGGCCAGGTCACCACAACCGATCCGGGCCGGACCTGCCTCGCCATCCTCACCCCGACACGTCACCTGGACCCGGTACGCACCGGCTGCGGCCCGGACCTGAGCCCCGACGGCGTCGGCGCGGTTTCGCCGGACGGGCGGTGGCTGCTGGTCAACGAGGGGAGCGGCGCTGCCGGTCGGTCCCTGCTGGTCGACCTTCACCGGCTCGGGCCGGGTGCGACAGCCGTTGCGGCCGGGCCGCCGATGACCGGGGCGATCGTGTGGAGCGACGAGACCAGGGCCTCCTACCTCGACGGCACCGGCGAGCTGGTCCGGGTCGACGTCGCTCAGGTGCGGGCGGGAAAGCCCGCCAGCCCCGCTGCGGTACCCGACGTGCCAGCCGGAGAGCGGCCGATCCTGGTGGACGGCTTCTGACTCCCGGTGACCCATGTGAGCCGGACTCACCATTTCCTCGGTAACGTCGGGCGGTGACCTCGCGTACCGGCCCCGCCCCCCGGATCGACCTGCACGCCCACTCGACGGCCAGCGACGGCACACTGACCCCGGCCGAGCTGGTCGGCGCGGCCTTCGACGCCGGGCTGGACGTGCTGGCGATCACCGACCACGACACCACCGCCGGCTGGGCGCCGGCACTGGGCGCGCTGCCGCCAGGTCTGCGTCTGATCCGGGGTGCGGAGCTGTCGTGCCGCTGGTCCGGTTCGCAGCCGGCGGTGCCGCTGCACCTGCTCGCGTACCTGTTCGACCCGGACCACCCGGAGCTGGTGGCCGAGCTGGCGCGGGTCCGGGCCGCCAGGGAAGAGCGTGGCGAACGAATGGTCGGCCTCCTGCGGGCCGACGGCATCGACGTGAACTGGCCGGACATCCTGGCCGGCGCGGGTGGCGGCACGGTGGGACGCCCGCACATCGCGCAGGCACTCATCCGCGCCGGCCTGGTCGGCAGCGTCCGGGAGGCGTTCGGCCCGGACTGGCTGGGCGAGCGGTACCGGCTGCCCAAGGAGGACATCGACGTGTTCCGGGCCGTTCGGCTGGTCCGGGCGGCCGGAGGCGTGCCGGTCTTCGCCCACCCGCGAGCCACCCGACGCGGCCGGGTGGTGCCCGACGAGCTGATCGCCGAACTGGCCGCCGTCGGGCTCGCCGGGCTCGAAGCCGACCACGAGGACCACAGCCCGGCCGAGCGGGAACACGTGCGGGCGCTCGCCGCCGAGCTGGGTCTGCTCGTCACCGGCTCCTCGGATTTTCACGGCACCCACAAGACGGTCCAACTCGGCGCGTTCAGCACCAGCGTCGAGGCGTACGAGCGGATCGTCGCCGAGGGGGTGACCGAGGTCGCTTCGGGCTGATCCGGGTATTTCGCCCATCCCGGCGCGGCTAGGTTGATCACGTGGATCTGAAGCTGTTCGGCGAGGTTTTCGTGACCCTGCTGGTGATCACCGACCCGCCGGGCATGATGCCGATCTTCCTGGCGCTGACCGGCCCGCTGCCCGCCCGCGACCGCAACCGGGCAGCCTGGCAGGCCGTCGCGTTGGCGCTCGGCGTCATCGTGATCTTCGCGGTGGCGGGGCAGACCCTGCTCGACTACCTGCACGTGGACCTGCCGGCGTTGCAGGCGGCCGGTGGCCTGCTACTCGTGCTCGTCGCACTGGAGCTGCTGACCGGCAAGGCCGACGACCCGAGCCAGCAGGTCACCTCCAACATCGCGCTGGTGCCGCTGGGCACGCCGTTGCTGGCCGGACCGGGCGCCATCGTGGCCACCATGCTCTTCGTCCAGCAGGCCGACGGGCTGGGAGAGTTCAGTGCCATCGCCGTGGCGATCCTCGCCGTGATGGTCGCCGTCTGGATCGTCCTGCGCTTCTCCGGCGGCATCGTGAAGATCCTCCGGCCGGGCGGGATCGAGGTGCTGACCCGGATCGCCGGCCTGCTGCTGGCCGCGATCGCCGTGCAGCTCATCGCCGACGCGGTGGCCGCCTTCGTCACGCAGTACGTGAACATGACCTGACGGCACGCGCGCGATGTCGGAGGTGGATGGCAGGATCTCAGGCGTGCGACGATCCTCATCAGCGGGGCGGCCCGCCGCCGGCGGCCGGGCCCCGCGGCAGCGCGCCGGCGACGCCGAGCAACTCGGCTTCGAGGGCATGCCGGAGCGGCTGTTCGTCTGCACCCCGAGCAAGCTCGGCGCGTACGCGGACTGCCCGCGTCGCTACCGCTACTCCTACGTCGACAGCCCCGCCCCACCCAAGGGCCCGCCGTGGGCGCACAACTCGCTCGGCGCCAGCGTCCACACCGCACTGAAAAACTGGTATGCGCTGTCCGCCGACCGGCGGCGTCCCGAAGCGCTGGCCACCCTGCTCAAGGGCACCTGGGTCCGCGAGGGCTACCGCGACGACGAGCAGGAGCGTTCCGCCTACCGGCGGGCGTTGGGATGGCTGGAGGCGTACGTCGAGACGCTGGAGCCTGATTCCGACCCGCTCGGCGTGGAGCGGGTGGTGGCGGTCAAGACCGCCGTGCTGGCGTTCAACGGTCGTACCGACCGGATCGACTCGCGGCCCGGCCCGGAGGGCCCGGAGCTGGTCATCGTCGACTACAAGACCGGCCGCACCGGGCTGGACACGGACGATGCCCGGGGCTCACAGGCGCTGGCGCTCTACGCGTACGCCGCCGAGCGGGTGTTCCGTCGGCCGTGCCGTCGGGTGGAGCTGCACCACCTGCCGACCGGCACTGTCGCCGGCCACGACCACACGGTCGAGTCGCTGGCCCGACAACTGACCCGCGCGGAAGAGACGGCCCGCGACATCATGGCCGCCGAGCGGGCAGTCGCCGACGGCGCCGACGCGGACGAGGCCTTCCCGGTGGCACCCAGCCCGCGCTGTGGCTGGTGCGACTTCCGGCGGCACTGCCCGACGGGCGCCCAGGTCCCGGGCAAGGAACCGTGGGCGGCCATGGACCGGCCCGCCGACGGCTGATTCCCCTGCCGAGGGTCGGGTCAGCCGGCCAACGAGGCGGCGGCGTGCCGCGCGGCCCGCTCCTTGGCCGCCTGGATCAACGGCCCCTCCAGGTACCGGCGGGGGACGGCGGCGAAGGCGAGCCGCAGCGCGCGCACGGTCAGATCCGCCGACAGCGCTGTGGTCGGTAGACCGAGACCTCCGTACATCCGGTGTGCCCACGCCGGAAGCAGCGCGAACGCGGTGCTGGCGATCCCCAGGTACGCCCAGCGTGGCGGGCCCAGCGTGAGCCCCAACCGGACCGGCAGGCTGAGCTTCCACGGCAGCGGTGGGGCGGTGAGGAACACCGCCGTCTCGGCGGCCTCCCGGGTCATCCGCAACTGTGGCCGTACGGTCTCGTAGTAGTCCGCGACCTCGGCGGCGGTCCCAGGGACAGTGGCCGGGTCCAGGCCGACCAGGGCGGCGGCGCGGCGCTGCTCGGTGTAGTAGCCGTCCACCTCGTCGTCGCTCAGCGGCAGTCCGGCGCGTCGGGCCGTGCTCAGGAATGACTCGACCTCGGTCACGTGCACCCAGCGCAGCAGGTCCGGTTCGTCGATCCGGAACTGCTCACCGGTGAGCGTGTCGGTGGCCCGCAGCCGGTCGTGCAGGCGGCGCAGCCGGGCCCCGGCGGCCTCAGCCTCGGCGGTGGTCCCGTAGACGGTGGTCGCCACGTAGGTCGCTGTGCGCACCAGTCGACCCCAGGCGTCGGTGCGGTAGTTGCTGTTCTGCGCGACCCCGGCCATGGCCCGGGGGTGCAACGCCTGGAGGTAGAGCGAGCGCAGGCCGGCGACGATCAGGATCGGCTCCTCGTGCACCTTCCACGTGACCGAACCCGGACCGAAAAGGCCGAGGTCATCGGAGTCCACCGCACAAGAGTGCCACGGTCGGCCCGACCTCGCCGGTCACGTGCCGCCGGTGCCGATGATCAGACGTCGGCGGAGCGGCGGGCCCGGCAGCCCGGGCAGAGGCCCCAGAAGGTCACTTCGGCCTCGTCGACCTCGAACCCGTGCGCGCTGTTCGGCTCCAGGCACGGTGCGCTGCCCACCGCGCAGTCGATGTCGGCGATTTCGCCGCAGCCTCGGCAGACCACGTGGTGGTGGTTGTCGCCCACCCGCGCCTCGTAGCGGGCGGGACTGCCCGCCGGCTCGATCCGCCGTGACAGCCCGGCCCGGGACAGCGCGCCCAGCACGTCGTAGACCGCCTGGGTGGAGACCGAGTCGAGGCGTTCGCGCACTCGCCGGGTGATCTCGTCGACCTCCAGGTGGCCGCCGTCGGCCAGCACGTCGAGCACCGCCAGGCGGGGGCGCGTGACACGCAGGCCCCTCGACCGCAGCAGTTCCTCGGCACCGGACACTGGCCAATGACAACACGCCCGACCCGCATCGACAACCGTCGCCCGCTCCGGGTGGCCACCGACACAGCCAGGCAAGGTCGGGATTACGGCCCAGCGGATGAACCCGATCGACGCGGCGCGCGTGTCACCGGTCGAGAGCCTGGGGACGATCGGCGGACCATAGGCTGACCACCCCTGACCATGATCCACCTGGAGGGTTCGATGTTCGAGGAGATCCTGGGTCTACCGGTGCACGTCCTGGTAATCCACGCGGTCGTCGTGTTTGTGCCGCTGCTGGCGGTGCTGGCCATCGCGTACGTGGGGCTACCGCGCTGGCGGCACCGGCTGGACTGGGCCCTGGGCCTCCTCGCCGTGGCCGCACCGGTGACCGCCTACGTCGCGGTCGAGTCCGGTGAGGCACTCACCGACGCGCTGGTGGCCCGGGGCTTCCAGGGGCCGATCCTCGACCAGATCTTCGAGCACTCCCGCTACGGTGACATCCTGTTACGCGTCGTGGTGCCGCTCGGGATCGTGGCCATCCTGCTGCTCGTGGCGACAAGCGGGCACCCCCGGGTGCCGCAGCTGCCCGCGCTGGTCACCCCGGTGCTGGCGGTAGCGGCAGTGGGGCTTGCCATCGCCGCCCTGATCTACGTCTACCTGACCGGCCATTCAGGTGCCGAGACGGTGTGGGGCACCACCCTCTGAGCTGCTGCTCACTGCTGATGCCCGGAGGTGGCGTCAGAAGATGACTCGCGAGCAGAGCAGACAGAGCAGTACCAGCAACACCACGCCGGCCGCAGCGCCGAAACCGTAGGTGACCCGCTGCGATCGCTGTTCGGCCGCGTCCAGGTCGGCCATGTCCTGCGGTGGCAGCTGTCGCGGCGGCGCCGGCTGCAGGTGTACGGGTGGACGCCAACCCGCCGGCGGCGGCACGCTCGGCGGCGGGCCGGAGTATCCGCTGGGAGTGTGCCCCGTGGGCGTTGGCCCGGGCGGCAGCAGGCCTGCTTCTCCGCTGGCAGTGTGCCCCGTCGATGCTGCGCCGGCCTGCTCGCTCCGCTGCGGGTTGGTGGGCCCGGTCGGTGGTGTGGTCGGGGGCGCGGCGGGAGGCTGGTCCGCCGCCGCATCGTCACCGGTGTCGGGCCGTCGCCAGTAGTCGTCCGGGGTGCTGCCACCGCTGGGGGTCGTCACGCCGTCCGACGCTACCAACGCCACCGGCGGCCCGGTCGGTTCTGCCCGGCGTGCCCTCGGTTGGCGGTCCGGTCGGTTCTGCCCGGCGTGCCCTCGGTTTGTGGTCCGGTCCACGGTCGTCGGCTGCGCTAGTCTTGCCGCTCGTGAGCACCGAGGACCCCGGCACGCACGGCGTACGTGGAGACGACGACCGCGCCGTCGACCTGAGCGAAGACTTCGTGGTGCTGCCCGAGCAGACCTCCGACGACACCGACCGTGGTTGGGGAGAGCGGCCGGGCGGCAACGACGACTGGCTGCTCGCCGAACGCCCCCCGCACTGGGATTGACTGACCCCGGCGGCTCGACCAGACCCTCATGACGTCGGTCCGTCAGCCGTCCGTGCGGTGCCGGGGGAGCCTGCTCCCTTGGAGTCGGCCGATCGGCCCTCGTCGAGAGGCCGGGCCGTGTCGTCTGCCACCGACCCGCCCTGTCGGGCCGTGTCGTCTGCCACCGACGGTGCGTCGGCGGGCACGACTGTCGACGGGCATCCGGCCGGGGTGTGCAGGACCGCGACGGCCAGGCAGAGCAGCGCGGCGACCAGGCCGGCCCGGAGCAGGGTGCGCCCGCGGGGCAGGGTGAACTTGCGCAGCGGGCGCAACGCCCGCGACGAATCCGGATCGACCATTGCGTCTGCCGCCTCCCGTCCCCGAGCGCCGCAGTGGCACCCATGGACGGCAGACTAGGCAGTTCCCGCCGCCTCGGCCGACCCACGGCCGACGCCTGTGGACAACCGCCCGGCCTGTGGAAAACGCCCATCCGGCGGGTCGATTTGTTATGGCACCAACCCTGATCGACTCGCGATCAAGGAAATCGGCCTAACGAAGCGACCGGGATGGGCCGACTTCCTGAAACCCGAGTCGATCGAGGCCCGACCCCGTGGGTGTCGGGGGCCCGACCCGTGGGTGTCGGGCCTTCGACGATCAGGACGCGGAGCTTGCCGCCGGTGCCTTGCCGCCGCCCGATCCACCCGAGGACGACCCGGAAGACGACCCCGAGGAGGACGACGAGCCCGAGGACGACCCGGACGAGGACGACCCCGAGGAGGACGAGGACCCCGAAGAGGACGAGGAGCTGTCACCGGAGGACGACTCGGACTTCGCCGGCTTGGTGGCAGTGCCGCCGGCTGTCGTCTCGGAACCGGACGCCCGGGAGTCGGTGCGGTAGAAGCCCGAACCCTTGAAGACGATGCCGACCGAGTTGAAGACCTTGCGCAGCCGCCCCTGACACGCCGGGCACTCGGTCAACGGCTCGTCAGAGAAGGACTGCACCGCCTCGAGCTGCTGACCGCACGTGGTGCAGGCGTACTGGTACGTGGGCACGTTCTCCTCCGGATCTGGGCTCAGCCAGTTGGCACTCGACGTATTCGAGTGCCAATGGTGCGTCATGCGCCCCGGGTTCGTCCAGCAGACGTGTGGGGCGCGACACCGTGCGCCGCACCCGGGCCGTCGTCAAGCGTACGCACCCCGTCGGCTGGAGTGACCACCGCGCGCACCCGACGGTCGTGGGGCTCTGCCGGCAGCACCTCGACCAGCTCACCGTCGTGCAGTGGCACCACCGTCAGGGTCGCCGCGGGTACCCGGGCGAGTGCGCGGTCGTACGAGCCGCCGCCGCGCCCGAGCCGCCGACCGTGGTGGTCGACAGCGAGAGCCGGTACGACCACCAGTTCCGCGTGCGCCACGGCGGTCACCCCGAGACGGGCACCGACTGGTTCTCGGATACCCCGTCCCGCAGCGATCAGGGCATCGGGACCGGTATAAGCCGCCCAGTCCAGATCCAGGTCGGCGAGGAGCACCGGCAGCAGCAACTCGGCGTCCGCCGGCAGGGCCGCCCGAAGCACCTCGGGCAGATCGGCGCCGCCCGGTTCGGAGCCGACCGGCACGTACGCCGTCATCCGGTGTGGGCGTAGCCGGCGTACCAGGGCGACCAGCTCGGCCTGCACGCGCCCGGCGGCGGCTGCCCGGGTCTCGGCGGGCAGTGACCGGCGGCGAGCGAGCAGCTCGACGCGGGTCTCCCGCTTCGCCAGCCGGGTCACTTCCGCTTCATCAGAAAATTCCGGCACGCAACACTCCTGACGCAACGCCTCTCCCACGGTTGCACTGTGTCAGCATCGCAAGCAACGGAGGCGGAACTTCCGGGGGGACCGAGTGACGCTACGCGGGCGGTTGACGGCAGCCTTCCTCGTGGTGGTGCTCGGGCCGGTCCTGCTCGGCGCGCTCTTCGTCGCCTCCACCGTCGCAGCGGTCGACCGCAGCCGCTCCACCGAGCGCCTGGCGGTGGCGGCGTCCACCGTTCGTACCTCGGTCGACGCGCTCTGCCAGCAGCTACGCGCCACCGCCGACGCGGTGGCGCTCACCGCCGATCCGGCCGTCGCCGCCGCGCAACTGGTCGGCCGGGGTCTGGCCGCCGCGGTGCTGGTCACCGATGTGGCCGGCCAGATCACCTACCTGTCGCCAGGTGCTCCGTCGACCCCGTGGCAGGACTGCGCCGGCTCGGCCGAGGGCACGAACGGGAGCTCGAACCCAGGCTCGACCGGCCCGGTCCGTGCGTTGGCCGCCCAGGTCGACCTGCACGATCGCGCCGGCGCCCGGCTGGGCACTGTGACCGCCGCGCAACTGGTCGACCCGGCCTTCGTGGCCCGACTGGCGGCGGTGACCGGGGTGGCGGTCACACTGCTCGACAGTGGGGCGAGCGCCGCGCGGGTCACCCACACGACCGAGTCCCGTGACGTCCGCGACGCGGTGCTGGCCGCCGCCGTCGGCGTACGGGGCGAGCAGGTCACCGAGACCAACGAGGGCCGGTACGTGCGCAGGCTCGGGCCCTCCGACGCGCAGCCGCTGCCACTGGTGCTCTCCGTGCCCAGTGAACGGCCACCTGGGCTGCACGCCACGCTGCTCGGGGTGGTAGTGCTGGCCGGGCTGCTCGCGGTGCTGACCGCCTGGCGGCTGGCCCGGGTCACCACCCGGCCGTTGGCGGAGCTGGCCGGTGCTGTCGACCGGGTGGCCCAGGGCGACCTGACCGCCCGGGTGCCGGTACGCAGCAGCGACGAGTTGGGGCGGTTGGCCGCCGCGTTCAACCGGATGACCCGGGAGACCGGCGCCTACGTCGCGGCGTTGACCAGCAACCGGGATCAGCTGCGGGGGCACCTCGCGGTGCTCGGCGACACCCTGGCCAGCACGCACGACCTGCAACGCATCCTGCGGGTGATCCTGCGCAGTGCCATCGGGGCCACCGGCGCGCGGGCCGGCGCCGTGCTGCTCGCGGAGACCGGCGGGGTGCTCGTCGCGCAGTGCACCGAGGGGTTGGACGGGCGCTGGCCGGCCGAGGAGGCGGACGGGTCGCAGACGCTCCGGGTGCCGGTCGGCGTCGGCGTGATCGGTGAGGTCGCCGCCACCGGGGAACCGCAGCGGGGCAGGGCGGAGCCGACCGAGGCGACAACAGGTGAGCCACGCTGTCGCACCTACGTCGCCGTTCCGTTCGCCGCGCCCGCCGGCGGTGCCACGGCCACCCTCGCCGGACCCTCCGGCCCTGTCGACGAGACGGGCGCGGCGGTCGCGCTCGGCGTGCTGGCCCTCTACGACCGGCTGGGCGCCGACGAGTTCGACGACGACGACCTGGCCACCCTGCGCACCTTCGCCGGTCACGCGGCAGTGGCGGTGGACAACGTCCGGGTGCATGAGGAGGCGCAGCGGCTGTCCCTCACCGACCCGCTCACCGGGCTGTGGAACTACCGCTACCTGCGCGAGTCGATCCGGCGGGAGGTGGAACGGGCCAGCCGCTTCGGGCGGATGCTCAGCGTTCTCGCGTTGGACCTGGACCGGTTCAAGGACGTCAACGACACCTACGGGCACGCCGCCGGGGACACCGTCCTGGCCGAGTTCGCCCGTCGGGTGCGCGGGGAGATCCGCGAGGTCGATCTGGCCTTCCGCCAGGGTGGTGAGGAGTTCGTGCTGCTGCTGCCGGAGACCGACGCGCGGGGCGCGGCGATCGTGGCCGAGCGGCTCGGCGCGGCGGTGCGCGACACGCCCATCGCCATCGAGGCGTACGCCGGGCCGGTCCTGGTGACCGTGTCGGTGGGCATCGCCGTCTTCCCGGACCACGGCAGCACCGGGCGGGAGGTGCTGGAGGCCGCCGACGACGCGCTCTACGCGGCCAAGGCAGCGGGCCGCGACACGTACCGGGTCGCCGAGGTTCGCTCGGATCTGCCGACCCGGGAGATTCCGGTGCTCGCGTGTGCGGTGAGCCCAACCGATGGGCTGCCGCGCGCCGGCCAGCCGGTGCAGGCCAACCGGGAGCCGGGCGGGCCCGCCCGGTCCGACCCGGCGGTGGGCGTACCGGAATCATCGCTGGCGGGCCCGGCGCACGCCCAACCGGATTCGGCCGACGACACGCCGGACAGCGCGACGGGCGCGGCGCGGCCGGGGCCGGGGGGCGGCGCGTCTTCTGGGCCACACCCGCCGCGGCAGAGCCGTGGCCGATAGTCTCGCGGCATGTCGGAGCACTCAGCGAACCCCTCATCGACGGTCGCCGCAACTGGCCGTCCCCTGGCGGTCAAGGCCGTCATCCCGGCCGCCGGACTGGCCACCCGGTTCCTGCCGGCCACCAAGGCGGTGCCCAAGGAACTGCTGCCGGTGGTGGATCGGCCGGTGTTGCAGTACATCGTCGAGGAGGCCACGCAGGCTGGCATCGGTGACGTGTTGCTGGTCACCGGGCGGGGTAAGACGTCGATGGTGGACCACTTCGACCGTCGCCCGGACCTGGAGGCCAGGTTGGAGGAGAAGGGCGACTCCGAGAGGTTGGCCGCCGTGCGGCGGCCCAGCGAGCTGGCCGAGATCTACACAGTGCGGCAGCCCGAGCAGCTCGGGCTCGGCCACGCCATCGGGTACGCCGAGTCGCACGTCGGGGACCAGCCCTTCGCGGTGCTGCTCGGCGACGAGTTCGTCAAGCCGTCGGAGCCGCTGCTGCCGGCGATGATCGAGTTGCAGGCCCGCACCGGCGGTGTGGTGCTCGCCTTCTTCGAGGTCGACCCGGCCGAGACCAAGCGGTACGGGATCGCCTCCGTCGAGCCGGCCGAGTCGGAGCTGACCGACATCGGCGAGGTGGTCAAGGTGACCGGGATGGTGGAGAAGCCGCAGCCCGAGGACGCCCCGAGCAACCTCGCGGTGCTCGGCCGCTACGTGTTGCCGGGCAGGATCTTCGACGCGATCCGGCGGACCAAGCCGGGCAGCGGCGGCGAGATCCAGCTGACCGACGCGATGGAGCTGCTGCGTACCGAGGGCGTCCCGGTGCACGCGATCGTCTACCGGGGCACCCGCTACGACACCGGCATGCCGCTGGGGTACCTCCAGACGGTGGTGCAGATCGCCGCCGAGCGCGAGGACCTGGGCACCGAGTTCCGGTCCTGGCTCGCCGACTTCGTCAAGGCCGACGCGGCAGGCGGATCTGGTACATGACCGCGACGGCCGACGCCGAGGCGGCCGCGAACGAGTTGACGCCGCTCGCCGACTACCTGGGCAGCGTGCTGCGCAGGTTGCGCGCGCTGCCGCCACTCGACCTCGACCTCACCCAGGCGCACGGCAACGTCCTCGCCGAGGACGTCGTCGCGCCGCACGCCTTCCCGGCCTTCGACCAGGCGGCAGTGGATGGCTACGCCGCGCGCTGGGAGGACATTTCCGGAGGGGGCCGGGGGCCGAGCTACGTCCCGGCCCCCTCCGGCACGCCCGGCGGCCGCACCATCCGGCTCAACGTGGTCGGCGACCTCGGCGCCGCGAGCTGGCGGCCGGTCCGGCTCACCCCCGGCTCGTGCTTCTCGGTGGCCGCCGGGGCTCCGCTGCCGGTCGCCGCTGACGTCGTGGTCCCGGTGGAGTGGACCGACCAGGGCATGGCCGCCGTGGAGATCTTCCGCACCCCCAAACGGGGGTACGGGGTACGCCGAGCGGGTGAGGAGCTGCCCGCCGGCACCCTGCTCGCTCGTGCCGGCACCTACGTGTCCCCGGCCCTGGTCGCCGTCTTCGCGGCGACCGGCATCGGGCATGTGGTGGTCCGGCCCAGTCCACGGGTGGTCATCGTGGCCACCGGTGACGAACTCGTCGACGTGGGCCGGGGCAGCCAGCCCGGTCAGGTGGTGGACGCGAACTCGCACGCGCTGACCGCCGCGGCGGCCGAGGTGGGCGCACTGGCGTACCGGGTGGGAATCTGCGACGACGACCCGGAGGGGTTGCGCGGGCTGCTGGAGGACCAGACGCTGCGTGCCGACCTGATCATCACGACCGGGGGCACCGGCACCGGCCCCGGAGACATGGTGCGTCGGATCCTCTCCCGCCGTGAGGGCGGTCGCGCCGGGCCGGTCACCTTCACCGACGTGGCGCTCTATCCCGGCACCGCGCTCGGGTTCGGCACTGTCGGCGCCGAGGAGGTGCCGGTGGTCTGCCTGCCCGGCGACCCGGGTGCTGCGTTGATCGGCTTCGAGGTGCTGGCCCGCCCCGCCATCCAATTGCTCGCCGGCGCCGAGCCGGTGTTCCGCCCCAGTGTGCGGGCACACCTGCTGGAGACCGTGTCGTCGCCGACCGGGTTGCGCGAGTTCCGGCCGGCGCACGTCGCCGAGCGACGCGGCGGCGGGTACACGGTCCAGCCGCTCAGCGGCGGACCGTTCACCCTCTCCGGGTTGGCCGAGGCCAACGGGCTGCTGGTGCTCGGCGAGCGGGTCACCACGGCCGCGGCCGGCTCGACAGTGGACGTCCTGCTGCTGGACCGCCGCCGGTGACGCGTCCCGGCCGGTCCGCTCGCGGCCCGCGTCGGATGATCGTCGGATCTGTGTGGTGAACGCGGTGGAGCCACTTGCGCGCGACACGGTCCCGCGCGGGAGACTGTGCGGGTGAGTCTCTTCGGACCCGCGCGGGCACCGGGCTGGCCGGTGGAGCTGGCCGACGGCCCAGTGCTGCTGCGGCCCTATCGGCGCTCCGACGCGGCGGCGTGGTCGGAGGTGCGGCGGGCCAACCGGGCCTGGCTGGCACCCTGGGAGTCGTCACTGCCCGGCGGTTGGGACGAGATGAACTCGCCGGCCGCGTTCCGCTGGGTGCAGCGTGACCAGCGGCGCTCGGCCCGCGAGGGTGAGGGGATGCCGTTCGCGGTCTGCCTGCGCGAGGCCGATCGGGACCGGCTGGTCGGGCACATCAACGTGGGCAGCATCGTGCGACGGGCGCTCTGCTCCGGCTACGTCGGCTACTGGGTGGACGCGCGGGTCGCCGGCCAGGGTGTGATCCCGACGGCGCTGGCGCTCGCCGTGGACCATGCGTTCGGGCCGGGCGGGCTGCACCGGGTCGAGGTGAACATCCGTCCGGAGAACCGGCCGTCCCGGCGGGTGGTGGAGAAGCTGGGCTTCCGCGAGGAGTCGTACCACGTGCGCTACATGCACATCGACGGCGCGTGGCGGGACCACATCGGATACGCGATGACGAGTGAGGAGATCGCCGCCGAGGGTGGCCTGCTGGCCCGCTGGCACCGGGTCCGCGCCAACGCGCGGTAGGAGGATTTCCCGACATCCGCCCACTCGTCCCACGGACGGGATCGGCGCGGCGCGGTGGCATCCCGGTCGGTGCGCCGTAACCTCAAGTAACTGCAAGCTGCGGCAAGCGCTCCCCGGCCGGACGATCCACGCGCTCAGGCGTGATCGATGGAAGATCCTGCGGTCGGATGGCGCTTGCTTCGAATTCGGTGACGGGAGGGGTGAGGGTGCCGACCTCGGTGCTCCTCGCCGTCCTCGCCGCCGCCGGCCTGCTCGCCCTGGCCCCGGCGTTGGTTCGCCGGTACGACGCCACCGAGCGGCTGGTGGCGGAGCGGGCGCAGTCGACGGCGCGGGTGCTCCAGCGCCGCCGACGGCGCCGCACTGTGCCGGGACGGCGACCCGTCCATCCTCCGCGCTCACTGGTCGTCACCCTCAGTGAAGACGCGACTACCGGCGCGTTGGGTGCGCCGGTAGTCGCGCCACCGGCCGGTCGCCGCTCCGGTCGACTGCGCGCAGTGCCCGCCGCGCCCAAGCGGTCCCGTCGCCGCCCGCCGCCGCGCCGACAGCACACCCCCGCCGTGTACCGGCGTCGCCGGGTGCTCGCCGCACTGCTGCTCCTCAACGTCGTCGAGTTGATCGGCGTGCTGTTCGTCAGCCCCGGCTTCTGGGTCGGCTTCGGGGTCACCTTCCTGCTCCTGGCCCTGTACGTCGTGCACCTGCGGGGACAGGCCCTCGCCGGGCGCCGCCGCCGCCGCGCCCGAGCCCGGGAGGCCGCCTGGTTGGCCGCCCGGCAGGCCGAGGTGCGCCGGGAGCAGGCCCGGCGGGCCACGGCCCGTCGGGAGGCGCAGCGCCGCCTCGCCGCCCAGCGCGAAGGGGTACGCCGAGCCGCCATGGGCCTGGACCGGCCGGGAGACCTGCCGGCGGCGGTCAACGGTGGATCGGTCTCGTACCGGCGGTCGGGTGGGCTGCGCGGTCGCCCCTACGAGGCCGGCCGAGGCGCCTGACGCCGGTCTCGGTCGCGCCTCGGCCGGCTTGATCGACTCGGGTTCCTGAAAGTCGGGTGGTTGTGGCGTCCGGGATGCCCCGGTTTCCAGGAACCCGAGTCGATCTTCGGGTGGGCCGGAGCGCCGGGCAGGGGGCGGATTCGCGGTGGAGGCCGGCGACCTGTTAGCCTTGCTGCCGGCCCGCCCGGTGTAAGCCGGGTGGGACCGAAGCCGGTTCGCCGGCGGGGGGCTGTGGCGCAGACTGGTAGCGCACCTCGTTCGCATCGAGGGGGTCAGGGGTTCAAATCCCCTCAGCTCCACCAAGAAATAGCAGGTCAAGGGCGGGTTTCCGGTGACGGAGAACCCGCCCTTGATCGTTTGACCGTCGTTTGACCGCCGGACAGAGCCACAGACCGCGGCACAGGGCGGCAGAACTCGAGCCGAATGGCGAGTTCGACGCTCACCGCCAGTTGACCAAGACTGCGGCAAGTCAGTGCGGCCGAGCCACGTGGCGGCCCGACGAGGTTCCTCGCCGATCAGTGTGCCGCCGCATATCGAACGCCACAGGCCCGCAAACCGAACATCGCCGAGCCGCAGATCGAAAGCGGACCTGCCCGCAGATCGTAACCCCGCCGGTTATCATGCGGGATTGTTCGTCAGGCTCAGGGAGAGCTTTTTCTCGCCGTTGCGGGCATCGACGACGTGCGCCGCCACGACCGAGTTGTACTGGTAGGTGAGGCGCTGCTGATCGCCGAATTCCGTGGTCTCGAAGTCGAGAGTGACCGTGACCTGGCGGACGCCGTCCTTCGTGGGTAGGAAGAGGGCCACGCGGTAGTGGCGCAGCGTGTCCCAATCCGTTCTTACCTCGGAGCGACGCGTGCTAGCGATCTTGCTCGCGTCGATGACAAGTGGCCCTCTCGTTCGCATCGAGGGGGTCACTGGTTCAAATCCCCTCAGCTCCACCAGCAACACGTACGACCTGGGGAGACGCCTCCGGGCCCTGTTTTCGTTTGGCGTGCTCGTCGCGTAGCGCGCCGCTGATGATGTTGGGACGGCGGTCTTTCTCGGGCCACCAGTGCACGTAGGCCCTAGCATTGCCCCAATGCTTGAGGACTTCGCGGATCGCCTCCTGTACGACATGGCCGGCCTCGACCCCTGCACAGCGGTCGTCGAGGCTGGCGAGCAGGATGTCGACGGGCTTACCGACTACAGCCCGGAGGGCCACCAGGCCCGCGCCGACCTCGCAGCCCGCTCCCTGCGCGAGCTTGAGATCTCCGGTGACGCACTGCCGGCCGCGATTCCGTTGCACGCCCACCTCGCCGAACGGCTGCATACGCGTATCGCCTTCCACGACGCCGGGGAGGACCTGCGCGAACTGCACGCTGCGGCCACCGGTCCGCTCCAGCTCATCCGCCAGGCCGTCGAGGCCGCGGTACCCGCCCGGGGCGCCGAGGGCGCGGAATTCGAGCAGGGCTGGGCTCGTGTCGGCGCACGCCTGGCCGCGGTCCCTACGGCCCTGGACGGGTACGCCCGCAGCCTCTTACTTGCCGTGGAGCGCGGCAATGTGCCGGCGCGGCGTCAGGTGGAGCTCGTCACGCAGCGCTGCCGCAACTGGATCGACGACGATGCCGCCCTGGTGGATCGCTACGGCGCGGGGCGTCAGCGGGCGTCGTTGCAGGCCGCGGCGACGGGTTCGCGAGAGGCGTACCAGAAACTGGCGGAGATGCTGACCGCGGACCTGGCACCGCGGGCCGTTGAGGATGAAGCGTTTGGCCAGCAGCGGTACGCACTCTGGGTGCGCACCTTCCTCGCTGCCCAGCCTGACCTGCGCGAGCTGTACGACTGGGGCTGGGACGAGTTCCGAGCGACAGAGGCGGAGCTGATCGCGGAGGCTAAGGCCCTGGGCGGAAGCGTGCCAGAGGTGCTCGCCTGGCTCGCCAGCCCCGACGCGCCCGGCACGCTGCACAGCAGGGAGGCGTTCGCCGCGTGGCTGCAGGAGCTGTTGGAGTCCACCACCGAGCAACTGGATGGCGTGTACTTCGACATCCCCGCCCCGCTGCGGCGCATCGAGTCGCGGTTGACCACGTCGTCCGGCATTGCCTACATCGGGCCGTCGCGGGATCTGTCGCGCCCGGGCCGGGTGTGGTGGTCAGTTCCCGAGGACGCAGCGACCTTCCCCACTTGGTACGCCTACAGCACCGCCTATCACGAGGGCGTTCCCGGCCACCACCTCCACCTCGGCTCCGAGGTCTGCCGGGCGGGCCTCGGGCAGCGGCTGAACCTGCTCGGCGGCCTCTCCGGCAGCCAGGAGGGCTGGGCACTGTACGCCGAGCGGTTCATGGACGAACTCGGGCTCTACGGACAGCCGGGTGCTCGACTGGGGTATCTGTACATGCAGCTCCTGCGGGCGGCACGGGTCGTGCTCGACATCGGCCTGCACCTGCGACTGCCGGTGCCGTTTGGCGACGGAGAACTGTGGACGCCGGACGCTGCGCTGAAGCTGCTGCGGGACCGCTGTCATCAGGGGCCGTACGCGTCCGCCGAACTCGGGCGTTACCTGGGCCGGCCCGGGCAGGCGCTGGCCTACAAGGTGGGTGAGCGCGCCTGGCTGGCAGGCCGCTCGTCCTTCCCCGGCGACCGGCGCGCATTCCATCGTCAGGCTCTGGAGTTGGGTTCGCTGGGGTTGGATCAGTTGACGGTTGCCCTCGATGGTGACCGCGCACCACTCGTGCACCGCGGAGAGACAAGCCGGGGACAGCACCTGTAGCTCTAGGGGATAGGCGGCGGGTTGGGGGACCACGCACGCCTGGGCCCAGACATCGGCCCGCGCGGCGGTCACCAGCTCGGCGAGCGGGATGGGCTCAAGGTCGACTGAGATTCGAGCCCCCAGTGTCGTCCGATGGCGGTGCCGGGCCCTAGGAGAAGCGTTCGGTCGTCACGGGTATCAGGCCGTGCTGGCGCAGGACGTTCGTCAGCTCGGACAGTGTCGAGCCGAGCGCCGCGGTGGCGTCGGTCCGCAGCAGCGCGGTGACGTCGAGGCACCAGGCGAGGGAGTGGCCGACGCGGCGCAGATCCCAGGTGAGCTGGTCGCCGTGCGCGTCGAGGCGACCGCTCGCGGCGGACGTGAGGGTGCCGTCCGTCGGTGTCCGCCAGGCCGTCCGGAGGTTCGCCACCTGTTCGGCGCGGAGATCCTTGGCGAAGAGGACGCGGTACACCCGCCGTTCGTGGAAGCCGGCTGGTGGCTGCGCCGGGCCGAGCCGCAGTGGCGGGGCGGTGGCGATCGGTTGATGGTCGAGGAAGTGCGTACGAAGCAGCGGCTCGTCCGGCAGTTGCCCACCACCGAGCGCGCGGTAGACGTCCTCGGCCTCCCGGCGGGTGGTGGGGACGATCCGCGCCAGCACCTCGGGGTCGGTGCGCATGCCGAGGCTCAGCGCGGGGGAACTCCACCAGCCGGCGTCCGGCGTCCACCCGGCGCTGTCCAGCCCTGTCGTGGTGAGGTCGTGGTGGCGGGTGAACTCCTCGACGACGATCCCTTCCACAGTGCTGGCCGGATCGCGGGCGTCGAGTCGAGGTAGGACCAGGTAGTAGTCCAGGGGCGGCCCCGCGTCGGGCACTGGCACGGGTACGGCCCGCATCGGCTCGGTGGTCATCAGCGCAACCGTAGCGAAGGAGAGCGGCTAGCATCCGGATCTCTACGTGAGGAGCCCAGATGACTTCGGTGGCCCAGACCCGGTTCGGCATCATCGGCAGCGGCTGGCGAGGTGAGTTCTTCCTCCGCCTGGCCCGGCTGCTCCCCGAGCGGTTCCGGGTGACCGGGGTGGTGACGCGTACCGAGTCCCGGGGAGCCGCCGTGACGGCCGACTGGGGCGTGCCGACCTTCCGCACGGCGGCGGAGATGCTCGCCCACGAGCGGCCGGACTTCGTCATCGTGTCGGTGCCGTGGCCGGTGACTCCAGAGGCGACCCGGGAGCTGGTGGCGGCCGGCGTACCGGTGCTCGCCGAGACGCCGCCTGCCGCCGACCTGGCGGGTCTGCGTTCGCTCTGGGCCGACGTCGGAGGCAGCGGCCTGGTGCAGGTCGCCGAGCAGTACCTGCTGATGCCCGGGCACGCGGCGCGGCTGGCGTTGGTCCGCGCCGGAGTGCTCGGTGACCCGACTTCGGTCCAGATCTCCTCGACCCACCTGTACCACGCGGTCTCACTGATCCGGGGTCTGCTCGGCGTCGGTCACGGGAGCGCCGAGGTGAGCGCGCGCGCGTTCGTCGCGCCGCTGGCCAACCCGCTCTCGCCGGCCGGCTGGAGTGGCGACGACACCCCGCAGCAGCTCTCCACCACCCTCGCGACCATCGACTTCGGTGGGCGGATGGGGTTGTACGACTTCACCGACAACCAGTGGTGGAACCCGCTGCGCACCCGTCGGTTGGTGGTCCGGGGCTCGCGCGGTGAGCTGGTGGACGACAGGGTGGTCCGCTTGGTCGACCCGAGCACACCTGTGGAGTCGTTCCTGACCCGGCGGCAGACCGGTCTCGATCTCAATCTGGAAGGTCTCGACCTCAAGCACATCAGCTTCGACGGCGACGTGGTCTACCGCAATCCGTTCGTCGGCAGCGGGATGTCCGACGACGACATCGCTGTCGCCGACATCGTCGCCCGCGCCGGGGCGTGGGCTCGGGAGGAGGGCCCGGCGCCGTATCCCCTCGCCGAGGCATGCCAGGACCACCTGATCGGCCTCGCCATCGACGAATCGGTACGCACCGGCCGGCCGGTCGTCACGGATACCGAGGCGTGGGTGCGGTAGCTCCAGCGGATCCACTTCTGTCTCTTGGCTGACAGTGCGCAACCGTGCAGCCAGCTCACCTGTGAAGCCGGGTATCAACCCAATGCCCGGGAGCACCCGGGCCCCACACGGGGAGCAAGGATGAATCGAAGCACTCGACGCAGGATGCTCGCAGCCACCGCGACCGGTCTGCTGGCCACCTCTCTCGGTGTCGCTGTCTCCGCGACGGCGACCGCCGCGCCCGCCGGCGCGACCCCTCGCAACTGCAAGATCAGTACGCTGCCGTACCCGACCGGCACCTATCGCGCCGACGCGAACGCTGTCGACCCGACGGGTCGCTACGTCGCGGGCACCGCGCTGCGGGTCGGTGAGACCGACAACCAGTATCTGCTGCTGTTCTGGGACGGGCAGCGGGTCACCGAGTTGCAGTCGGAGGCCACGTCCACCCCCGTCGACATCAACGCCGACGGCGTCGTGATCGGCAACGGATCGGCGGAGACCGGCTACGCGCAGCCGTGGAGGTACCGCGACGGCAAGCTTGAGCGGTTGCCGGTGCTGCCGTCCACCGGCATCTTCGTCAGCGCCATCAACGATGCCGGCGACATCGTCGGCTACGGCTCCGACATCGTCCCCGGGGAACTGGTCGCGCTGCGCTGGCCGGCCGCCCGTCCGGGCACTGTGGAGGTGCTCGACGCCCCCGTCGACGCCCAGGCGGGTGGGATCACTGACAACGGGACCATCGTCGGTAGCGCCGGACCCTTCGGAGACTGGAACAGCTGGGTCCGCCGGCCGAACGGCCGGATCGACGCGCTCACGATCCCGGGCGCCGAGTGGAGCACTGCCGGCGCGGCGGCGGGTCGCTGGGCGATCGGCCAGGCATGGCTGGGCGGCACCACCTCGACAAGGGTGCGGTGGGACCTCCGGAACGGCTCGCACACGTTGCTCGACCAGGAGATGCCGGCACTGACCGGCATCAACACCAAGGGTGTCGTGGTGGGCGGTGACCGCGTTGCCAGGGGCTCCACCTCCCGGGTCCTGCCGGGCGGCGGCCAAGGGGTGGTCGTCGGTGCGCGGTCCATCTCCGACTCGGGCACCATCGTCGGGTTCCGCAATGTCCTCGCCGACCGGGTGACCCCGGTGCGCTGGACGGGCTGCTGACCCACCAACTCTCCCACCGCGTGGGGCCGGCCCGGACAGGGTCGGCCCCATGTCGCGTCAGCGCGTCACGGCTTCCAGGAACCGGCGGTCTGGAACTGGTCCTGGTATTCCAGCGCGCCCGAGGTGTCGTGCACGTCGAACACCACGCTGCCGGTGCTTCTGGTGCCAGCGGTCAGGTCGTCGACGGCCGGCATCGGTTTGCCACAGCCGGAGAAGGCTCCACCGATGGCTGTGGTCTTTGTGCCGTCGGCGGCGACCCACTGGAAGTAGAGCGGGTTCGTCGACGCGGTGCCCTTGGTGACGGCCACAGTCACGTCGGCGATCACGTACATACCCTCGCCGGGCTTCAGTCCGTGGGACTTGCAGGGTTTGGTGGCGCTACTGAACTTCGTCACGGTGATCTCGACGGTGCCGGCCTCGCGGTTGACGACCAGGGTGTCACCCGGCGACATCCCGCGGGTGTCGCCGTTCGCCGGCGACGGGGTCGGCGGGGTGGCCTGTGCCTCGCTCACAGTGGTCGAGGTGCCCTTGGTGCCGATGACGACCGCCACGATGCCGCCGGCGCAGGTGAGCAGGGTGAGTACGGCCGCGGTGACCGCGACGACCACGACGGACTTCTTGGCGCGGTCCGTCTGCACCGGTGGTGGTGCGATGATCGGGTAGCCGGAGCCACCCGGTGCCCGGTATCCGCCGCCACCGCCCGTGTGCCCGCCGGCCGCCGGGTACGCAGCCCCCGAGAACGGCGGCTGCGGTGTCGCCGCGAACGAGCGGGTCGGCGGCTGCGGGTTCGGCTGTCGGGGGTCGTGCGGCCTGACGCGAGGCTGGGGGTGGGTCACCGTACTCCTTGACGCTTCGGTACGTGCGGTGCGGGAACTCTTCGACGTTACCGTGGGTGGTGGAGCGTCCAGTCGCCACTCCAGAGGGCTTCCCACCGCAACAATCCGAAACCCCTCTGGCCAGCGTGGACAGTGTTCGATCGGTCACCGAACGCCAATATTTATCGGTATTCCATTCATCGCTATGAGTAACCAGACGAGGTCAACGTGCCGGAAGTGCGGCGGCGGTGCGGACCAGCCCGTCGGCGATCACGAAGCGGCCGCTGATCGATGCCGGCGGGTTGTCGACCCCTGCCGTGTCCACCCGGGCCGGTGCGATCCGGGCAGTGAACGTGCCCGCATCCGGGTCGATATCGAGTTGGGCGTCGTGGAAGCCCAACCAGCCGCGGACGATCGGATGCCACACCTTGTAGACGGTCTCCTTCGCACTGAACAGCACGACCGGCCAGTAGGTGCCGTTGGGCAGCCGTGCGCAGGTGGCCTCCTCCTCGGGCAGCAGCACGAGTCGGCGTACTCCCGGATCGACCTCGCGGTGCTGCTCGGCATCCATTCCGACGGACCTGACGTCGGTGGTGTGCGCAGCCGCAGCGGCGCAGTAGCCGGCGGTGTGGGTGATGCTGCCGACCACCCCGGCCGGCCAGACCGGCGCGCGGTCGGCGGCGGCCGGCACGGCGGTCGTCGGCAGGCCGAGGTCGCGCAATGCCCTGCGGGCGCACATCCTTCCCGCGGCAAAGTCCCGCCGACGGGTCTGCACCGCCCGCTCGCCGAGGCATGCCTGCTCAGCGGGGAGCAATTCGCCGGTCCAGTCCTCCGGCCCGGCGACGGCGACGGCGACCGTCGACGGCAGCAGGTCACGCATTCCGGTGGCCTACTGGTCGGTAGGAATGACGCATCAAGTTAACCGTCAAATTTCCGACTCCCACGACCGATGAAGGTACCGCAAAGATGTAACACCGGAGGGACGCGCAGCGCCCTCCCTGATGGCTCCGGGGGGACCACCATCAATGCTGGCCGGCACGGCAGCCGCCAGTCCCGTGGACATCTGGAAGGACGTGCGATGACCGATGGTCTGGAACGGCCGGGGGTGCGGGCTGACGAACACGCCCCGAAGACCCCCTGCTGGAGCTGCGGCTCCTGCGGTGACGAGTGGCCGTGCGCGACGAAGCGCACCCGGCTGCTGGCGGAGTATGGGGGTGACCGCGCCATGCTCAGCGTCTATCTGGGCTCCTGCCTCGCCGCCGCCACCGAGGATCTGCGCACCGCCCCGGTGATGTCGCTCCAGGACAGGTTCATCGGCTGGTTGCCGCGCGGCTCCCGGCGTAGCTGATCCTCTGGTGGCCCCGCCCGGCGGCGGGGCCACCAGAGGTGGCGTTTCAGCGACGTCGAGGCCGTCGGGTCACCGCGAAGCCGAACACGCCGGCCACCGCGGCGAGCACGCCGCCGATGCCGGTCCAGACCCAGCGCGAGCCGAGGTCCGGCAACCAGTCCGCCAGCGAGCCGCTCTCGTCGTCGGCCTCCGCCTCCACCGGGGGTACGGCGTTGAGCACCGTTCCGGCCTTGGTGTTCGGCACCAGCGGGGCGGCCAACTCGCCGTCGTCGGCCGAGGCGCCCCGGTCGGCGATGGTGCCCACCAGCAGGTCGACGTCGATCGGCGCACCAAGGTCCGGCTCCGGCAGCTCGATCACCGAGAGCCGGACGACGTACGTGCCGGGCAGTGGGTCGGCCGACCAGGGCTCCGCCCACGACCGCACCTCGCGCAGCGTGCAACCCAGCACCACGTTCGATGCCTTCGCGTCCACTGTCGGGGTCTGGGCCCCCGCCGTGCACGCCTGGCGTCGGCGCAACCCGTCGAAGATGTCCACCGTCCAGGTGGAGGCGCCGCTGCGTCCCTTCGGGAAGGTGACGGTGGCGGTGATCTCGTGCACCTGGCCGGCCGTCGCCGGGAACGACCAGTAGAGGTGGTCGCCGATCGAGGCGTCCACCCGTACCGGTTGGCCGGCGGTGATCGGGGTGGCGGTGAGGAACGATGTGCCGGCACGGTTCACCGGCGTGGCACCCGGGGAGGGGGTCGGTGCGGCGGTGGCCGCGGTGGGAAGTAGAGCGGCCGCGCCGGCGGCGAGCAGCGCCACCATCGACCGGAACAGTGCGGTACGCATCAGTTCTCCCTCCAGGTGGCTACCCACCAGCGGGTGAGCAGACCGGCGAGCAGACCGGTGAGCAGACCGGCGATGGTGAGCAGCGCGAGCAGCACCCAGCCCCGGCCGAGGTCCGGTCCGTCCGGTGCGGGTGCGGCGGCGACCACGTCGATCGTCAACTCCACCGGCATGCCCGGGGTGGCCGCGGTGCCGGGACGCGGGGCGAACGAGTTGCTGACCACCAGGCAGACGGTGGTGGGTTCGATGACCGGCGCGGAGCTCTGCTCGGTCTCGGCGGCATCCTCGTCGTCGGCGGTGGCCGACCAGCGCAGCCCGGCGGAGAGCACGTCGGCCCGCCCGCTGCCGGCGTCAGCGCCGCGGACGAGTTCCCGGCCGTCGGCCGCGGTGGCCCGCAGCAGCACCCCGTAGTCCCGGTTGACGGCCCGGTCCAGCGCCATGCTCACCGAAGCCCGCAGTTCCTGCCCGGGGCGGACCGGCACCCGGTAGTAGCGATGCTCGGAGAACGCCTCCCGGTCGGCGTAGACGCCGGGGGCGAGCAGTGGCGCCGAGTCGCACGCGCTGGTGCCGCCGACCACTGTGGGGGCCCGGGTGTGCGTGTCTCCGGCCCGCTCGACGAGCTGTTTGATCCGGTCGGTCAGCTCCTCGGCGCTCTGCGCGGCGGTGTAGGTCCCGCCGGTCGCGCTGGCGATGCAGAGCAGTTGCCGGCGAACCTTGTCGTCGGGGGCCAGGCCGAGGGTGTCGACGACCAGGCTGGTGCCCTGGGCGGCCAGTTCCCGGGCCACCTCGCACGGGTCCGGCGGAGCACAGGTGTCCTCGCCGTCGGTGATCAGGACGATCCGTCGGGTGGTGGCCCCGGTGCCCAGGTCCTGCGCGGCGGAGCGCAGCGCCAGCCCGACCGGAGTGAACCCGGTCGGCCGAAGTGTCGCCACCGCCGCCTTGGCGGCGGACCGGTCCACCGGCCCGACCGGCACGATCTGCTGGGTGTCCTGGCAACCGACCTTCTTGTCCTTGCCGCGGTAGGTCGCGCCGAGCACCCGGATGCCGAGCTGTGTCTCCTCGGGTAGCGCGTCGACCACCTCGTTGAAGGCCTGCTGGGCGACCGAGATCCGGGTGCGTCCGTCGATGTCGGCGGCGCGCATCGACCCGCTGACGTCGAGCACCAGCTCGACCCGGGGCGGCTCGGGCACCGGCTCCTCGTCGGCCTGCGCCGGCCCGGTCAGCGCGGTGGTCGCCAACAGTCCGAGAAGGACCGCCGTCGATCGTCTGAAGTTGATCACGACCCGCAGTGTAGTGAGATCCACTTTGGATGATCGTTTGGGTGGAGGCATGCGGAACCGGCGACTGCGGCTGAGCCGAGGATCGCCTCTGACCGGCCGCGCCCGCGCTCAGGGTCCACGCCGGGTCACCCTCGGTCAACTGCACGAGGGAAGGTGTCGGTTCGGCCAGCATCCGTCGGAAATCTGACCCAAGTCGACCCGTTGTGCCGGTGGTGCGCGGTGGTTAAGCTCTTCTTGCGCGCCCCAATCGCCCGCTTCCCCCGTGGCAGGCGATCGGGGCGCGCGTCTTTGTCAAGAAGGGCCCGCACGCTTCGGCGTGCGGGCCCTTCTTCCGTCGCGCTGTGCGGCGCGTCGCCTGTCGATGCTTATATCCACCGACCGTCGAGCCACATCCGGGACAGCCAGTCCGAGTACGGAATCACCCGACCCACGAAGATCGGATAGAAGTACGCAAAGCAGAGCGCCACCAGCAGCACGTACGCCCCCGCCGCGATGCTGCCCACCAGTCGACGCTCATAACTCGGGTCACCGGGCACCAGCGGCGCCACCGCACCCACGTCACCCCCGGCGGGGGCGATCATCGCGCCCAGCACGTACACCACGGCCAGCACCAGGAACGGCACCGCCGGCGCGGCGTAGAACGAGAACATCGTCCGGCCGTCGAGGGCGAACCAGAACCACGGCAGCAGCCCG
Source organism: Micromonospora sp. NPDC053740 (assembly GCF_040677775.1). Taxonomy (NCBI): domain Bacteria; kingdom Bacillati; phylum Actinomycetota; class Actinomycetes; order Micromonosporales; family Micromonosporaceae; genus Micromonospora; species Micromonospora sp. NPDC053740. The sequence goes on from NZ_JBFASO010000013.1 coordinate 256,649, forward strand.
GCGGCCACGGTGAGCAGGATCGCGCCGGCCCGCCAGTCCCGACGGGCCACACCAAGCCAGACCAGCGCCACCAGAGCGGGCAGGAACGACCACCAGAGCAGCGGGGTGCCGAGCAGCAGAATCTCCGAGGCGCAGCTCGCCGCGCCGCAGACGCCGTCGCCGGCGTAGTGGAACGCCACCGGACGGCCCAACAGCAGCCACTGCCACGGCCACGACTGGTACTTGTGCGCGTCGTCAAGCTGGGCGTGGAACCCGTACGCCGCGCGGTGGTATTCGAAGAGGTTGATCAGCGGACCGATCACCGGGCGGTCGCTGAGCCGGGAGCCCGGGTAGGCCGACGCGAGCCGGTAGTAACCGTCGTCGGTGAACAGCCAGCCGGACCAGGTGGCGAGGTAGGTGCCCACCACGAGTACGCCGGCGAACACCAGCCAGGGCAGCTCGTCGACGAGCGTGTCCCGCCAGGGCCTGCGGACGCCGGCCGAGCGGCGGACGCCGACCTCCCAGAAGAGCACCAGCAGCGCGAAGGCAGGCACGAAGTACAGGGCGCTCCACTTCACCGCACAGGCGCAGCCGATCAGCACCCCGGCCGCCAGCCGCCACCACGGCCAGGTGCGCCAACCGGTCGGCGGGCGGCCGGCCCGGCCCGGCTGGCTCGGATCGAGCCCGTCGTCCAGGGCCCGAGCCCAGCGTCGACGGCGGGCGTCCCGATCGAGCACCAGCGCGCCGAACGCCGCCAGTACGAAGAAGAGCAGGAAGATGTCGAGCAGGGCCGCGCGGGACAGCACCAGGTGGAAGCCGTCCAGGGCGAGCAGCAGGCCGGCAGCGCAGCCGAGCACCGTCGAGCGGAACATCCGCCGGCCGATGCGGACCAGCAGCAGCACCGACAGCGTGCCGATCACCGCCGCCGAGAATCGCCAGCCGAACTCCGGCGCGGTGGTCATCAGGTGCCCTGGGACGGAGACCTTCGAATCGGCGTCCTGATAGCCGAACGCCCACTCGCCGATGCCGATCAACCACTTGCCCAGCGGCGGGTGCACCACGTACGACGGGACGTTGTCCTTGTAGTTCCACTCCACGCCGCGGGAGATCAGCCCGTAGGCGTCCTTGGCGTAGTACGTCTCGTCGAAGATCTTGCCCTTCGGGCTGGACAGCCCGACGAAGCGCACTATCGCCGCGATGGCCACCACCACTGCCGTGGCCAGCCAGGAGAACCGATCCACCTGGGTGTCGACGGTGGCGAACCGTCGCCGGACCGTCGCGGCCACCCCGCCGCCCTCGGCACCCGGTGCCGTCGGCTCCTGGTTGGCACCGGGCTCGCCCGTCGCCTGGATCATCTTGTCCGGATCGGCGCTCGGGCTCTGCGCTGTCGACGCACTCGTCACCCGGCGATCGTAGGCTGCCAAGGTGTCCGGTGGCGTCCGTCGTCCCTGATACCGGTATTCCCAGCAATGAAGGAGACGAATTCGTGGGTGAAATGTCCGAAGTTGGGCGCCTGATCCTGCTCGGTGCCCCGCTCGGCAACCCCGCCGACGCCTCGGCCCGACTCCGGGAGGTGCTGATCAGCGCCGACGTGGTCGCCGCCGAGGACACCCGCCGGCTCACCCGGCTGGCCCGTGACCTCGACCTCACCGTCGGCGGTCGAATCGTCTCCTACTTCGAGGGCAACGAGGAGCGGCGCACCCCCGAGCTGGTCGAGGCCATCCTCGGCGGATACGTGGTGGCGCTCGTCACCGACGGTGGGATGCCCAGCGTCTCCGACCCCGGCTACCGACTGGTCCGTGCCACGTTGGATGTCGGGGCGCCGGTCACCGTCGCCCCCGGGCCCAGCGCTGTCACCACCGCGCTGGCCGTCTCCGGGCTGCCCTGCGACCGGTTCTGCTTCGAGGGCTTCCTGCCCCGTACCCCCGGCGGCCGCCGATCCCGGCTGCGCGCCCTCGCCGCCGAGGAGCGCACCCTGGTCTTCTTCGAGGCCCCGCACCGGATCGGAGCGACGCTCACCGACCTGGCCGACACGTTCGGGGCGGACCGGCCGGCCGCGCTCTGCCGTGAACTCACGAAGACCTACGAGGAGGTGCTCCGTCGCCCCCTCGGCGAGCTGGCCCGGTGGGCCACCGAGGGGGACCCGCGCGGAGAGATCACCCTTGTGGTGGCCGGCGCTCCGCTGACCGCTGCCGAACGCCCCGACGACGACACCCTGCGCGCCGCCGTCGCCGAGCGGGAGGCCGCCGGCCGGTCCCGCCGGGACGCCATCACCGACGTCGCCACCGAGTACGCGCTGCGCCGCCGGGACGTCTACACGATCGTGCACAGCTGACCGCTGTGGCAGGGTCCGCCGGACGGCGGGTTCACCACGCGGCGGCCAGGAAGCCGACTGTGATCAGCGTGGGGCCGGCGATGGCGGCGGCCACTGCCCAGCGGCGGTGCCGGCGACCGGGCAGCCGGGCCGACCCGGTCCATCGAACGATGCCGGCGGCGCAGGCCAGCACCACCAACAGACCGGGCAGCCACCGCAGGTGCCGGCCCACACCGACATCCGCGTACGCGGTGCCGCTGTCCGGGCCGGTCATCCGCGCCGGCAGCGCGGTGCCGGCCGTGCTCCCCTCGACTGGCACGCCGCTGACCCGGACACCATGGGCGATGAACCGCCCGTCCTCGGCAGTGAAGATCCCCCGGCACCGCAGGGTGAGCCCGCCGCCGGAGCAGTCGTCGATCACCACGGTGCCAGTCCGGGCGTGCCCGACCGCGAGCCAGAACGGGCCGGCGCTGACCCAGGCGAAAAAGGCCGCGACCAGGCTCAGCACCACCAGCGCGGCGAGCCCGGGCAGCGGATCCGGCGGTGGGGGCGTGCGGCTGGGTGCCCGGCGCAGCGCCAGCCGGAAGCCGCGAAGCCGCGCCGGTGCCGGGTCCTTGCGGACCGGGGTGCCGTCCCAGTGCACCTGCTCGATCGGCGCCCAGAAAGCGCCGCCGTCGTCCGGCGGGTCGCCGTCGGGCCCATTGTCGCGCTGTCGGCGACCCTGCTGCCGGACCGGCACCCGACGTGGCACCGCGTCCACCGGAGCGCCGGTGGTCGGCTCCACCTCGACGGGCTCCGCGCCGACCGGTGCCGCGCCGGCCGGCGGGCCCGACGAGCCGGGCCGGACCGGGCTGGGAGCGGGTGCCCCCGGGGTCGGACGAGTCGGTGTGGGTGACGGCGCCGCCGGCGCGGGGCGGGCCGGGGCAGCGGACCTCCCCGCCGGGGTGGGCCGCTGCGAACCCGGGTCGGCGCTGGGCACGACCCGGGGCTGCGGCGCGACCCCGGCGAGCCGTGACGCGGCAGGCTCAGGCCCCGGGTCGTCGCCGACCGCCGACCCGGTGGGACGGTCCTCGTGGTCCCGCGCCGCTCCTCTGCCCGTCACGACGTTCATTGCACACCGCGCCAGGAGGTGAAACCGGCAGGTGAGCCGCGTGTCGACGACAAATCGGACCAACGGGCGAGGTGGTCGGCCCGGTCCGACGGTCGGGCACCCCCCATTGGTTCGCGAAGGCCCCGGACGGGTCACTAGGCTCACTGCTCATGAGTCACGTTCTCGCGGCAGTGGCCTGGCCGTACGCCAACGGCCCCCGCCACATCGGCCACGTCTCCGGTTTCGGCGTTCCCTCCGACGTCTTCGCCCGGTACATGCGGATGGCCGGCCACGACGTGCTCATGGTCTCCGGCACCGACGAGCACGGCACCCCGATCCAGGTGCAGGCCGACGCCGACGGGGTGACCCCGCGCGAGTTGGCCGACCGGTACAACAGGGTGATCGTCGAGGACCTGCACGGCCTCGGTCTCTCCTACGACCTGTTCACCCGCACCACCACCCGCAACCACTACGCGGTGGTGCAGGAGTTGTTCGAGGGGATGTACCGCAACGGCTACATCGTGCCGAAGACCACCATGGGCGCGATCTCCCCGTCCACCGGGCGCACCCTGCCCGACCGTTACATCGAGGGCACCTGCCCGATCTGCGGGTACGACAGCGCCCGCGGCGACCAGTGCGACAACTGCGGCAACCAACTCGACCCGATCGACCTGATCAACCCCAAGTCGCGGATCAACGGAGAGACTCCGAAGTTCGTCGAGACCGAGCACTTCTTCCTGGACCTGCCGGCCCTGGCCGAGGTGCTGCGGCAGTGGCTGGACACCCGCGAGGGGTGGCGGCCCAACGTGCTGCGGTTCTCCCGCAACCTGCTCGACGACCTCCAGCCCCGGGCGATCACCCGTGACCTGGAGTGGGGCGTACCGATCCCGCTCGACGGCTGGCGCGACCGGTCGGACAAGCGGATCTACGTGTGGTTCGACGCCGTGATCGGCTACCTGTCCGCCTCGATCGAATGGGCCCGTCGCTCCGGCGACCCGGACGCGTGGCGCAGGTACTGGTCCGCCGACGGCGCGGGGAAGGACGCCCAGTCCTACTACTTCATGGGCAAGGACAACATCGTCTTCCACTCGGTGATCTGGCCGGCGCTGCTCTCCGGCTACTCCGGCGAGGGCTCCCGCGACGGTGAGCCGGGCGAACTGGGTCGGCTCAACCTGCCCACCGAGGTGGTCTCGAGCGAGTACCTGACCATGGAGGGGCGCAAGTTCTCCTCGTCCCGCAAGGTGGTCATCTACGTTCGCGACTTCCTGGAGCGCTACGACGCCGACGCGCTGCGCTACTTCATCGCCGCCGCCGGCCCGGAGAGCAACGACACCGACTTCACCTGGGCGGAGTTCCTGCGCCGCAACAACGACGAGTTGGTCGCCGGTTGGGGCAACCTGGTCAACCGGTGCGTCTCGATGGCCGCGAAGAACTTCGGGGCGATCCCGCCGGTCGACCCGGCCGGGCTCACCGAGGCCGACGAGGCGCTGCTCGCCGTCGCCCGGACCGGGTTCACCACAGTCGGCGACCTGATCGGCCGGCACCGGCAGAAGCAGGCGATCGGTGAGGCCATGAAGGTGGTCGCCGAGGCCAACAGGTACCTCTCCGAGCAGGCGCCCTGGAAGCTCAAGGACGAGGCGGACAAGCCCCGGATGGGCACCATCCTGCACGTCGCCCTTCAGGTGATCAGCGATGCCAACACGCTGCTCACCCCGTTCCTGCCGCACTCCGCGCAGCAGGTGCACGAGCTGCTCGGGGGCACCGGCGTGCACGCGCCGATGCCGGTGATCGAGCAGGTCGACGACCTGGACGGCGGCCCGGCGTACCCGGTGCTCACCGGGGACTACACAGTCGGCGCGCGCTGGGAGTCGGTGTCGATCGAGGCGGGTCGCCCGCTGGCCGCGCCGAAGCCGGTGTTCCGCAAGCTCGACCCGTCGATCGTCGACGAGGAACTGGCCCGGCTGGCCGACTGAGCACCCTGCCCACGTACGAACCGCGGCCCCGGGGAAACCCCGGGGCCGCGGTTCGTACGGGTGGGCCGCCTTACGGCTGTACGAGGATGTTGTAGGACGAACTCTCCGTCCACGTGCCGTTGGCCAGTCGGCCCCGCACTGTCATCGTGTAGCTGGTCCAGTAAGGCGGAGTCCAGCTGACAGTCGCCGTGCCGTCGACGGCCGGGACGACCCGAGCGTCATCCTCACCGACCTGGTACTCGAACTCGACAATGCCTGCGGTGCCCCCGCTGAAGGTGAACAGGCCGGCCTGACCGGCGCCGCCGCTCCACTGCCCGGCCGGGTACTCCGCCGAGGTGACCAGCGGTGCGGTGCCAACCCGGAAGCGGTATTCGGTCGCCGGGGACATCTCCCCGCTGCGCAGCAGCTGACGGACCGACAGGGTGTTCACGCCGTTCCGGTCCGGGGTGAGGAGGAAACCCGTGCCGGTGCCGTCCGGGTCTGCGACCACAGTCTGCTCGGGGCCGTCGTTGAGTCGGTACCGGTACTCGGCGACGTCCGGGTACAGCTCGGTCCAGAAGGTCATCGAACCCGGCACACCGATGCCACCGGTGACGCTCCAGTCGCTGTAGTAGCCGGCCACGCCCACCCGGTCGCTCTTCACCACGAACTCGTACGTCCGGGTCTGCGACCTGGTGCCGTCCACGCCGTGGCTGGTGACCTCGATCGTCTGGTAGCCGGATTCGCTCGGGGTGTACGTCACGCTGGCCGTTCCGTCGGCGCCAGCGTCGACGCTTCGTTCCTGACCCCAGTTGAGCCGGTAGGTGTACCGCTGCACACCGGGCAGGGCCGGCTGGAAGGTGAACGTGGCCTCCTTGCCCACCCGCCCGTCCGAGCTGCCCGAGTCGTACGCGGCCGACCGGACGACCGGCCCGGTCCAGACCGCGAACGGCCACACCGCCGGGGGAGACAGCTCGCCGGAGGTGTACCGGGAGCGGACCGTCACCTGGCGGTTGCCGGCTCGATCGGGGGTCCAGGTCAGGCGGGCCGTTCCGTACTCCGCCGGCACCGTCTGCTCGGCCTCGCCGTCGAACTGGTAGACGAACTCCGCCACGTCGGGCATCGACGTGCTGAACTGGAACGACATCGGCAATCCGAGGCCGTCCCGACGCGGCGATCCGTCGACATCCGAGGAGTAGACGGTGGGCTTGTTGTCGACGACCGAGAATTCGTACCGGGTGTTCTGCGAGATCGTTCCGTCGGCCCGCTCCGAACGAACGTTGAGCTGGTAGTAGTTGGGCGCCTGCGGGGTCCACGCCAACGACGCCGTCCCGTCCGCCGCCGCGACAATCCGCGACTCCTCGTCGTAACCGAACGAGTAGCGGTAGGCCACCACGTCGGTGGTGCGGGGTCGGAACGTGAACGTTCCCTGCACGTCGACGACGCCGCTGTGATCCCAGGCGAAGTCTGTCGACTCGATCCTCGGCGCGTCGTTGACGGACACCGACTGGTGCCGTGAGCCGGAGAGCTTGTCACCTACGTAGGCCGAGACCACCAGCTGGTACAGGCGGGGTTCGGTGAAGGTGACAGTTGCCGTCGCCGCGGCTTCCGCCGCCAACACCCGTACCTCCTCACCGTCGTCGAACCGGTAGCCGAAGGAGGTCACCTCGGCGACGGGAGAGCGCATGGTGAGCGTGCTGGGCAGGTGGGTGCCGGCCACGTCGACCTGCACGCTGGGCTCGGTGTTCCGGACCCAGAACTCGTACTCGCGGGGCGGGGAGGCATTGCCCACGGCGTCCAGCGACCACACCCGCATGGTCACCGGTCCGCTTCGCTCCGGCGTCCAGGTGAAGGTTGCGGCAGCGCCCGGTGCCGGTGCGTTCACCACGACGATCGTTCCACTGTTGGGGTCGTCGTAGCGGTAGCGGGTCACGTCGGTGTCGCCACTTGCGTCGAAGCGGAACGTGCCCGGCACGCCGACGCCTCCCGAACCCGGAGCACCGTTGGCCGGGTATTCAGCGGAGCTCACCTGCGGAGCCTCGGCGGGGGCCTGCCCGTCCACCCGCACATAGCAGAGGGGAGCCCACCCGGAGTCGCCGTCCCCGTCCGTCGCTCGCGCCGTCCAGGCCAGGACGGTGCCGTGCGGATAGCTCGACATCTCCCACTCGGTCCGGTGCTCCTGGCCACCGCCGTAGCTGCTGCCACCCCGCTCGCGGCGCTGGTCCGGGTGGTCCACCGGCCAGGCCGCGAAGTAGACGTCGGCCCAGTCGTTGGGGTCCGGATCACTGGCCTTTGCCGAGAACGTGATCCAACCGCCCCCGACGGTGACCGGGTGGGTGGCGTCACCGCAGCCCTTGCTCGGGTAGAGGGAGAGGCCGCCGATCGTGGGCAGTCCGTTGTGCTGCACGCTGAGCGTGGGTCGGTAGTACAGCCAGCGGCCCTGACGGGCGTCCCGCTCGGCCTCCGCATTCAGCCGAAGCTCCAGGTGTAGCCGCGTCTCCCCCCGCGCGAGAGCGGCCCGGACGGTGCTGGTGAGGTCCTGGACGAGCGAACCGGGGCACTCGGCGCCGGCGCCGGCGCTCATCGTGCCGAGCTTCTCCCGCTCGACCGGAGGCTTCTTCCAGGAGTTGATGTTGGCGAACCCGGCGGTACGCCACAACTCGACCGAGGCCGCCGCGCCGCAGTCGGTGACCTTCTTCTCCCGCACGATCAGGTCCGCGTCGGACAACTGCCTACCGGCCAGCTCGGCCAGGCTGATGGAGAAGTAGAAGCGGGAGGTGTGGGCGTTCTCCTCGGCGTCCAGCCAGCGCCCGACGGGGGCGTCGGTCTGGGCGTTGACGGTGGCCCGGGTGGGTGTGGCGGAATCGGTGTAGGCCCAGCTCGACGCCGGGATCTGGGTGTTGGTGTAGGCGAGCGCGGGACTGGGCGCGACGAGCGCGCCGACGGCAACGGTCACCGCCACCGTGGCTGCTGACAGCCTTCGACGAAACACTATGGGAAACCTCCGGAAAGACGCCGGCGCGCAGCACGCCGGAGGCTCCGACCCTAATGATCATCGACGTGTCGCGGTGTCCCGTTTCCACGCCGAACGGCTCGCTCTCCCAACCCGGGAGGGGGAGCGCTCACATCGCGTACCGGGTGTCCATCACCTGGTCGTCGGTCACCTCGGCGCCCGGCGCCCAGGCCTCGTAGACGCCGCGTTCCTGACACTGCGCGCCGGTCGTCACCACGGTGTCCGGGTTCGGGTAGCGCAGGCGCACCCGCAGCCAGCCGGCCTCCTCCCGGAGCACCAGGCACGGCACCCCCCGCCACTGGGCGAACCGGAGCCGGCGGGCCACCGCGTCCACCGGGTAACGGGCCGCCCGGGTCATCGCCAGCACCCGGAACCCACCGGGCAGGTCGGCGACGGCCTCGTACTCGCTGTCGCCGTACATGCCGACCAACTGGGTGGAGCGGGGAGCGTCGGCGTTCGGCACGTACTCCTGGTCCGGGGAGAGGTCCGGCACCGCGGCCAGCAGGTGCCGCCACTGCGGGCCCACCATCCGCAGCCACCCGCGCTGCTCGGCCTGGTAGGTGTACAGCACCACCTCCACCCCGTCCGCCGGGTAGGCGATGAGGGCGGCGTTCGCCGGCATCGGCAGGTCGGCGAAGTCCCGGGTGATGAACTCCGGGATGAGCTGACCGTTGCTGGGCACGAAGCCGGTGCCGAGCACCGGGGCGCCGAGCCGGTCCCGGGAGGCCAGCGCGGTCAGGCCGCGGTGTGCCGAGCCCACCGGCACGTCGTAGTCGCCCGGGTCGGACGCGCGCCAGCGCAGCGCGTACGCCACGTCCGGGCCGTCCCGGCCAACGTCACCATCCGTACGCAGCACCGTCGTCGTCGCCGGCGTACGCAGGTGCGCCACATCGTGCTCGCGGTAGCAGAAGCCGTGCGGCAGCCAACCCCGTACGTAGCCGGCGAGCTGCTGGGCCGAGAGCACCTTCACCATCCGGGTGCCCCGCCGGACCACCGCCGACGCGCGCGCCGCCGCCAGCATCGGGTCGCCCGCTGCCGCCGGCTGCTGGCTGAGCTGGTGCAGGTACGCCCAACCCCGCTCGCGGTGAGCGGGCATCAGCAGCGGCGTCTCCGGCTCGTCGGCCGGCTCGGTGGCCCCGTGCACAGCGGTCACCTCGGTGACGTGCACGAACCGGTGCCACGGCAGGGCGCTACCCGGGCGGGGTGCCCACTCGAAGCCGGCCACCTCGTCGGCGCTGAACAACTCGTACGCGGCGCCCCGGGCGATCTCCTCGGCCGGGTACACGCCGCCGCCGAACGCCACGTGCAGTCCGGTCCGTTCGCCGGCGCTGCCACCGGCCTGGGGGGTGACGCTCATGCCGTCGCCTCGCTGCTCGGTGGGATGGGTCCGCACGCTGTCGCGTCCGCTCGTGAGCGACCGTAGAGTCGCGCGGCGTAGTCGGGGTGAACGTCGGGTGGCGGGCAGATGGACAGGCCCGGTGTGTGATGCTGTCGCTGATGAGCGAGCCCACTGAATCCCGCCGCGAGCGCGCCGCCCGGCGGGCCGGAGAGTTTCCGCCCGCCCCCGAGCCGTTGCCCCGGGCGGTGCTGGACAGCCACACCCACCTGGACATCACGGTCAGCGAGGCCGGTGTGCCCGGCGGCGGGCCGGCCGACGACCCGGTTGCCGTGGCGATCGCGTTGGCCACGAAGGTCGGCGTGGACCGGCTGGTCCAGGTAGGCGTGGACGTCGCCTCCTCCCGGTGGGGCGCGGACACCGCCGATGAGTACCCCGCCGTGCTGGCCACTGTGGCGCTGCACCCGAACGAGGCCCCCCGGCTCAGCGACCTCGACGAGGCGTTGCGGGAGATCGAGTCACTCGCGGCCCGCGACCGGGTCCGGGCGATCGGCGAGACCGGGATGGACTTCTTCCGGACCGGCGACGAGGGGCGTGCCGCCCAGGAGCAGAGTTTCCGGGCACACATCGCCATCGCCAAGCGGTACGGCAAGACGCTTGTCATCCACGACCGCGACGCGCACGCCGACGTGCTGCGGATCCTCGACGACGAGGGCGCTCCCGACCGGGTGGTGCTGCACTGCTTCTCCGGCGACGCCGACTTCGCCAGCGAGTGCGTCCGGCGCGGCTACCTGCTGAGCTTCGCCGGCACTGTCACCTTCGGCAGCGCGACGGCGCTGCGTGCGGCTGCCGCGCTGACCCCGGTGGATCAGATGCTGGTGGAGACCGACGCCCCGTACCTCACTCCGATGCCGTACCGCGGCCGGCCGAACGCGTCGTACCTGATCCCGCTCACCGTCCGCGCGCTCGCCGCGACCACCGGCAGCGACCTGGACGAGCTGTGCGCGGCCATCTCCGCCACCGGCGACCGGGCCTTCGGCCCGTGGTGAGCCCGGCCCGACGGTCGGCACCGACCCCGTCGCTACGCTGCCTGCCATGACCGGTCTCCTCGGCCCGGCGGAGATCCGGGAACTCGCCGCCCGGCTGGGCGTCGCGCCCACCAAGAAGCTGGGCCAGAACTTCGTGCACGACCCGAACACAGTGCGCCGGATCGTGACCGCCGCCGGCCTCACCCCCGACGACGTGGCCCTGGAGGTGGGGCCCGGGCTCGGCTCGCTGACAGTGGGGCTGCTGCCGGTCGCCGGGCACGTGCACGCCGTGGAGATCGACCCGGTGCTCGCCGGGGCGCTACCGGAGACCGCCGCGCGGCACGCCGGGGCCGACGCCGCCCGCCTGACCGTGCACCGCGCGGACGCGCTGCGCATCGCCGCCGCCGAACTGGCCGACCCGGCACCGACCGCGTTGGTGGCGAACCTGCCCTACAACGTCGCCGTGCCAGTGGTGCTGCACCTGCTCGCCGTGCTGCCCACCCTGCGACACGGCCTGGTGATGGTGCAGAAGGAGGTCGCCGACCGGCTCGTCGCCGGTCCCGGCTCCAAGGTGTACGGCATTCCGTCGGTGAAGCTCGCCTGGTACGCCCAGGCAAGGGGCGCCGGCAAGGTGCCACCGAACGTGTTCTGGCCGGTGCCCAACGTCGACTCCGGCCTGGTCTCCTTCACCTGCCACGAGCCGCCCCGCACCGACGTACCGCGGGAGCGGGTCTTCGCCGTGGTGGACGCGGCGTTCGCGCAGCGGCGCAAGACGCTGCGCGCCGCGTTGGCCGGTTGGGCCGGTGGCGCGGACCGGGCAGCCGCGGCGCTCACCGCCGCCGGCGTCGACCCCGGCGCCCGTGGGGAGTCACTGACAGTCGAGCAGTTCGCCGCCATCGCCGCGTCGGCTCCGGTCGGTACGCCGGCCGGGAAGTAGGCTGACGCCGTGCCCGCCCAGGACGCTGAGGAGCTGAAAGTGGCCAAGCCGTTCGACATCCGCCTGCGCCTGCGGGACAGCACCCCGTGACCGAGGCCTGGCGACCGGACGACGACGAGCGACGCGGGGCCCTCGGCCCGGTGCGGGTGCGGGTGCCCGCGAAGGTCAACCTGCACCTCGGGGTGGGCCCGCTGCGCCGGGACGGCTACCACGAGCTGAACACGATCTACCACGCCATCTCGATCTACGACGAGCTGACGGCCCGCCGGGGCGACACCCTCGCCCTGACCATGGAGGGTGAGGGCACCGGCGAGCTGGCCCTGGACGACACCAACCTGGTGATCCGCGCCGCGCACGCCCTCGCCGGGTACGCGGGGGTGCTGCCGCACGCCCGACTGCACCTGCGCAAGCAGATCCCGCTCGCCGGTGGCTTGGCCGGTGGCAGCGCCGACGCTGCCGCCGCGCTGGTGGCCTGCGACGCGCTCTGGGGCACCGGGCTGTCCCGCGACGAGCTGGCCGGCATCGCCGCCGACCTCGGCTCCGACGTGCCGTTCTTGATCTACGGTGGCACCGCGCTGGGCACCGGCCGGGGTGAGGCGATCAGCCCCGTGCTGGCCCGCCCCACCTCCTGGCACTGGGTGGTGGCGATCGCCGACGGCGGCCTGTCCACCCCGACCGCGTACCGGGAGCTGGATCGGCTCCGCGACTCCGGTGCCGCCGGCGCCCCGCTGGGCAGCACCGACGCCCTGCTGGGCGCGCTGCGCCAGCGTGACCCCCGGGTGCTCGCCCGCACGCTCGGCAACGACCTCCAGGACGCCGCGCTGGCCATGCGCCCGGCGCTGGCCGACACCCTGAAGGCTGGCGAGGCGGCCGGCGCGCTCACCGGCATCGTCTCCGGCTCCGGCCCGACCTGCGTGTTCCTCGCCGCCAACGCGGCCGACGCGGAGCGGATCGCCGCCGAGTTGACCGCCGCCGGCGTCTGCCGGGAGGCGCGGGTCGCGCACGGTCCGGTAGCCGGCGCCCGCGTCGGCTGACGAGGCGTTCCACCGGAGCTGCTGGCGCGCGGCGCGGGCGTTCGGGGCTTCCGCGTACCCTTGGGACAGGCGTCCAGGTGCCCGCCGGCACCCGGACGCTTTGATCATGAAGGGTGGAACGTGGCGAACATCGTCAATCTGGACCGGGTGTCCAAGGGGTACGGCGCCGCCGGGCGGCTGCTCACGGACGTCTCGCTCGGCCTGGACGACGCCGACCGGATCGGCGTGGTCGGCCTCAACGGCGCCGGCAAGTCCACCCTGCTGCGGCTGCTCACCAAGCAGGAGGACCCCGACGACGGTCGGGTGACCCACCGCCGTGACCTGCGTGTGCTCTGGCTGCCGCAGCAGCTCGCCCTCGCTCCCGAGGCCACCGTCCGGGACGTGGTGCTCGGCACCGCCTGGCTCGCCGAGGGCATGGGCGCCGAGCACGAGTGGGCCGGTGACTCCGGTGTGCGGGCCATCCTCGACGGCCTCGGCATGCCGCACCTCGGCCTCGACCAGCCGGTCGGCCCGATGTCCGGTGGCGAACGCCGCCGGGTGGCGCTCGCCGCGCTGCTCGTGCGCGACTCCGACCTGCTCATCCTCGACGAGCCCACCAACCACCTGGACGTCGGCGGGGTCGACTGGCTGGCCCGGCACCTGGTCGGCCGCAAGGGCGCCCTGGTCGTGGTCACCCACGACCGGTGGTTCCTGGACGCGGTCTGCACCAACACCTGGGAGGTCGCCGACCAGACCGTCCGCGCCTACGAGGGTGGCTTCGCCGCCTGGACCCTCGCCCGCGCCGAGCGCGAGCGGGTCGCCGCCGCCACCGAGGCCCGCCGGCAGAACCTGCTCCGCAAGGAGATCGCCTGGCTGCGCCGTGGCCCGCCCGCCCGGACCTCCAAGCCGCAGTTCCGCATCGACGCCGCCAACGCGTTGATCGCCGACGTGCCGCCGGCACGCGACACCATGTCGTTGCAGCGCATGGCCACCTCCCGGCTCGGCAAGCAGGTGTACGACCTGGAGAACGTCGAGCTGCACGCCGGCCCGAAGGAGATCCTTCGCGACGTCACCTGGCTGGTCGGCCCCGGCGACCGGATCGCCATCCTCGGCGCCAACGGCGCCGGCAAGACCACGCTGCTGCGGATGCTCGCCGGCATCACCCGCCCCGATGGTGGCCGCCTCGGCACCGGCTCCACAGTGCGGCCCGCGTTCCTCTCCCAGGAGCTCACCGAGCTGCCCGGGCACCTGCGGGTCCTGGAGGCGGTCGAGGAGGTCGCCCGCCGGGTTCAGCTCGGCGACCGGGAGGTCTCCGCCGCGCAGCTCGCCGAGGTGTTCGGCTTCGACGACCGCCGCCTCTGGACCCCGGTCAGTGACCTCTCCGGTGGGGAACGCCGCCGGTTGCAGATGCTGCGGCTGCTGGCCGGCGAGCCCAACGTGCTGCTCTTCGACGAGCCCACCAACGACCTGGACACCGACACCCTCGCCTCGCTGGAGGACCTGCTCGACTCGTGGCCCGGCACGATCATCGTGGCCAGCCATGACCGGTACCTGATCGAACGGGTCACCGACACGGCGTACGGGATGTTCGGCGACGGTCGGCTGGTGCACCTGCCCGGCGGCGTGGACGAATACCTCGCACGGACCGCCGAGCGGGCCGGCTCGCCCCGGGTGGGCGTCACCTCGACCTCCGCGCCCGGTGCCCCCTTGGGAGGCGGTATGTCCGCCGCCGAGGTCCGTCAGGCCCGCAAGGAGCTGACCCGGCTGGAGCGGCAGCTCAGCAAGCTCGACCAGCGCGAGACCACGCTGCTCGATCAGCTCGCGGCGGACGCCACCGACTACGCCCGGGTCGCCGAGTTGGACACCCAGCTCAAGGATCTGCGCGCCGAACGGGAGCGGATCGAGGAGAGCTGGATGACCCTCGCCGAGGACCTGCCCGAGAGCTGACCGGCCGGGCGCGCCGGCCCGGGCCCCGTGTGCGGCGTCACACCACCACATGCGAGACAATCGTCGGCGACACCTACCCCACGGCGTTGGAGACACAGACATGGCACACACCCCCGTCAACCACCCCGCGCGGCCGATCTACCGGGCGATCGGCGGGCTGACCGGTCTGTACCTGGTCGTCTTCGGTGTGCTCGGCATCATCGCGAGCACCGGCAACGAGATCCTCGCCCAGGACGACACCCGGGTCCTCGGTCAGGGCACCAACCTCGGCTTCTCGCTGCTCAGCGTGCTGCTCGGGATCATCGTGCTGGTCGGCACCGCGCTCGGCCGCAACATCGACGTGGCGATCAACCAGTGGCTGGCGTACGGCCTCATGGTGGTCAGCCTGGCCGGTCTCGCGTTCATCCGGACCGATGCCAACTTCTTCAACTTCAGCATCACCACGGTGGTCGTGGTGATGGCGGCCGCCCTGGTGCTGCTGATGGTCGGCATGTACGGCAAGGTCGGCACCGAGGATGAGGCGGAGGCGTTCCAGAAGGCTCGTCTCGTTCTCTGAGCTTTCTTCGTGGTTGCGGCCGTGGGTTTTCGCCGGAGCCCGAGCTGCTCCGGGCGGGGCGGGGTGGTGCCAGCGCCGCGAGGGGGA
>NZ_JBFASO010000014.1:0-85199 GCF_040677775.1 Micromonospora sp. NPDC053740
CACGCGGTGGCGGTCCGCCGGCGTTGATCGACTCGGGTTCCTGAAGGTCGGGGTGTCCCGGTCGGGCGGACGGCGCGGTTTTCTGAAAGCCGAGTTGATCAAGGCTTGAGGGCTGGCCCGGGCCCGGGTTGGGCCGGGGGCGAGTCGGGGTTGGGTGGGTCGGGCCGGGGGTTGAGCCGGGTCGGGCCGAGGCGGGTTGAGTTCGGTCACGCGGTGGCGGTCCGCCGGCGTTGATCGACTCGGGTTCCTGAAGGTCGGGGTGTCCCGGTCGGGCGGACGGCGCGGTTTTCTGAAAGCCGAGTCGATCAAGGCCTGAGGGCCGGGCCGAGCCGGGGCCGAGCCGAGCTGGGGCCGGACCAGGGCCGCGTTAGGCCGAGGGTCGAGCCAGGTCGGGGCCAGGCCAGGTCGGGGCCAGGCCAGGTCGGGGCCAGGCCAGGCCGGGGCCAGGCCGGGTCGGGGGTCGAGCCAGGGCTGGGCGGGCCGGGCAGGGGCCAGGCCGGGACCAGGGCTGGGCTGGGCTGAGGGCGAGCCGGGGGCGGGTTGGTGGGGACGCGGGTTGGGGGCACTGGTGGTGACATGGTGCGGCCCGCGTCGCCGCCACGGTTCGGCGGGGACGCGGGCCGGGTGCCCGTCCGGTCGGTCAGCCCTTGGCCTGCGCCTGGAGCTGCCGGAGGTTGTTCAGTTCGGTCTGCTGAGTGGCTTTCATGGTGTTCGCCACCCGCACCACCTCGGCGTTGTCTGTCGCGCCGAGCGCCGCGTCAATCATGTGGATGCCGCCAAGGTGGTGGTTGTACATCAGGGTCAGGAACTGCCTGTCGACCTCGATGCCCTGGGCGTCGCGCAGGGCGGTCATCTGTTGCGGCGTGGCCATGCCCGGCATCAGGCCGTCCTTGACGGTGGCCCCGTCGGACATCCACGACATCGGCGGGTTCGACCCGGTCGGGCTGAGACCCCACTCGCGCAGCCAGGTCTGCATGGCGCCGATCTCGCCCTGCTGCCCGGTGGCGATGTCCACGGCGATCTGCCGCACCTCGGGGAGGGTCGCCGACCGGTACGCGATCAGGCTCATCTCCACCGCCTGCGCGTGGTGGGTCGTCATGTCCCGGGCGAAGCCCGCCTCGACCGAGGCGTCACCGGGTCGGGTGAGCCGCGGGGTGAGCAGACCGCCCGCGTACCCGAGGAGGAGCCCCACCACCAGCATGATGGCGAGCGCCAGCACGCCGTAGCGCGACGCCGGGGCCCGGCCGCCCTCGTCCGGGGCGGCCGGGATCTCGTCGTACTCGCTGTCGGTGGTTGCCGGAGCGGTCATTGCCGTCCTTACTGGGTGGGCTGCTGCTGTTGCTGGAGTTCACGTGGCGTGGTGCCGGTGGCGGTGATGCCGGTGTTGCAGAGCGCCGTCGGGCCCTCCACGGAGGCGTTCACCCGCAGGTCCTTGATGAACTCGTCGACCCGCGAGTCGTCGGCGTTGTCGACCTTGAGCTGGTAGCCCCAGGCCTGCAGCGAAATCGGCTTGTCCAGGCCCTCGTACGGGCTCATCAGCATCTTCTCGACGCCGCGCACCTTGCCGGCGAGCTTGTCGACCTGGTCCTTGGGCAGGTCCGGGCGGTAGGTGATCCACACCGCGCCGTGCTCCAGGCTGTGCACCGCGTGCTCGCTGGCGATCGGGGCGTCGTACACGTCGCCCATGCAGTTCTGCCAGGCGGCGTTGTGCACCCCGCCCACCGGCGGCGAGTACTTGTAGGTCAGCGGGCCCGACTTGTGCGACTCGTACTTGAGGCTGTCCGGGTCGGACTTGCGGATGTTGGCGTTGGCCCGCTTGTCCCACGGCTTGGAGCCCTGGAACGACGCCCAGGCGCCATAGCCGATGATGCCGGCCGCGAGCACGCCGACCGCGACGAAGAGCGCGATCGGCCCCCACGCGCGGCCCTGGCTCACCTTGACCGGGGTGACCGGCTTGCGCGGGCCCTTGCCCCCGGCCCGGGGGGAGCCCGTCGGCTTGCCGGAACCGGCCTTGGCGCCGGACGCCGGCCGGCCCGCAGCCGGCTTCTTGCCGGTGCTGACCACGGTCGGGCGGCGCTCAGGGCCACCCGGGGTGCTGATGCTCATCGTGCCTCGTCAAGTCGGTCGGTCAGGGGAGTGGCGGGCCGGATGACGCGCAGGGGAGCCGCCGAGTGCCCGAGTCTACCCCCGATAACATGGTTGGGTGACTCCTGCAGAACTAGCCTCGGTCGTCCTTGCCGCCGCCCACGCCGTCTTCGAGCAGCGTGGGCTGGACCGCGCCGCGCTGCCGGCGAGCACGGTGGTGGAGCGACCGCGCAACCCCGAGCACGGCGACTACGCCTCGACGCTCGCGCTGCAGTTGAGCAAGAAGGTGGGCGTCCCGCCCCGGGAGCTGGCGACGGCCCTGGCCGATGAGCTGGGTCGGGCGGCGGGGGTCAAATCGGTGGAAATCGCCGGGCCGGGCTTCCTGAACATCCGGCTCGACGCCGCCGCGGCCGGTCAGCTCGCGCGGGTGATCGTCGAGACCGGCGCGGAGTACGGCCGCAGCGACCGGCTCGCCGGCGAGAAGATCAACCTGGAGTTCGTCTCGGCCAACCCGACCGGGCCGGTGCACATCGGCGGGGTCCGCTGGGCTGCCGTCGGTGACGCGCTGAGCCGGCTGCTGCGGGCCACCGGCGCCGACGTCGGCACTGAGTACTACTTCAACGACGCCGGTTCGCAGATCGACAGGTTCGCCCGGTCGCTGCTCGCCGCCGCCAAGGGCGAGCCGGCGCCGGAGGACGGCTACGGCGGGGCGTACATCGCCGAGATCGCCGCCGAGGTGCAGGCCCGCCGGCCGGAGGTGCGCTCGCTCGACGACGACGCCGCCCAGGAGGTCTTCCGGGTCGAGGGCGTCGCGCTGATGTTCGACGAGATCCGCACCTCGTTGCGCGACTTCGGGGTGGAGTTCGACACCTACTTCAACGAGAAGGACCTGCACGACCGGGGTGAGCTGGACCTCGCCCTGGCCCGGCTGCGCCAGCAGGGGCACCTCTACGAGTCCGAGGGCGCCACCTGGCTGCGCACCACCGACTTCGGCGACGACAAGGACCGGGTGCTGCGCAAGTCCAACGGCGAGTGGACGTACTTCGCCGCGGACTGCGCCTACTACCTGGACAAGCGCGAGCGCGGCTTCGAGCGGGTCGTGATCATGCTGGGTGCCGACCACCACGGCTACATCGGCCGGATGAAGGCGATGTCCGCCTGCTTCGGCGACGACCCGGAGCGCAATCTGGAGATCCTCATCGGGCAGCTGGTCAACCTGCTGCGCGACGGCGCCCCGATGCGGATGAGCAAGCGGGCCGGCACCGTGATCACCCTGGAGGACCTTGTCGAGGCGATCGGCGTGGACGCCTCCCGGTACGCGTTGGCCCGGTACTCCAGCGACTCGCCGATCGACATCGACATCGAGCTGTGGACCAAGGCCAAGAACGACAACCCGGTCTACAAGGTGCAGTACGTGGCCGCCCGGACGGCGGGTGTGGCCCGCAACGCCGCCGAGGTGGGGCTGGTTCGGGGGGACGCCGACGCGTTCCGCCCCGAGCTGCTCGACCACGAGAAGGAGAACACGCTACTCAAGGCGCTCGCCCAGTTCCCGGCGGTGGTAGCGACGGCCGCCGAGCTGCGCGAGCCGCACCGGGTGGCCCGCTACCTGGAGGAGGACATCGCGCCGTCCTACCACCGGTTCTATGACGACTGCCGGGTCCTGCCGCGCGGCGACGAGGAGATCACCGACCTGCACCGGGCCCGGCTCTGGCTCAACGACGCCACCCGCACGGTCGTCGCCAACGGCCTGTTCCTGCTCGGCGTCTCCGCACCCGAGAGGATGTGACATGAGGGCTCACGAGGCTGGTGCGCTGCACGCGGACATCAGCAACCAGGGGCCCGCCTGGCTGCGTACCCCGGCCGACGTCAACGCCCTCGTGCCGGCGCTGTGGCCGCGGTCGGTGACCCGCGGCGCCGACGGCGCGGTCGCTGTGGCGGGCCTGAGCGTCAGCGACATCGCAGCCGAGTTCGGCACCCCGGTGTACGTCCTCGACGAGGCCGACCTGCGCTCGCGCTGCCGCGACTTCCGGGCGGCCTTCCCGACCGAGGACGTGTTCTACGCGGGCAAGGCGTTCCTCTGCCGGGCGGTGGTCCGGATGATCGCCGAGGAGGGGCTGCACCTGGACGTCTGCACCGGTGGCGAGCTGGCCACCGCACTGTCGGCCGGGATGCCGCCGGAGCGGATCGGCTTCCACGGCAACAACAAGTCGGTCGCCGAGCTGGGCCGGGCGCTGGACGCGGGCGTGGGCCGGATCATCGTCGACTCGTTCACCGAGATCGACCGGCTCACCGCGCTGGCCCGCGAGCGCGGGGTCCGGCCCCGGGTGCTGGTCCGGGTCACTGTGGGCGTCGAGGCGCACACCCACGAGTTCATCGCCACCGCCCACGAGGACCAGAAGTTCGGCTTCTCGCTGGCCGGCGGCGCCGCCGCGAACGCCGCGTTCAAGATCCTCGACGAGGGTGTGCTGGAACTGCGCGGGCTGCACTCGCACATCGGCTCGCAGATCTTCGACGCCAGCGGCTTCGAGGTCTCGGCCCGGCGGGTGCTCGCCCTGCAGGCGCAGATCCGCGACGCGCGCGGGGTGGAGCTGCCCGAGCTGGACCTGGGCGGCGGCTTCGGCATCGCGTACACCACCCAGGACGACCCGGCGACCCCGCAGGATCTGGCCAAGCGGCTTCGGAGGATCGTCGATTCGGAGTGCGCCGCGGAGAACCTGGCAGTGCCGCGCCTGTCGATCGAGCCGGGCCGGGCCATCGTCGGGCCGGCCGTGTTCACCCTCTACGAGGTCGGCACGGTGAAGGACCTCGACGGCCTCCGGACGTACGTCAGCGTCGACGGCGGGATGAGCGACAACATCCGCACCGCCCTCTACGACGCGACCTATTCGGCGACGCTGGCCTCGCGGGCGTCGACCGCGCAGCCGTTGCTCGCCCGCGTGGTGGGAAAGCACTGTGAGTCCGGGGACATCGTGGTGAAGGATGAATTCCTGCCCGCCGACGTGCAGCCCGGAGATCTTGTAGCGGTGCCCGGCACCGGTGCGTACTGCCGAAGCATGGCCAGCAACTACAACCATGTGCCCCGGCCACCGGTGGTCGCGGTGCGCGACGGCCAGGCGCGCCTGATCGTCCGGCGGGAAACCGAAGAGGACCTGCTCGCATTGGATGTTGGATGACGTCACCTGTGCGCTTGGCGCTGCTCGGCTGTGGCACTGTCGGCCAGGAGGTGGTCCGGCTGCTGCACGAGCAGTCGGCCGACCTCACCGCGCGGATCGGCGCCCCGCTGGAGATCGCCGGCATCGCCGTCCGTCGGCTCGGCCGCGACCGGGGTGACCTGCCGGTCGACGAGGACCTCTTCACCACCGACGCGCTTGGCCTGATCAAGCGCGACGACGTGGACGTGGTGATCGAGGTGGTCGGTGGCATCGAACCGGCCCGGAGTTGGCTGGTCGAGGCGCTGCGCGCCGGCAAGAGCGTGGTCACCGCCAACAAGGCGCTGCTCGCCGAGGACGGCGTGGCCCTGCACGAGGCGGCGGCCGAGGGCGGCGGCGACCTCTACTACGAGGCGTCAGTGGCCGGGGCCATCCCGCTGCTGCGCCCGCTACGGGAGTCGCTGCACGGCGACCGGATCAACCGGGTCACCGGCATCGTCAACGGCACCACCAACTTCATCCTCTCCGCGATGGACGCGACCGGCGCCGGCTTCGCCGAGGCCCTCGAAGAGGCCACAGCCCTGGGGTACGCGGAGGCCGATCCGACCGCCGACGTGGAGGGCTTCGACGCGGCGGCGAAGGCGGCGATCCTCGCCTCGCTGGCGTTCCACACCCGGGTCGGCGCCGCCGACGTGCACCGCGAGGGCATCACCGAGGTGACCGCCGCGGACATGGCCAGCGCCCAGGCGATGGGCTGCACGATCAAACTGCTCTGCATCGCGGCCCGGGGTGTCGACCCCACCGGCCGGGAGACGGTCAGCGTCCGGGTGCACCCGGCGATGATCCCGCGCAGCCACCCGCTGGCCAGCGTCGGGGACGCGTTCAACGCGGTCTTCGTGGAGGCGGACGCGGCCGGGCAGTTGATGTTCTACGGTCGGGGCGCCGGTGGCGCACCCACCGCCAGCGCGGTGCTCGGTGACGTGGTCGCGGTGTCCCGCAACCGGCTCGCCGGGGTGCGCGCGGCCAGCGAGAGCGCGTACGCGGCCCTCGCGGTACGGCCGATGGGTGAGGCGTTGACCCGCTACCACGTGAGCCTCGACGTGGCCGACCGCCCGGGTGTGCTGGCCTCGGTGGCGGGCGTCTTCGCCCGGCACGACGTGTCGATCGCGACGGTGCGGCAGGGCTCGGCGGGCGGGCCAGCGGGCCGCGACGGCGACGCCGAGCTGGTCATCGTCACGCATGTGGCACCGGATGCCGCGCTCGCCGCGACAGTCGGCGAGCTGCGCGGTCTGGACATTGTCCGGTCGGTGACCAGTGTGCTGCGGGTCGAGGGCGACGCCTGAGTCGTTGCATCATCGACGGAACGGCTCGCGCGTCCCGCCAGGTGGGTAGGCGGGGGTGTGCCATTGACCACTCCAGCGGGCTGGTCCAAGGTGGCCCTGATATCGGGTGGGCGCAGCGGTAGAAGCGAGGAGAGCGACATGTGGCGGGGTCTGATCGAGGCGTACCGGGATCGGCTGCCGGTCACTGCGGCCACGCCGGTCGTCACGCTGCACGAGGGCAACACCCCGCTGTTGCCGGCGCCGGTGCTGTCCGCCCGGCTCGGTTGCGACGTGCACCTCAAGGTGGAGGGCGCCAACCCGACCGGCTCCTTCAAGGACCGGGGGATGACCCTCGCGGTGTCCAAGGCGGTCGAGGCCGGCAACAAGGCCATCATCTGCGCCTCCACCGGCAACACCAGCGCCTCCGCCGCGGCGTACGCGGCCCGCGCCGGGTTGACCTGCGCCGTGCTGGTGCCGCAGGGCAAGATCGCGCTGGGCAAGCTGGCCCAGGCGCTGGTGCACGGCGCGAAGCTGCTGCAGGTGAACGGCAACTTCGACGACTGCCTGGCGACGGCCGCCAAGCTCGCCCAGGACTACCCGGTCGCGTTGGTCAACTCGGTGAACATCGACCGGCTGCACGGCCAGAAGACCGCTGCCTTCGAGATCGTCGAGGCGCTCGGTGACGCGCCCGACATCCACTGCCTGCCGGTCGGCAACGCCGGCAACATCTCCGCGTACTGGATGGGATACGCCGAGGAGTTGGCCGCCGGCGCCACCACCCGCGCCCCGAAGATGTACGGCTTCCAGGCCGCCGGGGCGGCCCCGATCGTGACCGGGCAGGTGGTGCCGGAGCCGTCCACCATCGCCACCGCGATCCGGATCGGCAACCCGGCCAGCTGGACCAAGGCATTGGATGCCCGGGACGCCTCCGGTGGCCTGATCGCGTCGGTGACCGACCGGGAGATCCTCTCCGCGTACCGTCTGCTCGCCCGTGAGGTGGGGGTCTTCGTCGAGCTGGGCAGCGCGGCCAGCGTGGCCGGCCTGCTGCAGCAGGCCGCGGCGGGCGCGGTGCCGCCCGGCTCCACTGTGGTCTGCACTGTGACCGGCCACGGGCTGAAGGACCCGGAATGGGCGATCTCCACTGCGCCGGCGCCGGTGACCATCGCGAACGACCCGCTGGCTGCGGCGCGCGCCCTCGACCTGGCCTGAGCGCGCCACCTCCGGGTGGTGATCGACGGCGGGTGACTGGACGGCGCGACGGTCCGGGGGCGGCGGGGGCCGAGGTATGCGAGTCCGGCACACTTTCGGGTATCCCCGCCCGCATTCTCGTTCAGGAGTGAGCCAGGCCGATGTCGCTGCTCGCCAGATTCAGCCTCGCCAACCGAGGGCTGATTGCCCTCATCGCGGTGGTGACCACGGTGTTCGGAGTGTTCGCCGTGCCGTCGCTGAAGCAGCAACTGCTGCCGTCGCTCGAGTTCCCGGCCGCGTTCATCGTGGCCCCCTACCCCGGCGCCGGCCCCGAGATCGTCGAGTCGCAGGTGACCGAGCCGATCGAGAACGCCCTCCAGGGCATCCCGGGGCTGGACCAGGTCACCTCCACCTCCCGCGAGGGGGCGGCCACCGTCCAGGTGACGTACGAGTTCGGCACCGACCTCGACGACGTGGTCAACAAGATGCAGACCGCGTTGAGCCGGATCGACGCCCAACTGCCGGAGGGCGTCGACCCGCAGGTCATCGCGGGTAGCACCGACGACCTGCCGGCGGTGGTGCTGGCCGCGGCCGGCGCGGCGGACGAGCGGGCGCTCGCCGAGAAGCTGCGCGCGACCGTGGTGCCGGAGCTGGAGGGCATCGAGGGGGTACGCACCGTCGAGGTGACCGGCACCCGCGACAACGTCGTGGTGATCACCCCGGACCCGGCGAAGCTGGCCGCCGCGAAGATCCAGCCGACGGCGATCGGCGCGGCGCTGAAGACCAACGGCGTGGCGGTTCCGGCCGGCGCGGTGACCGACGGCGCCTTGGCCCTCCCGGTGCAGGTCGGAACGCCGATCGCCACCCTGGAGGAGCTGCGCGGCATCGTTGTCGCCCCGGCCGCGGCACCGGTTCGCCTCGGTGACGTGGCGACGGTCGAGCAGCAGCTCGCACCGGCCACGGCGATCACCCGGACCAACGGCAAGGACAGCCTCGGCATCGCGGTCACGGCCTCGCCGGACGGCAACGCCGTGGAGATCTCGCACGAGATCAGGGACCGGCTCGACGACCTGAAGGACGCCTCCGGCGCGGAGCTGACAGTGGTCTTCGACCAGGCGCCGTTCGTCGAGAAGTCGATCGAGTCGTTGACCACGGAGGGCCTGCTGGGCCTGGTGATGGCGGTCATCGTCATCCTGGTCTTCCTGCTGTCGGTGCGCTCGACGGTGGTCACCGCGGTCTCCATCCCGCTCTCCGTGCTGGTGGCGCTGATCGCCCTGTGGATCGGCGACTACTCGCTCAACCTGCTCACCCTCGGCGCGTTGACCATCGCGGTCGGTCGGGTGGTCGACGACTCGATCGTGGTGTTGGAGAACATCAAACGACATCTGGAGTACGGCGAGGAGAAACGGCACGCCATCATCACCGGCGTCCGGGAGGTCGCCGGTGCGGTGACCGCGTCCACGCTCACCACGGTGGCGGTGTTCGCGCCGATCGCGCTGGTCGGCGGGTTCGTGGGCCAACTCTTCGCGCCGTTCGCGATCACCGTGACGGTGGCTCTGCTCGCCTCGCTGCTGGTGTCGCTGACAGTGATCCCGGTCCTCGCGTACTGGTTCCTCAAGCCGCGCGGCGGCACCGCTGACGACGAGGCGGTACGGCACGCCGCGGAGGAGAAGGAGCTGCGCAGCCCGTTGCAGCGGGCGTACCTGCCCGTGATCGGGTTCGCCACCCGCAAGCGGTCGACCCGTTGGATCACCGTCGGGCTCGGCCTGCTGGTGCTCTTCGGCACGTTCGGTCTGGCGCAGAAGTTGGAGACCAACTTCCTGGACGACTCCGGCCAGGACACCCTCAACATGAGCCAGGAACTGCCGGCCGGCAGTGGCCTGGCGGCCACCGACGCGGCGGCCAAGCAGGTCGAGTCGGTGCTGTCCCGCACCGACGGTGTCGAGACGTACCAGGTGACAGCCGGCGGTGGGGACAACCCGTGGGCGGGCGGCGGCGGCAACAACGTCGCCAGCTGGTCGCTGGCGCTCGACGGTGACACCGACGCGAAGCAGATGCGTGAGGTGCTGCGCAAGGAGTTCGACAAGCTCGGCGCCGGTGTGGGTGAGATCAGCTTCGGTGGCGGGCAGGAGGCGTCGACCAGCCAGCTGGAGGTGATCGTCCAGGCCAGCGACCCGGAGACGCTGACCCGGGCCGCCGAGGAGGTGCGGGCCGCGATGGACGGCGTCCCGGACGTCGAGGACGTCTCCACCAGCCTGGCGGCGCGGGTACCGCGGGTCGACGTGGCGGTCGACCGGGTCGCCGCGGGTCGGGTCGGGCTCACCGAGGCCGCCGTGGGGCAGCTCGTGTCGCAGGCGTTCCGGGGAGCGCCGCTGGGTCAGGTAGCGCTCGACGGCCAGCAGCAGAACGTGGTGCTGCGGTTGGGCACGCAGCCGCCGATGACAGTGGAGGAGCTGCGCGCGCTGCCTGTTGGTCCGGTCAAGCTGGGCGACATCGCGCAGGTCACCCAGGGCGAAGGCCCGCAGCAGGTCACCCGGATCGACGGTGAGCGCAGTGTGTCGGTGACCGGCGCGGCGACCGGGTCGAACCTGGGCGCGACCAGCCAGGAGTTGCAGAAGCGGCTGGACGGCATCAACGTGCCGGGTGCGAGTTTCACCATCGGTGGTGTCAGCGCGGATCAGGCGGATGCCTTCGCGGACCTGGGTCTGGCGGTGCTGGCCGCGATCGCCATCGTCTTCCTGATCATGGTGGCCACGTTCCGCAGCCTCACCCAGGCGTTGATCCTGCTGATCTCGATCCCGTTCGCGGCGACCGGTGCCATCGGTCTGCTGTTGGTCACCGGGACGCCGCTCGGTGTTCCGGCGCTGATCGGTGTGCTGATGCTGGTCGGCATCGTGGTGACCAACGCGATCGTGTTGCTCGACCTGATCAACCAGTACCGGGCGCAGGGCATGGGGGTCCGGGAGGCGGTGGTCGAAGGTGGCCGTCGCCGGCTGCGCCCGATCCTGATGACGGCGGTGGCGACCATCTTCGCGCTGCTGCCGATGGCGTTCGGGCTGACCGGTGAGGGCGGCTTCATCTCTCAGCCGCTGGCGGTCGTGGTGATCGGTGGTCTGCTCAGCTCGACGCTGCTCACGTTGATCCTGGTGCCGACGCTCTACACGATGGTGGAGCACACCAAGGAGTCGCTGCGGGCTCGGCGTGCACGGCGTCGTTCCGGAGGGTCGGCGGTGACCACGACGGAGACCGACGAGGTGCCGGCGCCGAACCAGGTCGCGGTGCCGAGCGGCGCGCCCGCCCCGGTCGCTGCCGAGGGTGTGCAGCCGGCCGGGCGACCCGCGCCGTCGGCCGCGTTGGTGGAGGGCACGGACCAGTTCGAGGTGCTGCGGTTGCCGCGTAGCCGTACCTCGCCGTTGCCTCCGGCGGAGCCGACCGAGTAGGTCGCAGCGCGCTTCGGAACGCCCCCGGCGGATTTTCGTCGGGGGCGTTCCAGGTTCATTCGACCGAAAACACTCCGACTCGACCACCCATACTTTGTGTAACTTCTTGCATACTCCTCGTAGACGGGTGGGGAGTGTGGGTGAAGCGGGGCGGGCAGATGGCCGAGGGCGCGCGTGGGTGGGGGCGACGCGACCTGCTGCGCCGTGGCCTCCTGGTGGTGGGCGGTGTGGCCATCGGTGCGGGGACGTCCGAGGCGTGGTGGATCACTCATCGCCGGATGCCGATCGCCGGCGGCCCCGCCAGCACCACCCTCGGTAGCGGCCAACAGGATGTCGGCTCCGGCGCGCTGGAGGTCGTCTGGTCCGTGCGGACCAACCAACGCCTGGTGGCCCTCACCTTCGACGACGGCCCAGCACCACAGTGGACACCCATGGTGCTCGACACCCTGGCCCAGCATCGGGTTCCGGCCACCTTCTTCATGGTCGGGGCGCAGGTCCGTCGGCACGCCGACGTCGTCCGCGACCGGCTGGCCGGGCACGAGGTGGGCAACCACAGCTGGGAACACCGGGACCTGGCCGAACTGGACGCCGCCGAGGCGTACGACGACCTGCGCCGCAGCCACGACGCGATCACCGACCTGACCGGGGTGCCGCCGGCGCTCCTGCGCCCGCCGTACGGCCACCTGGGCGGGGCGGTGCTGCACGCGGCGGCCCGGCTGGACTATCGGCTGGTGCTCTGGTCGTTGCAGATGGTGGAGCGCCAGTTCCCCGACGATCCGGCCGGTCACGCCCAACGGATGGTGGCCGAGGTTCGACCGGGAACGATAGTGCTCGGCCACGATGTGGGGGCCCGCCGGCGGCTGGTCGCGCTGCGGGGTCTGACGGACATGATCAACGGGTTACGGTCGCGCGGTTACACCTTCGTCACGGTTTCGGCGCTGCTGGGAGCAGGTGTGGCTGCGACACCGACCAGGTAGGGTCGCGCTCCGTGGCGTCCACCCTCTCGGTTCTGACCGGCAATCGGAGCTTCCGCAACCTGTTCCTCGCCGAGCTGGTGGTCTTCGGCGCCGACTGGTTCGTCATGGTGCCGCTGCTGGTGCTGCTGCCGCAACTGACCGGCAGCGGCGTCTGGGGCGCACTGGTGTTGGCGGTGGACACCGGCATCGTGGCGTTGCTGCTGCCGTACACGGGCACGATCGCCGACCGCTTCGACCGCCGGAAAATCATGATCGCCGCGAACGTGGCCGCGCTCGCGGGCGTGTTGCTGCTGCTCGGCGTGCGCAACGCCGGAACGGCGTGGCTGGCGCTGGTGGCGATCGGTGTGGTGGCGGTCGCCAAGGCGTTCTACTCGCCGGCCGCCCAGGCCGCGCTGCCCAACGTGCTGGAGCCGCACGAACTCGCCGCGGGCAACGCCGTCGCCGGTTCGGCCTGGGGCACCATGACAGTGGTCGGTGCCTCGCTCGGCGGCGTGCTCAGCACCGCTGCCGGCCCGTACGTCTGCTTCTGGGTGGCGGCGGCGAGCCTCGCGGTGGCCGCGACCCTCGCCACCCGGATCCGCCGGCCGTTGCAGGCGCCCCGGGACGCCGACCAACCGGCCCAGCGGACGTGGTCGGCGGTCCGCGAGGCGCTCGGCTACATCGGCCACCGCCCCCGGGTGCTCGCGCTGGTCACCGTCAAGTCCGCGGTGGGCCTGGGAAACGGCGTGCTGACAGTGTTTCCGCTGCTGGCCGGCGTGTACGGTGTGGGCCCGCTCGGCGCCGGCCTGCTCTTCGCCGTACGCGGCGCGGGAGCGTTGGTGGGGCCGATCCTGATGCGCCGGGTGTTGACCAACCGGGCCTGGCTGCTGCCCGGGCTCGCGCTGTCCATGTCGCTCTACGGCCTGTCCTACCTGGGCACCTCGGTGGTGCGATGGTTTCCGCTGGTGCTGCTGCTGGTCTTCGTGGCGCACTTCGCGGGTGGCAGCAACTGGGTGATGTCGAACTTCGCCCTTCAGGGTGAAGTTCCGGACCGGTTGCGGGGCCGCGTCTTCGCCACCGACATGATGCTGGCGACGCTGGCGATCTCGGTGAGTCAACTGGCGGTGGCCCTGGTGGTGGACTCGGTCGACGAACGGGTGGTGCTCGCCGGCTGCGGTCTGATCACTCTCGTGTACGCGGTCGGCTGGCGGATCGCCACCCGCCGACTGTCGCTCACCGATCCGGCCGTCGAGCCGGTCCCGGACCCGGCCGGCTGAACTCGGCGGTCCCAGGCAGCGGGCGCGGGACCAGTTCGTCGGTCCCGGGCCATAGCATGAGCGCGTGCCGACGAACTTCACCGCCGAGCCGGTCCGGGTCCGCGTCCCGGCGACCAGCGCCAACCTGGGCCCGGGCTTCGACGCGCTGGGTCTCGCGCTCGGGCTCTACGACGACGTGGCCGCCGAGATCGCCTCGGGTGGTGTCCGGGTGACAGTGACCGGGCAGGGCGCCGGTGAGCTGCCAGACGACGACCGGCACCTGGTGGTGAGCGCCATGCGCGCCGCGTTCGACGTGCTCGGGGCCCACCCCGCAGGGCTGAGCGTGGAGTGCGTCAACCGGATCCCCCAGGCACGTGGGCTGGGCTCCTCGTCCGCTGCGATCGTCGCCGGGGTGCTGCTGGCCCGTGCTCTCGTCGTCGATGGGGAGGACCGCCTCGACGACGCCGGTGCGCTGCGGCTGTGCGCCGAGATCGAGGGCCACCCCGACAATGTGGCGCCGTGCCTGCTCGGCGGTTTCACGTTGGCCTGGTCCGAGCCGGGCGGCGCCCGGGCGGTCTCCCTGCCGGTCGCCGAGGCGGTGCGGCCCACTGTTTTCGTCCCGGCGGAACGCGGTTTGACAGCGACCGCGCGGGCGGCTCTGCCGGCGACAGTGCCGCATGGTGACGCCGCGTTGACCGCCGGGCGGGCGGCGCTGCTGGTGCACGCGCTCACCACGGACCCGTCCCTGCTGCTGCCGGCCACCGTCGACCGACTCCACCAGGATTACCGCGCCGCCGGGATGCCAGGCACGTCTGCCCTGGTCAGCGCGTTACGTGCGGCCGATGTGGCAGCTGTGGTCAGTGGGGCGGGGCCGACTGTGCTGGCGCTCAGCCAGCCTCCAGCGGGCTTCCCGGTGGGAACAGACTGGGAGATCTGGCAGTTACCGATAGACGTCAGCGGCGCGCGGGTCGCTCGGGGTAGACTTGGACACGCCGAGCGGGACCCTGTTGCCGCAGGTCGGAAGAGTTGATTACGCTCTAGACCTAGCACAGCCGCGAAGCACGCGATCTCCTGCGGGGCGGCGCACCCCCGAAGCTCTCGGCGGTCAGCCCGTCTACCCCTGCCAAAGGCCCACGCCGCACCGCAGTTTCCACAGGTCGCCGCAGACGGCGAGACCTGCTCACCGACGTTGGTGAGTCGGGATACCGACCGGCTGCTGTGTCACAGACTCCCGCGACGCGTCCTTGCGAGGCGGGTGCACCGAGGCCGCCCGGCCACCTGAGTTCCGACTCCGGGCAGTCCCGGCCTTATCGAGGGAAGGAATCCATTGAGCGACACCACCGACGTGACGTCGGATGTTTCCAACGTCGCTGGCGATGCCACCGCAGCCGCTCCCGCCCGTCGTCGGCGTAGCGGCACCGGTCTGTCGGCGATGCTGCTGCCGGAGCTGCAGAGCCTGGCTGCGTCGCTCGGCATCTCCGGCACGGCTCGCATGCGCAAGGGCGAGCTGATCGCCGCGATTTCCGAGCGGCAGGGCGGCAACGCCGCCGGGACCCCTCGACCACGGGCCGAGGTCGCGGCCGCGGCCGCCCCGACCCGTGAGGGAGTGCGCGCCGAGGTGCGGGAGACCGCCGACCGGCCGGCAGCCGAAGGACGCGGTGCCGAGCAGGCGCCGGCCGAGCCGGCCGCCGAGACCGAGGGCCGTAGCCGCACCCGGCGGAGCCGGACCGCAACGGCGGAGGCCCGTACCACCGAGGCTCGCCCCGCTGAGGCACGGGCGACCGAGACGCGGGCGACCGAAGCACGGGCGACCGAGCCGCGGGCGACTGAGGCGCGGGCGACCGAGACGCGTACCGACGAGGCGGAAGCCGGCGAGCGGGCCGACCGTGGCGAGAACCGCCGCGACCGGGCCGAGCGTCCGGAGCGTGCCGAGCGGGGCGACCGTGCCGAGCGGGGCGATCGTGCCGAGCGGGGCGATCGTGCCGAGCGGGGCGATCGTGCCGAGCGGGGCGAGCGCAACGACCGGACCGACCGTGCCGATCGGGGCGAGCGGGCCGACCGGGGCGACCGTGCCGACCGGGGCGAGCGTGCCGACCGGGGCGAGCGCAACGACCGGACCGAGCGTGCCGATCGGGGCGAGCGGGCCGAGCGCAACGACCGGGGCGAGCGTGCCGATCGGGGCGAGCGGGCCGAGCGCAACGACCGACCCGACCGCGGTGACCGCAACGACCGCAACGACCGTGGTCAGCGTGCCGAGCGGGACAGCGACGACGACGACGAGGGTGGTGGCCGGCGCGGCCGGCGCAGCCGCTTCCGGGACCGTCGCCGCGGGCGTGGCGAGCGCACCGAGACCGGTGCCGACACCGGCGGACGTGAGCCGCAGGTCAACGACGACGACGTGCTCGTCCCGGTGGCCGGCATCATCGACGTGCTCGACAACTACGCCTTCGTGCGGACGACCGGTTACCTGGCCGGCCCGAACGACGTGTACGTCTCGATGTCCCAGATCAAGAAGTACGGACTGCGCCGCGGTGACGCGATCACCGGTGCGGTGCGGGCGGCCCGAGAGGGCGGCAACAGCGGCGACCAGCGGCGCGACAAGTACAACCCGCTGATGCGGCTGGACACGATCAACGGGATGGAGCCGGAGGAGGCGCGGCGTCGTCCGGAGTTCTACAAGCTCACCCCGCTCTACCCGCAGGAGCGCCTGCGGCTGGAGACCGAGCCGCACATCCTGACCACCCGGGTCATCGACCTGGTCATGCCGATCGGCAAGGGCCAGCGGGCACTCATCCAGTCTCCGCCCAAGGCGGGTAAGACGATGGTGCTGCAGGCGATCGCGAACGCGATCACCCGCAACAACCCGGAGTGCCACCTGATGGTGGTGCTGGTGGACGAGCGGCCTGAAGAGGTCACCGACATGCAGCGGTCGATCAAGGGCGAGGTCATCGCGGCCACGTTCGACCGTCCGCCGCAGGACCACACCACAGTGGCGGAGCTGGCCATCGA
This sequence comes from Micromonospora sp. NPDC053740, assembly GCF_040677775.1. NCBI lineage: Bacteria > Bacillati > Actinomycetota > Actinomycetes > Micromonosporales > Micromonosporaceae > Micromonospora > Micromonospora sp. NPDC053740. Next base: position 16,406 of record NZ_JBFASO010000014.1, read on the forward strand.
GCGGGCCAAGCGCCTCGTCGAGCTTGGACACGACGTCGTCGTGCTGCTCGACTCGGTGACCCGGCTCGGTCGGTCGTACAACCTGGCGGCGCCGGCCAGCGGCCGGATCATGTCGGGTGGTATCGACTCCACAGCGCTCTACCCGCCGAAGCGCTTCCTCGGCGCGGCCCGCAACATCGAGAACGGTGGGTCGCTGACCATCATCGCCACGGCGCTGGTGGAGACCGGTTCCATGGCGGACACGGTCATCTTCGAGGAGTTCAAGGGCACCGGCAACGCCGAGTTGAAGCTGGACCGGAAGATCGCCGACAAGCGGACCTTCCCGGCCATCGACATCAACCCGTCCGGTACGCGTAAGGAAGAGGTCCTGCTCGCACCGGAAGAGCTGGCCATCATCCACAAGCTCCGGAAGGTGCTGCACTCGCTGGACTCGCAGGCCGCGATGGATCTCCTGCTGGACCGGCTCAAGCAGTCCCGCACGAACATCGAGTTCCTGATGCAGATCGCGAAGTCGACGCCGGGGGAGTAACCATCCCCGCCTGACGACGTAGGGGCACGGCCATCGCGGCCGTGCCCCTTCGTCATGTCCCCCCGGCCGACATCCGCAGTCGGCGGGAGATGGCGCCCGCGGCGCGAGATGGTGGAATTTTCCTTCGGTTAAGTCGACAGGTATTGAAACTTCTATTCATTGCCGGGTTGACTGTCGTCCATGCGTACCCGCAGACGATCCGCCCGCCGCACCGGCGTCCTGCTGCTGACGCCGCTGCTCGCCCTGGCCCTGTCGCCGCCGGCCACCGCCGCACCCACCATCGACCCGCCCACAGTGGCCTCGTCGTCAGTGGCCTCACCCACCATCGCCGAGGACGCGCCGCCCGCGTCCTCCCGCCCGGCCGGCTCGGTCAGCCTGGCCGCCGCCCCGACAGTCGCGACCGCCCCGACCACCGGCGCTGATGGTCTGGAGCCGGCCGGCGGGCTGGAGACCACGAAGGCCACCCGGCCGGTGGCGCCGGGCGTGCAGCTGACGTCCTTCGACAGGTACGACGCCGAGGGCTGGCTGCGCGCCGACGCGCTCACCACCGACCTGGCCGGCGGCTCCACCGTCGACTACGTCAACTCCGGCGCGGTCAGCCGGGCCGAGCCGCTGCGAAAGGCGGTGGACCAGACGCACGCCGTCGCCGCTGTCAACGGCGACTTCTTCGACATCAACAACTCCGGCGCCGCCCAGGGCGTCGGCGTCCGTGACGGCGAGCTGATCCAGTCGGGGGTCAGCGGTCACCGCAACGCGGTGGCGGTCACCACGAACGGGCTCGGGCGGGTGGTCGAGGTGAACTTCGACGGCAGCGCGACACTGCCCACCGGGCCGGTCCCGCTGACCCAGTTCAACAACATGGTGCAGGCCGACGGCATCGGCGCCTTCACCGAGCTGTGGGGGACGTACTCCCGGCAGCGTGCCGTCGAGGGCGCGGACCGGGTGGTCGAGGTCACAGTGACCGGCGGTCGGGTGGCCGCTGTGAGAAGCGTGGCCGGCAGCGGCCCGATCGTCGCGGGGAGCACCGTGCTGCTCGGCCGCGACCTCGGCGCGGACGCGCTGGCCGCCCTGCGCCCCGGTGACCCGGTGGCGGTGGCCTGGCGGCCGAAGCCCGCCGACGGCAGCACCCTGCACGCGGCGGTCGGGGGCGGCAACGTCCTGGTCCGTGACGGCGTCGTGCAGAGCATCGCCGACCCGACCCTCGCCCCCCGCACCGCCGTCGGGTTCAGCGCCGACGGCCGCAAGATGATCATGTTGACGGTGGACGGGCGTCAGGTCGACAGCCGTGGCGTGACGCAGACCGAGATGGGCCGGATGATGGTCGAACTGGGTGCCCACCACGCGCTCAACCTGGACGGTGGCGGATCGTCCACGCTGCTGGCCCGGGAGCCGGGCGCACCCGCCGTGCAACTGGAGAACGGCCCCTCCGACGGCAGCGAGCGGGCCGTGCCCAACGGCCTGGCCATCTACGCGCCGAAGGGCAGCGGTCGACTCACCGGCTACTGGGTCGAGACGGCCAGCGACCCCACCGCCGCCCCGGGCGTCTCACCGGTGCGAGGCGGGCGGCCCGACCGGGTCTTCCCCGGGCTGACCCGCACCATCACCGCATCCGGCTACGACGAGACGTACGGCCCGGCGGCCGGCGCCCCCACCTGGCGGGCGACCCCGGCGGTACGCGGCCGCATCGACAGTGACGGCGTGTTCCACGCCGGCGCGCCAGGGGCCAGCACTGTCACCGCCGCACGGGGGCGGGTCACCGGCTCGCTGAACCTCACAGTCCTCGGCCCGCTGGCCCGGATCGGCACCACCGAGCCGCGGGTCGGACTGACCGGCCAGGACGGTAACGCAGTCGTCGGCGTGGTCGGATACGACGCCGAAGGCAACACCGCGCCGATCGAGCCGGCCGACCTCACCCTCGACTACGACAGGGACCTGCTGCGGATCACCCCCACCGGGGACGGCAACCTGTCCATCGCCGCGTTACGGGACACCGGCTCGGGCCTGGTGACCGTTCACGTCGAAGGCACGAGCGCTGTCCTGCCGGTCACCGTCGGGCTGACCGACGTGCCGGTCGCCGGTTTCGACGACGCCGCGTCCTGGCGGTTCAGCCAGGCCCGGGCCAGCGGTTCGGTGGCTCCGGCCCCCGGGCACAGCGGCACCGGCCTGCGAATGTCGTACGACTTCAGCCAGTCCACCGGCACGCGGGCCGCGTACGCCGACCCGCCCGCCTGGATCGAGGTGCCCGGTCAGCCGCAGGCATTCGGGATGTGGATCCACGGCAACGGCACCGGGGAGTGGCCCAGCCTGCACCTGCACGACGCCCAGGACACCCAGCACGTGCTGCGTGGCCCACTGATCACCTGGACCGGCTGGCGGTACGTGGAGTTCGCGGTGCCGGCCGGGGTGCAGTACCCGGTGCGGGTACGCCGCTTCTACGTGGCCGAGACGAACGCCGCGGCGCAGTACACCAGCGAGGTGATCATCGATGACCTGGTAGCGAAGGTGCCACCGACTGTCGACGTCCCGGAGGTGGCCCCGCGTACCGATCGGGTGGTGGTCCGCGACGGCACGGTGGACGGCGCGCCGTGGCGGTTCGCGGTGCTCTCCGACGCCCAGTTCGTCGCCGCCGACCCGGACAGCGACCTCGTTGCCCAGGCCCGGCGGACGTTGCGCGAGGTGCGGGCGGCCCGGCCGGACCTCCTCCTGATCAACGGCGACTTCGTGGACACCGCCTACCCGGCCGACTTCGCGCTGGCCCGGCGGATCCTCGACGAGGAGTTGGGCGACGCGCTGCCCTGGTACTACGTGCCCGGCAACCACGAGATCATGGGCGCCCCGATCAGCAACTTCGCTGCCGCGTTCGGCGCCACCTCCCGGGTGTTCGACCACAACGGCACCCGGTTCGTCACGCTGAACTCGTCCACCGGGACGCTGCGCGGCGGAGGCTTCGACCAGGTACGGATGCTCCGCGAGACGCTGGACGCGGCGGCCACCGACCGGCGCGTGGGTTCGGTCGTCGTCCTGCACCACCACCCGCCGCGTGACCCCAGCCCGGCGCAGGCCAGCCAGCTCGGCGACCGCAAGGAGGCGGCGCTGCTGGAGCAGTGGCTGGCCGACTTCCAGCACCACACCGGCAAGGGCGCGCTGTTCGTGGGCGGGCACGTCGGCACCTTCCACGCCGACCGCGTGGACGGGGTGCCGTACGTGATCAACGGTAATGCGGGCAAGACGCCGTCCACCCCTGCCGACCAGGGCGGCTTCACCGGTTGGACGGAGTTCGGCGTGGACCCGGTGACCCCGGCCGAGGCCGACCGGGCCCGTCGTGACCCGCTCGCCGAGGGCCCGCGCTGGGTGGACGCGGAGTTCCACCCGCACACCGATCGGCTCGCGCTGACCGCCCCGGCCAGCGTCGCGGTCGGCACCCCGGCGTCGGTGACAGCCACGCTGACCCAACCCGGTGGGCGTACGGTCCCGGTGGCCGCCCCGGTCAGCGCCGACTGGTCGGCCTCGCCGGGAGTGCACGTCGGCTCGGCGGCCGGGGTGCGCCAGTGGCACACGGCCCGATTCGACCCGGCCACCGGCACCCTGACGGCGCTGCGGCCCGGCGCGCCGATCCGTCTGACGGTCGAGGTCAACGGCGTCCGCGCCGAGGCCACCACCACCGTCACCGGGTGACCTGTCCGGACGGGCCCCCACGCGCGGGGCCCGTCCGGACACCTCAGAAGTCGCCGTCGGCCACCTGGAAGACGGTGAGACCGAGAGATCGCCACATCTGGACCACCTGGACACGGTCGTCGAAGACGCCGGCCACCCGGTAGGTGTCCCGGATCTCCCGGTCGTAGATCTCCCGCTTGACGATCGAGTCCTTCCGGGAGTCGCCGACGGCCCGCAGGTGCAGGCCCAGGTAGGGCACTCGTACGTGCCGGGCCAGCCACGCCTCGGTGGCCGCGCGGGCGGAGGCGTCCCGCCCCGAGCAGAAGACCACCCCGTACCCGGCCGCGTGCATCGCCCGGACCGCCGCGATCACCGCCGGGTTCGGCGCGTCCTGGCCCACCCGGGTCATGTCGTACGGGCTGCGGGAGACGGCCAGCGCGACGGTGCCGTCGATGTCCACCAGGACGATCTCCGGTGGCTCGGTCGACGGCGGGTGCACCACGGCGGGGCGTCCGGTGCGGGCCTGCGGCACCGGCAACGGCAACTCCCGCCCCTGCAGGTACCGCTCGTGCAGCCGGCGGATCGCGTCCGCGCCGACCTGGTCGGCGGCCGGACGGGCGGCGTCGCGGCGCAGGCACTCGTCCAGCGGCACGTCGGTGAAGTCGTGCACCTCGAAGTCCGCGCCGTGGCGGGCGGCCAGCTCGGCCCAGCCCCGCAAAGTTCGCGCGCGCAGGTTGGTGTCGTCCACGCAGACGTCCGCTCGGGCCCGCAGCAGCGCCTCGACCTGAGCCTGCTGTACGGCTGTCACCTGCGCCTCGGCCCACTGCGTGAACAACCGCTCGCCGTGCAGCATCCGGCGCAGATCGTCCCGGTTGACCCGGAGGACCGACGGCTGGAGCGTGCGGGCGAACGTCGTCTTGCCGGAGGCGGGCAGTCCCCGGGTGGCGATCAGGCGTGTCATCGACGCACCTCCGGCTCGGCGGGCGTACCCCGGTCGGGGTACCTGGCGGCGGTCCGCCGGACGCGCGAATGCCCCACCAGCCGGCGGGAATGCGGACGGGTAGGCACGTGTTGACGATGCCGGACGAGGTGTGCGGCCCGATTACCGGGTGGGCTCAGGCCCATGGCACACTGGTCAATCGGCCACCGGTTCCGGTTCACGCCCGAGCCCGTCGCGTACGGCGCGACGAGCGATGACGGCGACCCGGCGACCACCAACGAGAGGACCGAGGCGACATGAAGGCAAACATCCACCCGGAGTACGTGACCACCGAGGTCAGCTGCTCCTGTGGCAACACGTTCACGACCCGCAGCACCGCCAAGGGCGGGGCGATCCACGCCGAGACCTGCAGCGCCTGCCACCCGTTCTACACCGGTAAGCAGCGCGTTCTCGACACCGCCGGCCGGGTCGCGAAGTTCCAGCAGAAGTACGCCAAGGTTCAGGCCAAGAAGGCCAAGTAACTGCTCGTTCGGCGCCCGCGTCCGGTTTTCCACCGGACGCGGGCGCCGTCCGCGTTTTCCTCCACTTCCGCCCGGCCGCTGGCCCCCCGGCCCCGGCCCGGTCGTCGCGCACCGTCGAAGGAGCATCCGCAGCATGAGCAGCGAGCGTCTGGCCGGCCTTCTCGACGAGTACGCGGAGCTGGAGAAGCGGTTGGCCGATCCGGCCATCCACGCCGACCAGGCGACCGCGCGCAGGGTCGGCCGCCGGTACGCCGAGCTGGTGCCGCTGCACAAGGCCGCCGACGAGTTGGAGCAGGCCCGCGCCGATCTGGTCGCGGCTCGCGAGCTGGCCGCCGAGGACCCGTCCTTCGCGGGTGAGGCGGACGCCATCGCCGGGTCCCTGCCGGTGCTGGAGGAGCGGCTCGCCGAGCTGCTCATTCCGCGCGACCCGCACGACGCCAAGGACGTGATCGTCGAGATCAAGGCCGGTGAGGGTGGCGAGGAGTCGGCGCTGTTCGCCGGTGACCTGCTGCGGATGTACACCCGGTACGCCGAACGGCACGGCTGGGTCACCGAGGTGATCGACGCGCAGGATTCCGACCTCGGCGGGGTCAAGGACGTCTCCCTGGCGATCAAGACCAAGGGTGTGCCGGACGGCGGCAACGGCGTCTGGTCGCGGCTCAAGTGGGAGGGCGGCGTGCACCGGGTGCAGCGTGTCCCGGTGACCGAGTCGCAGGGCCGGATCCACACCAGCGCCGCCGGAGTGCTGGTGCTGCCGGAGGCCGAGGACGTCGACGTCACGATCGACCAGAACGAACTGCGCATCGACGTGTTCCGCTCGTCCGGCCCGGGTGGCCAGTCGGTGAACACCACCGACTCGGCGGTGCGGATCACCCACCTGCCGACCGGCATCGTCGTCTCCTGCCAGAACGAGAAGTCCCAGTTGCAGAACCGGGAGCAGGCGATGCGGATCCTGCGGGCCCGGCTGCTCGCCGCTGCCCAGGAGCAGGCCGACGCCGCCGCCTCGGACGCGCGCAAGGCCCAGGTGCGCACCGTGGACCGCTCGGAGCGGATCCGCACCTACAACTTCCCGCAGAACCGGATCACCGATCACCGGATCGGCTACACCGCGTACAACCTGGACCTGGCGCTCGGCGGCGAGCTGGACGGGGTGCTGGACGCCCTCACCGAGGCCGACCGGGCCGCCCGGCTCGCCGGCGACACCGAGCTGACCCGCCGCTGACCGCGACACGGAGCTGACCCCGGCACGCCCGGTCGATCATGGAGTCGTGGTGGGTCGGTTGTGGTGTCGTGGGGCTCTTCTGAGGCACCACAACTCCTTGATCGACCCCGCCGGGTGGGGGGGGCGATCAGCTCGCGCGGGGGCGGGTCTTGGCGCGGAGCATCTCGCGGTCGGCCTGCTCGAACGCGACGCTGAGCGCGTCGCGCAGCCCGCTGCCACCGGAGACCTCGGCGAAGCCGATGCTGACCCCGACCGGGGTGCCCGGGACCAACGACTCCCAGTCCTCCAGGCGGACCGCCGCCTCGATCCGGCGGGCCACCTCGGTGGCCTCGGTCATGCCGGTGTCCGGCAGCACCACAACGAACTCGTCACCGCCGTAGCGGGCCACGAAGTCGCCCCGGCGCATCACCCGGTTGATCACGCCGGCGATGCGTTGCAGCACCAGGTCGCCCGAGTGGTGCCCGTGCCGGGTGTTCACCGCCTTGAAGCCGTCCAGGTCGCAGACGCCGATCACCACCCGATCGCCGCGGGTGACCACGGCCGTGATGTATCGCTCCAGCCGGCGGCGGTTCGGCAGCCCGGTGAGCGGGTCGGTCAACGCCTCACCCTCGAAGCGGGCCGCCTCGCGGCGCATCTCCTCGTGGTCGATGCGGGCGGCGATGCCGTCGATGTAGACGTCGCGCAGTCTGTCGTTGCGCTGCGCGGCGAGCCGGAACGCCAGTCGGTCGGCCCGGTGCGCCGCCAGGTGGTCCCCGGCGCGGGTCAACGCGATGCTGCGCAGCCGGGCCGGCTCGGCCGCCCCGAGTGTCTCGTTGGAGACCTGGACGGTGTCCAGTCGCGCCACCGCCTCGATCGGCCGACCGTCGGCGACGGCGAGGCACACCTGCCCGAGCTGACGCAGGTCGCGGGCGCGGGCGCTGTCCCCGCCGTGGGTGATCAACCGGGCCGGCTCGGGGCCCTCGGTCGCCACCTGGTCGCCGAGCGCTGCCTGTCGGGCCGCCGCGTAGCCGTACGCGGCGAGGCTGCTCGGGCGTAGCTGGCCGGCCCGGCCGGCACGGACGAAGCGGGTCAGGTCGGCGGCCACGTCCCGGAGTACCCGCAGACACCCATCGCTGTCGCCGTTGTGGTCAAGGGCCACGGCGTTGCGCAGCCGGATGCCCGGCGCGGCGAACGTCTCCTCCGGGATCCCGGCGGTCAGCCCGAGCTGCCGGGCCCGTTCGATGGCGCCCAGGGCGTACCCGTGGAAGCTGAGGTAGCTGTAGGCCATGGCCAGGTCGTGCCAGCCCCAGGCGGTGTCCCGGTCCGGGTCGGCGACGGCGCCCAGCGCCCGGGCCGCTCGGACGAGGTGCATGACGCAGCGGTCCAGTGCGCCCTGGTGGTGCGCGGCGAGCGCAGCGAGGGCGTTGAGGTGACCGTGCAGATAGGGCTCGGCGAGGTCGCGGACCGCCGCCGACGCCTCTTCGATGGCCCGGGTGAACTCCGCGGTCCGACCGAGATTGATCAGCGCGGAGAGGCGCTGCACCATCGCGTCCGCTCGCGCCGCCGGGTCGTTGGTGGTGCGGATCACACGCTCCAGCAGGACGTACGCCTCCGCGGAGCGGCTGGCCTCCTGCAACGCCCGGGCGTGCGTCAGGGCGTCAACCTGGTCATCGACCCGGTCGAGCCAGCCCACCCGTCAACCTCCTGTCGTGCGCGCCCGGGCGCACCTGTTCGTCACGTCGCCCGCGACGCTTCATGATTATGTCGTGAGTACTTTGCCGCAACACCCCCCCGAAGGGACAGGCCCCATCCGGCCGTCCGCCGCGGTGGCCCGAGTGGCCCGCGCGCTCGCCGCCGCCGGGGTCGGGTCCGCCCGGGTGGAGGCCGAGTTGCTGACGGCGTACGTGCTCGGGGTTCCCCGGGGTCGGTTGGCTCTCGCCGACGACCTGAGCGACGACCAGTTGGTGCGGCTCGACGGGTTGACGCGCCGCCGTGCCGCGCGCGAGCCGTTGCAGTACCTGACCGGTCGGGCCGGGTTCCGGCACCTGGAGTTGTCGGTCGGCCCGGGTGTCTTCGTGCCCCGGCCGGAGACCGAGCTGTTGGCCGGCTGGGGTGTCGAGCAGGCCCAGGGCCGACCCGACCCGGTGGTGGTGGACCTGTGCAGCGGCTCGGGCGCGATCGCGTTGGCGGTGGCTCAGGAGCTGCCGGGAGCGCGGGTGATCGCGGTGGAGCGGTCCCCGGCGGCGCTGGCCTGGCTGCGCCGCAACGCGGCGGAGCGCGCCGCGGCGGGGGACCGCCCGATCGAGGTGGTAGAGGCCGACGTGACAGCGCCGGACCTGCTGGCCGAGCTGGTGGGCCGGGTGGACGTGCTGCTCTGCAACCCGCCGTACGTGCCGGACGACGTGGTGGTCCCGCCGGAGGTGGCCGGGCACGACCCGGCGGAGGCGGTCTTCGGCGGCGCGGACGGTTTGGTGGTGATCCGGCCGGTCGTCGCCCGGGCGGCGGTGCTGTTGCGCCCGGGGGGCGTGTTCGGCGTCGAGCACGACGACACCCACGGTGCGGCGGTGCCTGAGCTGCTCGCCCAGGGCGACGGCTTCACCGCTGTCGCGGAGCATCTGGACCTCGCCGGGCGTCCCCGCTACGCGACGGCGTCCCGACGGGCGGACGGCCAGCACGCCCCGATCGGGGCGGCGTGGCAGACTGACTCCTCGTGATGCTCTACGACTGCCGGTCGCCCGCCGATCGGGACCGCGGCATCGCTGCGGCGATCGAGGCGGTCAAGAACGGCGAGCTGGTCGTTCTTCCGACGGACACCGTGTATGGGATCGGCGCGGACGCGTTCACCCCGTACGCGGTGAAGGCGCTGCTCGATGCCAAGGGCCGGGGTCGGCAGATGCCGCCGCCGGTGCTGATCGGCTCGCGGCACACCCTGGACGGGTTGGTCTTCTCGCTGCCGACTGCCGCACGGGACCTCGTGGAGGCGTTCTGGCCGGGTGCCCTGACGATCGTGGTCGAGCACTCGCCGAGCCTGCAGTGGGACCTGGGCGACAAGACCGGCACGGTGGCGGTGCGGATGCCGCTGCACCCGGTCGCGTTGGAGGTGCTGCGCGAGACCGGTCCGATGGCGGTCTCGTCGGCCAACAAGACCGGCCAGCCGGCCGCTGTCACCGCCGACGAGGCGCGTGACCAGCTCAGCTACTCGGTGCGGGCCTACCTGGAGGCCGGTCCCTGCCCGGATCCGGTGCCGAGCACGATCGTGGATCTGACCGGTGAGGTGCCGCAGCTCCTGCGGGCCGGGGCGATCCCGCTGGAGAAGCTGCGCGACGTGGTTCCGGATCTCGTCGACGGTCGGGCGGTCTGAGTGCCCCCGTTCACTGTTCTGCACGTCTGCATGGGCAACATCTGCCGCTCGCCGATGGCGGAGCGGCTGCTGGCCCTGGCGGTGCGGGAGCGGCTGACCCGGCGTTCGCAGGATCCTGCCCAGGCCGAGGAGCTGGTGCACAGCCACAGCGCCGGCACGGGTGGCTGGCACGCGGGCGAGGAGATGAACCCGCCGGCGGCACGGCAGGTCACCGGCCGTGGTGGGGACGTGGAAGGGTTCGCCGCGCGCAAGCTGCGGTCGGACCACATCGACGCCGCCGACCTGGTCCTGACCGCCACCGCCGATCAGCAGGAGTACGTGGTGGCGCTTCGTCCGGACGCGGCGGCCCGCACATTCGTGCTGGGCGAGTTCGGTCGGCTGCTGGCTGCTGTGGACGCCGCCGCGCTGCCGCCGGGTGACGCCACTCCGGAGGCCGTGTACGCCCGCGGGGTGGCACTGGTGGCGGCGGCTCACGACGCGCGCCTCGGCGCCTCGGCGCTGACCACAGATGATCTTGATGACCCGTGGGGTCGTGGCGACCAGTGCTTCAGCCGGGTCGCCGACGAGATCGAGGAGACGGTCCACCCGCTGGCCGGCGCGCTGCTGCCCTGAGCGTGGTGCGAGTTTCCTCCGGGTTTGGGGAAAACCCAGGGCTAAAGGGGCGTTCCGGGTCATTCTGAACGGGTCCTAGCGTGACCGGCTCCTGCGGGGAGAGCTGATGATCCGGGCCCAATTCGACAAACTGCTGACCGTGGTGATCGCCGGAGTGCTGGCCGGGTTGGTGCTGGCCGCCGCCGCACTGCCAGCAGCCCTGGTCTTCGGGATCGGCTTCAGCGCCCTGTCGACGCCGTACTCGGAGCTGCCGAACACACTCCGGACGCCGCCCACCGCGCAGCGCTCCAACCTCTACGCCAACGACGGCACCACCCTGATCACCTCCTTCTACCAGGAGGACCGGGTGGACGTGCCGCTGCACGAGGTGGCTCCGGTGATGCGCCGGGCCATCGTGGCCGCCGAGGACGTCCGGTTCTACCAGCACAGCGGGGTCGACCTGCGGGGCGTGGTGCGCGCGTTCACAGTCAACAAGCGCGACGGCCAGACCCGGCAGGGCGCCTCCACGCTGACCATGCAGTACGTCCGCAACGTGCTCAGCAACGACCCTCGGCTGACCGAGGCGCAACGGGACGCCGCCACCGAACTCACCACAGTCCGCAAGCTCCAGGAGATGCGGTACGCGCTCGCGTTGGAGCGGGAACTCGACAAGGACGAGATCCTGACCCGCTACCTCAACATCGCCTACTTCGGTGCCGGGGCGTACGGCATCGCGGCGGCCAGCAAGCGGTACTTCTCCCGGTCCCCGGCCGAGTTGACACTGGCCCAGGCGGCACTGCTCGCTGGTCTGGTGCGTTCGCCGGACAGCGACGATCCGATCAACGGCGACGCCGACAGCGCCGTCGCCCGACGGTCGTACGTGTTGGAGCGGCTGGTGGAGACGGGGCAGGTGCCGGCGGACGCGGCGGCGGCTGCCCGCGCCGAACCGCTGCAACTGCGGCCCAGCGAGACCCCGAACGACTGCACGGGAGTGCCCGACGGGCACAACGACTGGGGCTTCTTCTGCGACTGGTTCACCCGCTGGTGGAGCAGCCAGTCCGCGTTCGGGGCGACCGCCGACGACCGGCAGCGCGCACTGCGCCGGGGCGGCTTCTCCATCGTGTCGTCGCTGGACCCGGGGGTGCAGCGGGCCACCACCGAGCAGGTGCTGAAGATCTATCCGACGACCAGGGCCGAGGCGGTGCCCACCGCGGTGGTGCAACCGGGCACCGGGCGGGTCCTGGCGATGTCGGTGAACCGTGCCTACAGCGTGGCGGACAACCCGGTCGGGCAGAAGAACCGCCCGAACACCGTCAACCAGTTGGTCGCTGGCGGCGGCGCGATCGAGGGGTACCAGGGCGGTTCGACGTTCAAGCTCTTCACCCTGCTGGCCGCGCTGGAGTCCGGCCTGCCGCTGTCGACCAGCTTCGTGGCGCCGACGCAGTTGCTCACCCGCTTCCCGGTGACCGGGGAGGCGAGCTGCGACGGACGGTGGTGCCCGGCGAACGCCAGCCCGTCGTCGATGGACGGCCCCCGCACCATGTGGAGCGCGTTCGGCCGCTCGGTGAACACGTACTTCGCCTGGCTCACCGAGAAGGTCGGCGCCGACCGGGTGGTGGAGATGGCCGAGCGGCTCGGCATCGTGTTGCGGGCCGAGTCCGACGCCAAGCTGGCCCGCTACGGCGCGAAGGACTGGGGTCCGTTCACCCTGGGCGTGGCCGCGACCACCCCGTTGGACCTGGCCAGCGCGTACGCCACCGTGGCGGCCGAGGGAACCTGGTGCGCGCCGCTGCCGGTGGTCTCGATCACCGACTCGGGCGGCCGGCCGGTCGACGCCGCCAAGCCGGACTGCCGACAGGTGCTCGACCCCGATGTGGCGCGGGCGGCCACCGATGCGGCCCGCTGCCCGGTCGGCGACCAGTCGATGTACGGACGCTGCGACGGTGCCACAGCACCCGGGTTGCGGGCGAAGCTCGGCCGTCCGGTGGCGGGAAAGACCGGCAGTTCGGAACGGTACGAGACGGAGACGGTGGTGGCGTTCACACCGCAGCTCGCGGTCGCCTCGATGGCCGCGAACCCGGACGATCCCCGGGACGCTGTCGGTCAGACGGTGCAGGCCCAGATGGTGAACGCGGTCGGTGAGGTGCTCGCCTTCGCCCTGCGCGACCAACCGGTCCGCGACTTCGTCCCGCCGAGCGAACGAACCGCCTTCCAAACCCAACCCCAAGCCGGCAACTAACCCCCCACCCCACCCGGCTCGCCGATCTTGCACTTCCTGTCGTGACAAAAGGCGCCTAGGTCTGCAAATCGGCAACACAAAGTGCAAGATCGCGGGGAGCGGGGAGCGGGGAGCGGGGAGCGGGGGGCGGGGGGCGGGGAGCGGGGAGCGGGGAGCGGGGAGCGGGTTAGCGGGTTAGCGGGGTTGTTCGGCGTTGCGGGCTATGTTGCGGGCCATTCCGCCGAAGACCACAGCGTGGAACGGGGCCACCGACTTCCAGTAGGCGTGCCCCGGCAGGCCACGTGGCAGGAAGACGGCGCGTTGCTGGTAGCGGCTGCGGCCGTCGTCGGCCGGTAGTACCCGCATCTCCAGCCAGGCCCGGCCGGGTAGCCGCATCTCGGCGCGCAGTCGCAGCAACTCGCCCGGGACGATCTCCTCGACCCGCCAGAAGTCCAGCGCCTCACCGACCTGGAGGCGGTGTGGGTCGCGTCGACCGCGGCGCAGCCCGACCCCGCCGACCAGCCGGTCCAGCCAGCCGCGGATCGACCAGGCGAGGGGGAACGAGTACCAGCCGTGTTCGCCGCCGACGCCCTCGACGACCCGCCAGAGCGCCGCGGGCGGCGCGTCCACGACCCGTTCCCGGACGTCTGTGTAGGCGGTGCCACCGGACCACACCGGGTCGGTGGGCAGTGGCTCGGCGGGCGCGTCCGGGCCGCTCGCGTTCGACCAGCGGGTCTCCACCTGGGCGTCGCGCACCTTGGCCAGCGCCAGCGCCACCGCCTCGTCGAAGCCGGTCAGCCCGCCGGCCGGGTCCGGGACGTAGCGGGCGATGTCGTGTTCGTGGGCGACCGCCTCGTGGATCAGGCTCTCCACCAGCGGGCGGGCGATCTTGTTCGGCACCGGGGTGATCAGGCCGACCCAGTGCGAGGAGAGCGACGGGGTGAGCGGGCGGACCGGCACGATGATCCGCCGGCGCAGCCCGGCAACCCGGGCGTAGCGCTGCATCATCTCGCGGAAGGTCAGCACGTCCGGCCCGCCGACGTCGAAGCCCCGGTTGACCTCGGCCGGCAGGTCGGCGCAGCCGGCCAGGTAGTGCAGCACGTCGCGGACCGCGATCGGTTGGATCCGGTTGCCGACCCAGCGTGGGGTGACCATGGCGGGCAGCCGCTCGGTCAGGTAGCGCAGCATCTCGAACGACGCCGAGCCGGACCCGATGATCACTGCGGCGCGGAGCACCGCCGTGGGCACCCCGCTCTCCAGCAGGATCCGACCGACCTCGGCACGGGACCGCAGGTGCGGGGAGGGCACCTCCGCGTCGGACGCCGGCTCCGGGCCGCCCAGGTAGACGATCCGCCGTACGCCGGCCGCGCGCGCCGCCGCCGCGAAGTTGGTCGCCGCCGTTCGGTCGGCCGCCTCGAAGTCGGACCGGCCCAACGAGTGCACCAGGAAGTACGCGACGTCCACGTCGGCGAACGCGGCGGCCAGCGTCTCCGGCCGACTCAGGTCCCCTTCGACGATCTCGGCCGCCGAGGCCCAGGGCACGTCGCGCAGCCGCACCGCCTTGCGGGCGAGGCAGCGCACTGTGTGACCGTCGGCGAGCAGCAGCGGCGTCAGCCGCCCGCCGATGTAGCCGGTAGCTCCGGTGACGAGGCATCTCACAGGTCCCAGTCTGCGGCCCCCTAGACTCGTTCGCTGTGGAGACCGAGACGAGCACCTTCTGGGGGCCGGATTTCGCGCAGCTCAGGGCCACTGATCCGGAGATCGCCGCTGTGGTCCTCGGCGAGCTGGACCGGTTGCGCGGCGGCTTGCAACTCATCGCCAGCGAGAACCTGACCTCGCCGGCGGTGCTAGCCGCGCTCGGCTCGACGCTGACCAACAAGTACGCCGAGGGTTACCCGGGCCGGCGCTACTACGGCGGCTGCGCCGAGGTGGACCGGGCCGAGGAGATCGGCATCGTCCGGGCCAAGGAGCTGTTCGGGGCCGAGCACGCCAACCTCCAGCCGCACTCCGGGGCGAGCGCCAACCTGGCCGCGTACGCCGCGTTGGTGCAGCCGGGGGACACGGTGCTGGCGATGGACCTGCCGCACGGCGGGCACCTCACCCACGGCAGCCGGGTGAACTTCTCCGGCAAGTGGTTCCACCCGGTCGGCTACCCGGTCCGGCCGGACACCGAGCAGATCGACTACGACGAGGTACGGGACCTGGCGCGGGCGCACCGACCCAAGCTGATCATCTGTGGGGCCACCGCGTACCCGCGTCTGATCGACTTCGCGCGGTTCCGGGAGATCGCCGACGAGGTCGGCGCGTACCTGATGGTGGACGCGGCGCACTTCATCGGCCTGGTCGCCGGCCGGGCGATCCCGTCCCCGGTGCCGTACGCCGATGTCGTCTGCGCCACCACCCACAAGGTGCTGCGCGGTCCGCGCGGCGGCATGATCCTGTGCCGTGAGTCGCTGGCCCAGCGGATCGACAAGGCGGTCTTCCCGTTCACCCAGGGCGGACCGCTGATGCACGCTGTCGCGGCCAAGGCGGTGGCGTTGCGCGAGGCCGCCCAGCCGGAGTTCCAGACGTACGCCCGGCAGGTGGTCAGCAACGCCCAGGCGCTCGCCGCCGGGCTGGCCGACGAGGGGATGCGCCCGGTGTCCGGTGGCACCGACACCCATCTCGCACTGATCGACCTGCGGGAGCTGGGGGTGACCGGCATCGAGGCCGAGCGACGCTGCGACGCCGCGTCGATCACCCTGAACAAGAACGCCATTCCGTACGATCCGCAGCCGCCGATGGTGGCCTCCGGCATCCGGGTGGGCACCCCGAGCGTCACCACTCAGGGGATGCGCGAGGGGGAGCTGCGCCAGGTGGCGACCCTGATCGCCCGTGCGGTGCGCACCGATCCCGGCGCCCCGGGCGGGGCCGACGAGCTGATCCGGCTGGGTGCCGAGGTGTCCGAGCTGGTAGCGGCGTTCCCGGCG
The DNA here is from genome assembly GCF_040677775.1 of Micromonospora sp. NPDC053740. NCBI lineage: Bacteria > Bacillati > Actinomycetota > Actinomycetes > Micromonosporales > Micromonosporaceae > Micromonospora > Micromonospora sp. NPDC053740. Next base: position 32,390 of record NZ_JBFASO010000014.1, read on the forward strand.
TACCCCCGTGGCTGAGCCCGGGGTGGTCGAGCCGGGCACCGACCGGCGGTGGCGGCTGCGGCACCTGCCGGTGTTGCTCGGGGCGTCGGCGGCGCTCGCCGTTGTCGCCGCGGTGGTGGGCGGTGTGACCGGCGGCGTCACGGCCGCGCTCGGCGCGGCGGCCGGCGTGGGCGTCACGGTGCTCAGCTACACCCTCACCACTGTGGTGCTGGCCCGGGCCGACCAGGTCAACCCGCAGTTGCTGCTGCCGCTCGGGGTGGGCCTGTACGTGCTGAAGTTCAGCCTGCTGGGTGTGGTGCTGGTGGCTGTGGCGTCGACCGGTTGGCCCGGTTTGATCCCTCTCTGCCTTGGCATCGTCGCCGGGGTGGCAGTGTGGACAGCGGTACACCTCTGGTGGCTGACCGCGGTGCACGCTCGCCGGCCCCGCGGCTGACCTGGCGGTCGTCCCAACCAGCGGACGCGCCGCAATGTGTCGGCCTCCGGTCATTTTCCGACGGGCGGAAGGGGAGTAGCGTGCCCACAGACGACGGCGCCCACGAGAAGCCCACACAACGACGGTTGTGCGGGGGGTGAGGCACAGCCTCGTCTTCCCGGCTGATATCGTTCGCCCCGTCATGGCTGGTGACCAAACCCCCCGTCCCGCCGGTGAACCGGACGATTATCCGTCCGGCGCCGGTCAGGGTTGGACCGCGCTCAGCTACCTCATCGGAGGAATGCTCGTGTGGGGTTTCATCGGCTGGCTGGTCGACCAGTGGCTCGATACCGGTGGCGTCGCCACCGGCATCGGCGTCGTGCTCGGCGTGACCGGGGGGATCATCCTCGTCGTCCGTCGGCTCGGCACGCCTACTTAGGAAGGGACACGGTGTTCGGACAGGCGAACGTTCTGGCAGCGGGCCAGGCGGCATTCCCACCCAGTGTGGACGACTTCTACCTGCCCGCGATCGCGCCCTGGGGTGTGGAGAACGCTCCGTGGTTCACCAAGTTCACGCTGATGATCTGGATCGCGGTCGGCGTTCTGATCATCTTCTTCCTGGCGACGTACCGGAACCCGAAGTTGGTGCCGACCAAGAAGCAGTGGTTCGCCGAGTCGATCTACGGCTTCGTCCGGAACAACATCTCGGTCGACATGATCGGTCACCAGGGCGTGCGGTTCGCTCCCTACTTCACGACGCTGTTCTGCTTCGTGTTGCTGACGAACGCGTTCGCGATCATTCCGTTGTTCCAGATCTCGCCGAACTCGCACATCGCCTTCCCGGCGATCCTCGCGGTTATCAGCTACGTGCTGTTCAACTACATCGGCATCCGGCACCACGGCTTCGGCAAATACTTCAAGCACGCCCTGATCCCGCCGGCACCGTGGTACATCCTGCCGCTGCTGATCCCGATCGAGGCGTTCTCGACCTTCATCATCCGGCCGTTCTCGCTGGCCGTTCGTCTCTTCGCCAACATGTTCGCCGGCCACATGCTCCTGCTGGTCTTCACGCTCGGCGGCTTCGCGATGCTCAACGCCAACGCCTGGCTGGCGCCGATCTCGGTGGTCTCCTGGGTGATGACCGTGGCGCTGACCCTCCTCGAGGCACTGGTCATCGTCCTGCAGGCCTACGTCTTCACCGTGCTGAGCGCCAGCTACATCCAGGGTGCGCTCGCCGAAGAGCACTGATCCACGCACCAACCGTTGTCGTCCCGCGTGAGAGTCACGCGTGATAACCAGGAGGAACCACTAATGGATTACGTCGCCGCGGTAGAGGGCAGCACCGCCGCCATCGGCTACGGCCTCGCGGCCATCGGCCCGGGCATCGGCGTTGGCCTGGTCTTCGCCGCCTATATCCAGTCGACCGCCCGGCAGCCCGAGTCGTCGCGCATGACCCTGCCGTACGTCTGGATCGGCTTCGCCGTCATCGAGGCGCTCGCGCTGTTCGGCATCGCCTTCGGCTTCATCTGGGCCGGCTGATTCCGCCCCTTCCGACCGGGAGGTCACCCATGTTGTTCCTCCTCGCCGCCGAGGGTGGTGAGTCAGAGCACAACCCGATCATTCCGATCTGGCAAGAGATCGTGGTCGGCACGGTCGCCTTCGCCGTGCTCTGCTTCGTGCTGATGAAGTTCGTCTTCCCGCGTATGGAGCAGACGTTCCAGGCTCGGGTCGACGCGATCGAGGGCGGCATCAAGCGCGCCGAGGCCGCCCAGGCCGAGGCGAACCAGCTGCTCGAGCAGTACCGTGCCCAGCTCGCTGAGGCCCGGACCGACGCCGCCAAGATCCGTGACGACGCGCGGGCCGACGCCGAGGGCATCCGGCAGGACATCCTCGCCAAGGCGCGGGAAGAGTCCGACCGGGTCATCCAGGCGGGCAAGGACGCGCTCGCCGCCGAGCGGGCCACCATCGTGCGCGAGCTGCGCGCGGAGGTCGGCACGATCGCGGTGGACCTGGCCAGCAAGATCGTTGGCGAGTCGCTGGCCGACGAGGCGCGGCGCAAGGGCACCGTCGACCGGTTCCTGAGCGGTCTCGAGAGCACGGGGGCCCGCTGATGCAGGCCGCCAGCCGGGAGTCGTACAAGGCCGGGGCCGAGCGCCTCGACGCGTACGTCCGCGGCGCGGAGCCGTCGGCGGTGGCCTCCACCGCCGACGCCATCCTCTCCGTGGCGACCCTGCTGCGGCGCGAGCCGCGGCTGCGCCGGGCGCTCTCCGACCCGGCCCGGTCCGGTGCGGATCGCGGCGCTCTGCTCGGCGACATGCTGGGCGGGCGGATCGGCGCTGACGCGCTCGACCTGCTCGTGTCGCTGGTCTCCGGCCGGTGGTCGGCACCGTCGGAGCTACTCGACGGCACCGAGCGCCTCGGCGTGGAGGCGCTGCTGGCCAGCGCCGACTCCGCCGGCGAGCTGGGCGAGGTCGAGGACGAGCTGTTCCGCTTCGGCCAGGTCGTGACCGGTCAGTCGGCGCTGAGCAACGCGCTCGCCGACCCGGTCGCCCCGGTCGAGCAGCGGACCACCCTGGCCCGCGAGCTGCTCGCCGACAAGGCCCTTCCGGTCACCGTCCGCCTCGTCGAGGTCGCGCTCGGCGGGTTCGGGGGACGTTCCTTCACCGGGGCGCTCACCCGGCTGGTCGAGCTCGCCGCCGAACGGCGTGACCGGCAGGTGGCGTACGTGACCGTCGCGGCCCCGTTGAGTGACGAGGACGAGCGTCGGCTGGGTGCGAGCCTCACCGCGATATACGGTCGGGAGGTCTCCGTCAAGCAGACGGTCGACCCCGCCGTCCTCGGTGGCGTGAGCGTCCGGGTCGGTTCCGACCTGTACGACGGCACCATCCTGCGCCGCCTCAACGAGACCCGCAACGCGCTCGCGAAGCGCTGATCGGCTGCACCGCCCCGTGTTGGGGCGGTGTGTCGCCCAGCATCGGGGCGGATCCGCCGCCCAGCGCCCGGATTGACAGACGCCATTCGGACCGGTTGGTACTAGGTATCCCGGGCCCCTGAATTTTAAGGAAGCAGAGGATGGCCGAGCTGACCATCTCGACGGAGGAGATTCGCGGCGCCCTGGAGCGCTACGTCTCCTCTTACTCGTCCGACGTCTCCCGCGAGGAGGTCGGCACCGTCGCCGACACCGGCGACGGTATCGCCCACGTCGAGGGCCTGCCCTCGACCAAGACCAACGAGCTCCTGGAGTTCGAGGACGGCACGCTCGGCGTGGCGTTGAACCTCGACGTCCGGGAGATCGGCGTCGTCGTCCTCGGTGACTCCGCCAAGCTGGAGGAGGGGCAGCGGGTCAAGCGCACCGACCGGGTGCTCTCCGTGCCCGTCGGCGATGCCTTCCTCGGCCGCGTGGTCAACGCGCTCGGCCAACCGATCGACGGCCTCGGCGACATCGCCGACGAGGGCTACCGCGAGCTGGAGCTGCAGGCTCCGAACGTGATGTCCCGGCAGTCGGTGTTCGAGCCGCTGCAGACCGGCATCAAGGCGATCGACGCGATGACCCCGATCGGTCGGGGCCAGCGGCAGCTGATCATCGGCGACCGGAAGACCGGCAAGACCACTGTCGCCCTGGACGCCATCCTCAACCAGCGGGACAACTGGCGCACCGGCGACCCGAAGAAGCAGGTTCGCTGCATCTACGTCGCCATCGGCCAGAAGGCCTCCACCATCGCCTCCATCAAGGGGCAGTTGGAGGAGGCGGGCGCGATGGAGTACACCACCATCGTGGCCTCCCCGGCGTCCGACCCGGCCGGCTTCAAGTACATCGCCCCGTACACCGGCTCGTCCATCGGGCAGCACTGGATGTACGGCGGCAAGCACGTCCTGATCGTCTTCGACGACCTGAGCAAGCAGGCCGAGGCGTACCGGGCCGTGTCGCTGCTGCTGCGTCGCCCGCCGGGCCGTGAGGCGTACCCGGGCGACGTCTTCTACCTGCACTCGCGTCTGCTGGAGCGTTGCGCGAAGCTCTCCGACGAGCTGGGTGGCGGCTCGATGACCGGTCTGCCGATCATCGAGACGAAGGCCAACGACATCTCGGCCTTCATCCCGACCAACGTCATCTCGATCACCGACGGCCAGATCTTCCTGGAGACCGACCTGTTCAACCAGGGCGTCCGTCCGGCGATCAACGTCGGTACCTCGGTCTCCCGGGTCGGTGGCGCCGCGCAGGTGAAGCCGATGCGTAAGGTCGCCGGTTCGCTGCGTCTCAACCTGGCCCAGTACCGCGAGCTGGAGGCGTTCGCCGCCTTCGCCTCCGACCTGGACAAGGCCTCCCGGGCACAGCTGGATCGCGGTGTCCGGCTGGTCGAGCTGCTCAAGCAGCCGAACTACTCGCCGTACCCGGTGCAGGAAGAGGTCGTCTCGGTCTGGGCTGGCACCGAGGGCAAGCTGGACGACATCCCGGTGGGTGAGGTCCGGCGCTTCGAGTCGGAGTTCCTCCAGTACCTGCGGCACAAGCACGCGGGTGTGCTGGCCGGAATCGCCGACAACCAGTGGGGCGACGACATCGTCGGCTCGCTGGACAACGCGATCAGCGAGTTCAAGCAGGTCTTCCTCGGCAAGGACGACGAGCGCAAGGTCAACGACGCGCCGGCCGCGCCGCTGGAGGGCGAGGAGAACCGCGAGACGGTGACCCGCTTCCGCGACGGCGCGACCGACCGCCCGGCCGAGAGCTGATCCCATGGCGGCCCAGGTACGCGTTCTTCGTCAACGGATCCGCTCGGCGAAGTCGATGAAGAAGATCACCAAGGCGATGGAGCTCGTGGCGACGAGCCGGATCGCCAAGGCCCAGGCCCGGGTGCAGGCGTCCCTGCCGTACGCCCAGGCCATCACCGGCGTGCTCACGGCGCTGGCGTCCAACGCGCGGATCGACCACCCGCTGCTCACCCCGCGCGAGCGGGTGCGCCGGGCGGGCGTCCTGTTGGTCACCAGCGACCGTGGCCTGGCCGGCGGCTACAGCGCCAACGCGATCAAGATGGCGGAGTCGCTGATCGCGCGGCTCAAGGCGGACGGCAAGGAGCCGGTGCTCTACGTCATCGGGCGTAAGGGCGTCGGGTTCTACCGGTTCCGCAACCGGCCGATCGAGGCCAACTGGACGGGCTTCAGCGAGCAGCCCTCGTTCGAGGACGCCCGCACTGTGGGTGAGACGCTGATCAAGGCGTTCACGGCCGGCGCGGACGATGTCGACGGCGGTGCAGGCGCGGACGGGGTGCTCGGCGTCGACGAGTTGCACATCGTCTACACCGAGTTCCACTCGCTGATGACGCAGAACCCGGTCACCAAGATCATTGGTCCGATGCAGGTGGAGGACCGGCCGCGCTCCGAGGGGCTGCTGCCGGCGTACGAGTTCGAGCCGGAGGCGGAGGCGCTGCTCGACGCGCTCCTGCCGAGGTACATCAACACGCGGATCTACGCGGCGTTGATCGAGTCGGCGGCGAGTGAGTCGGCGGCACGGCGGCGGGCGATGAAGAGCGCCACCGACAACGCCGAAGACATGATCGAGAAGTACACGCGTGAGATGAACTCGGCTCGCCAGGCCGGGATCACCCAGGAGATCAGCGAGATCGTCGGCGGCGCCAACGCGCTGGCCGCGTCGGGAAGTGAAGTGTGATGACTGCACCAGTAGAGACCAAGACGGCCACGGGTCGCGTGGTCCGGGTCATCGGCCCGGTCGTCGACGCCGAGTTCCCGCGCGACGCCATGCCGGCCCTGTTCAACGCCCTGAACGTGACGGTGAACCTGTCCGGCGGTGAGAAGACGCTGACCCTGGAGGTTGCCCAGCACCTGGGTGACAACCTGGTCCGTGCCATCTCGATGCAGCCGACGGACGGCCTGGTCCGCGGCGCGGAGGTGCGCGACCGCGGTAAGCCGATCACCGTTCCGGTGGGCGACGCCGTCAAGGGCCACGTGTTCAACGCGATCGGCGAGGTGCTCAACCTCAAAGAGGGCGAGACCCTGACCCCGGACGACCACTGGGGTATCCACCGCAAGGCCCCGGCCTTCGCGGACCTGGAGCCGAAGACCGAGATGCTGGAGACCGGCATCAAGGTCATCGACCTGCTCGCCCCGTACGTCAAGGGCGGCAAGATTGGCCTGTTCGGCGGCGCGGGTGTGGGCAAGACGGTGCTCATCCAGGAGATGATCACCCGGGTTGCCCGCAACTTCGGTGGTACCTCGGTCTTCGCCGGCGTGGGTGAGCGCACCCGTGAGGGCAACGACCTCATCGCCGAGATGACCGAGTCCGGCGTCATCGACAAGACCGCGCTGGTCTACGGCCAGATGGACGAGCCGCCGGGCACCCGGCTGCGGGTGGCGCTCTCCGCGCTGACCATGGCGGAGTACTTCCGGGACGTGAAGAAGCAGGAGGTGCTGCTCTTCATCGACAACATCTTCCGCTTCACGCAGGCCGGCTCGGAGGTCTCCACCCTGCTCGGCCGTATGCCGAGCGCCGTGGGTTACCAGCCGACCCTGGCCGACGAGATGGGCGAGCTCCAGGAGCGGATCACCTCCGTCCGGGGCCAGGCCATCACCTCCATGCAGGCGATCTACGTGCCGGCGGACGACTACACCGACCCCGCCCCGGCCACCACGTTCGCCCACCTGGACGCGACCACCAACCTGGAGCGGTCGATCTCCGACAAGGGCATCTACCCGGCCGTGGACCCGCTGGCGTCCTCGTCCCGGATCCTCGCCCCGGAGTTCGTCGGCGCCGAGCACTTCCAGGTGGCCACCGAGGTGAAGCGGATCCTGCAGCGCTACAAGGACCTGCAGGACATCATCGCCATCCTCGGTATCGAGGAGCTCTCCGAGGAAGACAAGATCACCGTGGCTCGCGCCCGGCGGATCGAGCGCTTCCTGTCGCAGAACACCTACGCGGCGGAGCAGTTCACCGGCGTACCGGGCTCGACGGTCCCGATCAAGGAGACCATCGAGGCGTTCCGGAAGATCAGCGAGGGTGAGTACGATCACTTCCCCGAGCAGGCGTTCTTCATGTGCGGCGGCCTCGAGGACCTTGAGAAGAAGGCTGAGGAGCTGATGAAGGGCTGACCAGCCCTCGTCCGATCTGTAGCAAAAAGACTGCCCCGGCAATGCCGGGGCAGTCTTTTGTTCATGTTCGCGTCCTACCATCGTCGCGGTCCGTTACTCGTGGTCGTCACTTTGGAGGCTCCCGAGCTACGGTTCGTTCCGCGCTCACCTGAACGAGCGTTGATCTTTGCAACCTTTCGGCGACGTGCGCCCGTCTTCCTCGTCGTGGGCGTAACGAACGGAGATGCTCGTGGGTGAGGCCGGCAAGCGTGGCCGCAAGCGGTCCATCTGGCGAGGTGTGCCGCGGTGGGCCAGGATCTGCACTGTGTTCGGCACCGTGCTGGCCGTGCTCAGCGGCGCCGTGCTGGTCGGCACCGAGGTGCTGATGGCCCGCTACGAGGGGTCCGTCGGCAAGGCAGACCTCTTCGGCGACCAGGCCGCGGGCGCCCAGGCGAAGAAGAGCGACATCAAGGGCCCGCTCAACATCCTGCTCGTCGGCATCGACCCGCGTACGCCGACGGCCGCGCCGCTGGCCGACTCGATCATGGTGCTGCACGTGCCCGCCTCGATGGACCGGGCCTACCTGTTCTCGCTGCCACGTGACCTCTACGTGCACATTCCGGAGTTCAAGAGGGCCAACTTCCCGGGCGAGACCACGAAGATCAACGCCGCCATGTCGTTCGGCAGCAGGGTGCCGGGGGCCAACCCCGACGCGGCAAGCGGGTTCGAGCTGCTGGCCACCACCGTGCAGAAGGTGACCGGCATCAAGCGCTTCGACGCGGGCGCGATCATCAACTTCACCGGCTTCCAGAAGATCGTCGACGCCATGGGTGGAGTCGACATGTACATCGAGCGCGACGTGAAGTCAGAGCACAAGCAGCCGGACGGCAAGCCGCGGCCGGGCAACACCCGCGGTGAGGGCTACGTCGGCCCGCAGGCGCTCTACAAGAAGGGCAACCAGCACCTGAGTGGGTGGCAGGCGTTGGACTACGTCCGGCAGCGCTACCCGAAGAACGGCGTTCCGGATTCCGACTACGGCCGGCAACGCCACCAGCAGCAGTTCGTCAAGGCCATGGTCGGCCAGGCCTTCAGCGCCGATGTGGTGTCCAACCCGATCAAGCTGGACAAGGTGCTCCGCGCCGCCGGTCAGTCGCTGATCTTCAGCGGTCGGGGCAACAGTGTTGTCGACTTCGGGCTCGCCCTGAAGGACATCCGTCCGAACACCATCGAGATGATCAAGCTGCCCGGTGGTGGGGTCTTCGACGGCAAGAAATACCTGGGCGAACAGTTCCAGGAGGGGGTCCCGGACTTTTTCACCGCCCTGCACAACGAACAACTGGACCCGTTCCTGCTGGAGCACCCGGAATTCGTGAACAAGGCCAAGTAGTCAGGGCGGCGTTGTCCCCACCCGCGTTGGGCGCGCCGCGTCGTCAGGCTAGACTTTCGGCAATCCGTAGCCGCAGCAAGGAGACAGCGTGGCACAGCAGCTTCACGTCGAGCTCGTCGCCGTCGAGGAGAAGGTCTGGTCCGGTGACGCCGAGATGGTCGTCGCCCGGACGACCGAAGGCGAGCTCGGTGTCCTGCCGGGGCACGCGCCGCTACTCGGCCAGCTCGCCGAGCCCGGCCAGGTACGCATCAAGCTCGCCGGCGGTGAGCAGGTCGCCTACGAGGTGGCCGGCGGCTTCCTCTCGGTGAGCGCCGACGGTGTCACAGTGCTGGCCGAGAGCGCAACCCCGGTCTCCGCGCAGAGCCGCTGAGCCACACCGGGGATGGAGATCGTCGAAGGATTCGGAATCGGCGTTGTCGTCATCCTCGGCGCGCTACTGATCCTCTTCGTCCGGCGAGCTCTGGTCACCCGCAGCGGTGGCATCATCCGGCTCAGCGTCCGGGTCTCCACCATGCTCGACGGCCGCGGCTGGTCGCCCGGCTTCGGCCGGTTCGCCGGTGACGAGCTGCGCTGGTACCGGATGTTCAGCTTCGCGATCCGGCCCAAGCGGGTGCTCTCCCGCAAGGGGTTGGCAGTGGAGCGCCGCCGGTTGCCCGAAGGTCAGGAGCGGTTCTCCATGCCGGCCGACTGGGTGATTCTCCGCTGTACCAGTCACCACGCACCGGTGGAGATCGCCATGGCGCGATCGACGGTCACCGGTTTTCTCTCCTGGCTCGAGGCCGCCCCTCCGGGGGCGGTCTCGCCGCGTATGGCCTCCCAGGACTGGCCTGCTGCCTGATCGGCTCTTCGGTGGTTGCTGGTGGCGTTCGTGGTCGCTCTTGTGGTTTCCGGGGGAGCCCGCCCGGCTCCGGGCGGTCAGGCTTGATCCCTGCGCCGGGCGGGCTCCCCCGGAAACCCCTTCGTGGGCACTGACCGCCGTTCTGGCGCGTTTTTCATCACCTGCCGTTACCGGTGCGGCTGAGTCCCGCCTGTTCAGTGGCCGGGCGCGGGTGATCGACTCGGGTTCCTTGAAATCGCGGTGCCGTGGTGGCCAGGATGGCCCGACTTCATGGAACCCGAGTCGATCTAGACACTGACTCGCCCTGGCCCTGGCGGAGGTCGCCCGGAGGACGAGTCGGCCCTGGCTACGCGTGGTGGCCGGCAGAGTGGGAACCCAGACCTTGACGTGGTGCGGAGCGCCCGACGTTCAGCGCTTGCCGCCCGGCACCCATAGCACGTCCCCTGCCGGATTTGCCGTTCTTGACAGGATAAACAGCAGATCGGAGAGCCGGTTGAGATACTTTGCCGGGAGCGTGCTGGTTCGTTCCGGATCGTGGCTCACCAGCGCCCACGCTGCCCGTTCGGCACGCCGGGCGACGGTCCGCGCCACGTGCAGCAGCGCCGCACCTGCGGTGCCGCCGGGGAGGATGAAGGAGTCGAGCTTGCTCAGGCGTGCGTTGTACTCGTCGCACCAGCCCTCCAGGCGCTCGACGTACTCCTCGGTCACCCGCAGCGGCGGGTACTTCGGCTCCGGCTCGACCGGGGTGGCCAGGTCGGCGCCGACGTCGAACAGGTCGTTCTGCACCGACCCCAGCACGCCGCGAAGCTCCTCGTCGAGGTCTCCCAGCGCGAGCGCGACGCCGATCGCCGCGTTGCACTCGTCGACATCCGCGTACGCGGCGATCCGTGGATCGGTCTTCGGCACCTGCTCGTTGTTGCTCAGCCTGGTCATGCCGGCGTCGCCGGCCTTTGTGTAGATGCGCGTGAGGTGGACGGCCATGACGCACAGCCTACGGATTCCCGACCTGACGATCCCGGCGCGGCCGGACAGCACCGCCGGCTGGCCGGTGGTGGTGGGCCCCGGCGACGCCGGCGATTCGGCGGTCAACGATGTCGACGTCATCCGGGTACGCGGTGACGCCCGACTGTCCGGCACCGTGCACGTTGTCGGTGCCAAGAACTCGGCGTTGAAGTTGATGGCCGCCGCGCTGCTCGCGCCGGGCCGCAGCGTGATCACCAACGTCCCCCGGATCACCGACATCGCGATCATGGGGGAGGTGCTGCGTCGGCTGGGCTGCGACGTCCAGTTCGACGCCGACGACCCGGTCGACCCGATGGTCGCCAGGGGCGGCGTGGCCCGGTCCCGGTCGGTGACGATCGACGTGCCCGAGCAGCCGGGCGCGGAGGCCGACTACGACCTGGTCCGACGGTTGCGCGCGTCGATCTGCGTGCTCGGCCCTTTGCTGGCCCGCCGAGGGTACGTGCGGGTGGCCCATCCCGGCGGCGACGCGATCGGGTCGCGGGGGTTGGACATGCACATCTCCGGGCTGACCCGGATGGGCGCGGAGATCTCCGGTGAGCACGGGTTCGTCATCGCCTCCGCCCCGCACGGTCTGCGTGGCGCTGACATCGTGCTGGATTTCCCCAGCGTCGGCGCGACCGAGAACCTGGTGATGGCGGCGGTACTGGCCCAGGGCACCACGATGATCGACAACGCGGCCCGGGAGCCGGAGATCGTCGACATCTGCACGATGCTCAAGCAGATGGGCGCGCGCATCGTCGGCGCGGGCACGTCCACGTTGCGGATCACCGGTGTGCCTGGTCTGCGTCCGGTGCGCCACGCGACGGTGGGGGACCGGATCGTCGCCGGCACCTGGGCGTTCGGCGCCGCGATGACCCGGGGCGACGTGACGGTGACCGGGCTGGACCCGGCCTTCCTGGAGGTCGCCCTGGACAAGGTGGTGGCCGCAGGCGGGCTGGTGGAGACCCGGGGAGACGGCTTCCGTGTACGGATGGACGAGCGACCACGGGCGGTGGACGTGGTGACGCTGCCGTACCCCGGCTTCGCCACCGACCTGCTGCCGATGGCGATCGGGCTGGCGGCCGTCAGCGACGGTGCCTCCCTGATCACCGAGAACATCTTCGACGGCCGGTTCATGTTCGCCAACGAGATGATGCGGCTCGGCGCGGACATCAAGACCGACGGGCATCACGCGGTGGTCCGGGGCCGGGGCCGGCTCTCCGGTGCCCCGGTGCGGGCCACCGACATCCGGGCCGGCGCGGGGCTGATCATTGCCGGGCTCTGCGCGCAGGGGGTCACCGAGGTCTCCCACGTGCACCACGTCGACCGGGGCTACCCGGACTTCGTTGCCGACCTACGTGCGCTCGGGGTGGCTGTCGAGCGGGGCACCACGCCGGAGGAGCCGGCACTGGAGATCTGACGCCCCCGCCACTTAGTCATCGTTCAGTCTCGCCGACTAGGGTGCAGGCAGGCACTCAATCGCAGCGAGGGAGAAGCAGATGGCGGGTCGACTCGCGGTCGTCGGGGCCGGGTTGATGGGTTCCGGCATCGCCCAGGTGGCGGCGCAGGCGGGCTGGCAGGTGACGCTGCGCGACCTGGACGAGGCGGCCACCACCCGGGGTCTGGGCGGTATTCGGAAGTCACTGGAGAAGTTCGCCGAGAAGGGCAAGATCGAGGCGTCCGAGGTCGAGGCGACGCTGGCTCGGATCACCCCGACCACCGACCTGGAGGCGGCGGCGGACGCGGACATCGTGGTCGAGGCGGTATTCGAGCGCCTGGAGATCAAGCACGAGGTGTTCCGCGCCCTGGACAAGATCTGCAAGTCGGACGCGGTGCTCGCCACCAACACGTCGGCGATCCCGGTCACCCAGATCGCCGCGGTGACCGAGCGGCCCGAGGCTGTCGTCGGCACGCACTTCTTCTCCCCGGTGCCGATGATGCAGCTCTGCGAGCTGGTACGCGGTTACAAGACCAGCGACGCCACGCTGGACACCGCGCGGGTCTTCGCCGAGGAGATCGGCAAGACGGTCGTGGTGGTGAACCGGGACATCGCCGGCTTCGTCACCACCCGGCTGATCTCCGCCCTGGTGATGGAGGCGGTCAAGCTGGTCGAGTCCGGCGTGGTGTCCGCGGAGGACCTGGACACCGCCTGCCGGCTGGGCTTCGGGCACGCGATGGGCCCGCTGGCGACCACCGACCTGACCGGGGTGGACGTGCTGCTGCACGCCTCGAAGAACATCTACACCGACACCGCCGACGAGAAGTTCTTCCCGCCGGAGCTGCTCCAGCGGATGGTCACCGCCGGTGACCTGGGCCGCAAGACCGGCAAGGGCTTCTACACGTACTGAGTGGTGGCGGCCGGGGCGGGCACCCGCCCCGGCCGGCCGCTCAGCCGTCGCGCTTGGTGGTCCAGCGGAAGGTGGTCAGGCAGACCACCACACCGATCACGCACCAGAGAGCCAGCACCACCGCCACCCGGCCCAGCTCGAACGAGCCGCCCGGTTCCTGGGCTCCGAAGCTCTCCGGCAGGAAGACCGACCGGAGCCCCTGGCACATCCACTTGAGCGGGAACAGCGCCGCCACCTGCTGCATCCAGGTGGGCAGGTCGGTGAAGACGAAGAACACCCCGGAGATGAACTGAAGGATCAGGGACACCGGGGTGACCACCGCCGAGCCGCTGCGGGCGGTGCTGGCCACCGACGAGATGGCGATGCCGCACAGGGTGCACGCGATCACCCCGAGCACGGCGACCCAGCCGAAGGTGAGCCACTTCCCGGCGGTGCCCGGCAGGTCGAGGTCGAACAGCGCCACCGCGAAGGCCAGCAGCAGCGCCGTCTCGGCGATGCCGATCACCACCACCATGATCACCTTGCCGGCGAACCAGACCCACTTCGGCATCGGCGTGCCCCGGTAGCGCTTGAGCACGCCCCGGTCCCGCTCGACCGGGATCCAGATGCCGAGGTTCTGGAAGCTCACAGTCATCAGGCCGGTCGCGATCATGCCGGTGATGAAGTACTGCGTGAACTTCACCCCACCGCCGATCGTCCCATGGAAGATCGACGCGAAGATCAGGATCATGATGATCGGGAAGCCCATGGTGAAGACCACCGACTCCCGGCTGCGCAGGAACTGGGTGATCTCCAGCCGGCCCTGGCGCAGGGCGAGCGCGCCGGCCCCCGGCCTCCGCCCGCGAGTCGCGGTGACCGGCGTCGCCGGCTTCGTCGTAGTCGTCATCGCGCGTGTCCGATCATGGTGAGGTAGACGTCCTCCAGGGTCGGCCGGGTCACCGTGAGCCCGGGGACCTCGCCGCCGTGGCGCGCCGCCAGGTCGGCCACGAAGGCCGTTGGCGTCGCGCTCTGCGCACTTTCCAGCGTCCCTTCGGGGGTACGCCAGGAGACCGTCGCGAGGGCGTCCTGCCGATTGCCCAGCCGGTTCGGGGCGGCCACCTCGACCAGCCGGCCGCCGGCGATCACGCCGACCCGGTCGGCGAGCGCTTCCGCCTCGTCCAGGTAGTGGGTGGTGAGCACGATTGTGGTGCCGGCGGCGGCCAGGTCGCGGATCAGCTCCCAGAACTCGCGACGCGCCTCCGGGTCGAAGCCGGTGGTCGGCTCGTCGAGGAAGAGCAGCTCCGGCCGGCCGACGATGCCCAGTGCCACGTCCAGGCGGCGCTTCTGCCCGCCGGAGAGGGTGTGTGTGCGGGCCTTCGCCTTGCCGGCCAGCCCGACCCGCTCGATCACCTTCGCCGGGTCGTCGGCGTCGAGGTAGAAGCCAGAGAAGTGCCGAACCACCTCGGCCACCGTCAGCTCGTCGAACTCGCCGGTGCCCTGGAGCACGATGCCGACCCGGGAACGCCACTCGGCGTCCGTGTGGGCCGGGTCCGTGCCGAGCACTGAGACCTCGCCGGCATCCCGGTGTCGGTACCCCTCAAGGATCTCCACCGTGGTGGTCTTGCCGGCGCCGTTCGGGCCGAGCAACGCGAACACCTCGCCACGGCGCACGTCGAGATCCACGCCCGCCACCGCTGCGTTGTCGCCGTACGCCTTGCGCAGCCCTCGGACGGAGATGGCCAGCTCGTCATCCATGCCGTCCAGTGTGCGTCCTGACCCGCCCTGCGTGGTGCCCGGGGTGTGGCGTTCCGCGCCACTGCGGGAACTTGACACCCGGACGTCCCCGACATGGACCTGTGTGGTTTTCCACAGCTCCTTTTACTGAACGGTAACTTAGACTCCGGCCATGGATGAGACGGCATTCCCGGGGCGGCTGCCCGAGCGGGACCGCCCGTGGGTGATGCGCACCTACGCCGGCCACTCGTCGGCCGCGGCGACCAACGCCCTCTTCCGCCGCAACCTGGCGAAGGGGCAGACCGGCCTGTCGGTCGCCTTCGACCTGCCCACCCAGACCGGGTACGACCCGGACCACGAACTCGCCGCCGGTGAGGTCGGACGGGTCGGCGTGCCGGTGACCCACCTCGGCGACATGCGGGCGCTCTTCGACGGTCTCCCCCTCGCCGACACGAACACCTCGATGACCATCAACGCCCCGGCGATGTGGCTGCTCGCCCTGTACGGCGCCGTCGGGCTGGAGCAGGGCGCCGACCTGACCCGCTGCGCCGGCACCACCCAGAACGACATCATCAAGGAGTACCTGTCCCGGGGCACCTACATCTTTCCGCCGGCCGCCTCGCTGCGGCTCACCGCCGACGTGGTGGCGTACACGTTGCGTGAGATGCCCCGGTGGAACCCCGTGAACATCTGCTCGTACCACCTCCAGGAGGCCGGCGCCACGCCAGTGCAGGAGGTCGGCTTCGCCCTGGCCACCGCGGTCGCCGTGCTCGACGCGGTCCGTGACTCCGGTCAGGTGCCCGCCGAACGGATGGGCGACGTGGTCCAGCGGATCTCGTTCTTCGTCAACGCCGGGGTGCGCTTCGTCGAGGAGATCGCCAAGATGCGCGCGTTCGGCGTGCTCTGGGACGACATCACCCGGGACCGGTACGGGGTGACCGACGCCAGACAACGGCGGTTCCGCTACGGCGTACAGGTCAACTCTCTCGGCCTCACCGAGGCGCAGCCGGAGAACAACATCCAGCGCATCGTGCTGGAGATGCTCGGCGTGACGATGTCCCGCGACGCCCGGGCCCGCGCGGTCCAACTGCCCGCCTGGAACGAGGCGCTCGGCCTGCCCCGCCCCTGGGACCAGCAGTGGTCGCTGCGGATGCAGCAGGTCCTGGCGTACGAGTCGGACCTGCTCGAATACCCCGACCTGTTCGCGGGCTCGCACGTGATGACCGCGCTGGTGGACGAGGTCGTCACCGGGGCGCGGGTCGAGCTGGACAAGGTGCTGGAGTTGGGCGGCGTCGTCGCCGCGGTGGAAACCGGCTACCTCAAGAGCGCGCTTGTCGCGTCGCTGGCCGAGCGCCGTCGGCGGATGGAGTCCGGTGCCGACGTGGTGGTCGGGGTCAACCGGTACACCGAGACCGAACCCTCCCCGCTGACCGCCGCCGGCGCGGACGCCGTCGAGCAGGTCGATCCCGCCGTCGAGGCGGCCGCCGTGGACGGCGTACGCCGGTGGCGGGCCGACCGGGACGCGGCCGTCGTCGACGCGGCGCTGGCCCGGCTGCGCGCGGACGCCGCGACCAGCACCAACCTGATGCCGGCCACAGTGGAGTGCGTGCGGGCCGGGGTGACCACCGGCGAGTGGGCCGGCGCGCTGCGCCAGGTCTTCGGCGAGTACCGGGCGCCGACCGGCCTGGCCGGTGCCACCGGCGGCGGTGGGGAGCCGGGACTCGCGGCGGTCCGCGAGCGGGTCACCGCCACCGCGCGGGAGTTGGGCAGCGGCCGGCTGCGGCTGCTGGTCGGCAAACCCGGCCTGGACGGGCACTCCAACGGCGCTGAGCAGATCGCGGTACGGGCCCGCGACGCCGGCTTCGAGGTCGTCTACCAGGGCATCCGGTTGACCGCGGGGCAGATCGTCGCCGCCGCCGTGGAGGAGGACGTCGACCTGGTCGGGCTCTCAGTGCTCTCCGGGTCGCACCTGGCCGCCGTGCCCGCGGTGCTCGACGGGCTGCGCGCCGCCGGCCGGGCGGACCTGCCGGTGGTGGTGGGCGGCATCATCCCGGCCAGTGACGCGGACACCCTCCGGGCGGCCGGGGTCGCCCGGGTCTTCACCCCGAAGGACTTCGCCCTCACCGGCATCATCGACGACCTGGTGACTGTCATCCGTCACGCCAACGACCTGCCGTGATCGAAGGCTGTTCCGGCAGGTCGGCGGCGGGTGTGGGTCAGCGGCCAGCGTAGGTCATGCAGTCGGCCATGTCGTTGTCCGGGCCGACCCTGATCGACGCCGCGTGGCACTCCAACTGCTCGTTGTGCCGGCAGTCGGCGCGTTGGCAGGCGCCCACCTGCGCGATCAGGCTCTCCACGCCGCCCCGGACGGGCGACTCGACGAAGGTGTGGCAGTGGGCGTGATCCATGCTGCCGATGGTGATCGCGAAGGCGTGGCAGTCACCCGACTGGTTGTACGCGCACGCGGCGACCACACATTCCTGGACTCGGGGCATCTCCAACGCTGCGGTCATGCCGACCTCCTCTAGGCTCTTGCCCCGATACTAGGCTTTTGTCAGCCTGGGGAAGCCCGGTATGCCGGGCCGCCGATCCGCCGTGTCAGACGCGGAAGCCGGCGGCGCGGGCGGCCTCCCGTTCGCGGCGTCGTTCGGATCGACGACGGAAGAACCAGAAGACGAAGAACGCCAGGCCGACCAGGACGACGAGCACCAGCACCGGCAGGATGATCGCCACCAGGGAGACCACCACGCTGGTGGCGTCCTCGGCGGTGCTGGCGACCGGCGCGCCGATCCCGGCGGTGGTCGCGTTGATCACCGGGCGGGCCGCGGATTTGAGCAGGTGCACGCCCAACGCCAGCAGTACGCCGGTGACGACCGGCACCCACTGGTGGGATGAGAAGAAGCTCCCCGGGTCGCTGACCGTCACCGTCTCCGACGAGGAGCCGGCGCCGAAGGCAAGGCCACCGGCGGTGGGTCGGACCACTGTCTGCACCACGTCGTTGATGTGGTCGACCACTGGCACCTTGTCCGCCACCATCTCCACGGCGAGCAGCACGGCCATGATGGCGATGACCCAGCCGTTGCCGAGCCAGGTCCAGCCGCTGGGCAGGTCGATCAGGTCGGTGTAACGGCCGAGTAGACCGAGGATGAGCAGGGGTATGTAGGCGTTCAGCCCCGCCGAGGCGGCGAGACCGGTGCCGGTGAGGACTTCGAACACGGTCTCAGCATCGCATCGACGCGCCAGTGCCGCTCGCTGGCGACCGGTGGGTGCTCGGCTACCCTCGTCGGGTGCGGTTGGTCATTGCGAAGTGCTCGGTGGATTACGTCGGACGGCTCTCGGCTCACCTGCCGCTGGCCACCCGGTTGCTGATGGTGAAGGCGGACGGGTCGGTGTCTATTCACGCCGACGACCGGGCGTACAAGCCGTTGAACTGGATGAGCCCGCCGTGTCGGTTGGAGGAGGCCCCCGGTGTGTGGCGGGTCGTCAACAAGGCTGGCGAGGAGCTGCGGATCACCCTGGAGGAGATCTTCCAGGACACCTCGTACGAGTTGGGTGTGGATCCGGGCCTGCGCAAGGACGGGGTGGAGGCGCACCTGCAGGAGTTGCTGGCCGCCAACCCGGGTGTCCTGGGTGAGGGGTTCACGCTGGTCCGCCGCGAGTACATGACGGCGATCGGCCCGGTCGACCTGCTGTGCCGGGACGCCAACTCGGGTTCGGTGGCCGTCGAGGTCAAGCGGCGTGGCGACATCGACGGGGTGGAACAGTTGACCCGTTATCTCGAGCTGATGAACCGTGACCCGCTGCTCAGCCCCGTCGTCGGGGTCTTCGCCGCCCAGGAGATCAAGCCGCAGGCCCGGGTGCTCGCCACCGACCGGGGCATCCGGTGTGTGGTCGTGGACTACGACAAGCTGCGCGGCATCGTGAAGGACGAGTTGACCCTCTTCTGACCGGCGTTCTACCCGTTGCGCACCGCGATCAGCGACTTCGGCAGGCCGAACACCCGCTCCACCAGCATCGTCGAGTCGGGGAAGTAGTGGCGCATCTGCGAACGGTCCAGCAGCTCGGTCCAGAGCACCTGGTGGATGGCGGCGGCGTGACTGCGGGTCGGCTTGTGCCCGAGCGGCCAGCGTTGGGCGAACGCTGTGCGCAGTCGTACCGGCAGGAACTGCATTCCCGGCGCGATCCAGTGTGGCTCGATGGGGAAGTAGCGGTAGGGCGTCTGCACCCAGTGCCGGTCGGCCAGTGAGCGGACGGCGGCGGCGAAGCGAATCCGGCGCTCGTGCCCGCCGACATGCTCCAGCACCGAGTTCGAGAAGACCAGGTCGTAGCTGCCCCTGGTGAGGTGCGGGGGCAGGTCGCAGGCGTCGGCCTGCTCGACGTGGGCCCATTCCGGGACGACGGCGGGCGGCTGCTCCAGGTTGACGACTGTCACCCGGGCCGGTCTGACCGTGGCGCGGTGCCAGGTGCCGAGCCGACCACCGAGGTCGACGACGTGCATGTCGCCGATGTCGGGGAAGGTGCGCGCCAGCCAGTCCGAGCGGTGCCGACGCCGTCGGGCGCTCCACGACTGGTCACTGTCGACAAGGCGGTAGCGCAATCGATTGGGGCCCATTTAACGCAATGTACCGCCGTGACCACGGCGTATAAACATGTGGATACGCCGATCCTTGTTGATGATCGGTTATCCGACACTTACCTTCCGTACATGACCTTGATGGCCTTGACGAGTCGGGCCACGTCGGCGGGGGTGCGTTCGAAGGTCATCGACGGCAGCAGCGACCGGGCACGACGTCGGGTGATCGCCTTGGCCCGACCGAACTCACGCAGGCCGTCCTCCCCGTGGATCCGCCCGAAGCCGGAGTCGCCGACACCGCCGAACGGCAGTGTGGACATGCCGGCGAAGGTCAGCGTGGAGTTGATCGACGCCATCCCGGAGCGCAGTCGCCGGGCGATGGCCACCGCGCGCCGCCGGCCGAAGACCGAACCCCCGAGGCCGTACGACAGGGCGTTGGCGTGGGCGACTGCCTCGTCGGCGTCGCGGACCCGGCTGATGGTCAGCGTGGGGCCGAACGTCTCCTCGCGGACGGCCGCCGACTCCTCCGGAACGTCCACCAGCACTGTGGGGTGGACGTACGGCGGCTGCACGGCGCTCGGGCCACCGAGCACGGCGCGCCCGCCGGACGTGATGGCGGCGTCGATGTGCCGGCGAATCACGTCGATCTGCTTGGGCATGGTGATCGGGCCGATGTCGGTGCCCTCCGGCCCGACAGTCAGCCGACCGGCGCGGGTCACCACCTTGTCGACGAAGGTGTCGAAGACGGCGTCGACGGCGTACACCCGCTCGATGCCGATGCAGGTCTGGCCGGCGTTGGTCATGCCGCCCCAGACGCACGCCTCGGCGGCCGCGTCCAGGTCGGCGTCGCTGTCAACGATCATGGCGTCCTTGCCGCCGCCCTCGATGAGCACCGGGGTCAGCGTCTCGGCGCAGGCGGCCATCACCTTTCGGGCGGTGGCGGTGGAGCCGGTGAAGGCCAGTTTGTTGACGCCGGAGCGGCACAGCGCCGCGCCCACGTCGCCCAGCCCGTGCACGGCGGTGAAGACCGGCTGCTCGGGCACCACCTCGGCGAAGCTGTCCACCAGCCACTGGCCGACGGCGGGCGTGTACTCGCTCGGCTTGAGCACCACGGCGTTGCCGGCGGCGAGGGCGTACGCGGCGGAGCCGATCGGCGTGAAGACCGGATAGTTCCACGGCCCGATCACGCCGACCACCCCGTACGGCTGGTATTCGAGGTGCCCGGAGAACTCGGCGAGGATGAGCCGGGACCGCACCCGACGTGGACCGAGCACGCGGCCGGCGTTGCGGGCGGCCCAGTCGATGTGCTCGATCGCGGTGACGATCTCGACGATGGCGTCGGCGACCGGCTTCCCGCCCTCGACGTGCACCAACTCGGCCAACTGCTCGATGCGCTTGGCGAGCAGGGCGCGCCACCGCAGCATCCGCTGGCGGCGGCCGGTGAAGCCGAGACCCGCCCACCACTCGCCGGCGGCGCGGGCGCGGTCGACGGCCTGCCGCACGTCGGCGTCGGTGGCGACCGGGAGACGGCCGGCCTCGGCGCCGGTCGCCGGGCTGGTGGAGACCAACTGGCCCGAGTCGATGACCGGAACGCCCGGGATATGCACTGCCGTCATGGCGGAAGTCTAGACCCGAGGATTACTCACCGGTAGGGTCCCCGATTCGGGCCCGAGGGAGCGGCGTCGCACCAACCCGGCCGATCGTTGATCAGTGCAGGTCAGGGCGTTGGTGACGGATGCGGCCCGCCCGAATCGTCGAACGGCAGGTGGCCGGGAGGTGACGAGAGGCTGACCGGCCGGTCGGTATTGACGACTACCGTCTGATGGCAAGCTGACGCGCGGAGTGACGGTGTGGGGTGGAGGGCTGACTGTCCATGGAGGAACATCCGGAACTGATGCCGCTGTTGACGGTCGCGGGTGGACCGATGCGCGGCGCGAGCTTTCGTATGCGAGCCGAGATACAGGTGATCGGCCGAGCGCCGAGCGGTCAGGTGGTCATCAACGACCCACACCTGAGCCGTCGCCACGCCGAGGTGTGGCTGGCACCGGAGGGCCCGTCCCTGCGGGACCTGGGCTCCACCAACGGCACCTGGCTCAACGACCGGCGGATCACCGAGGTGGAACGACTCTCCGACGGAGACGTGATCCGGCTGGGCCGTACCGAACTGCGTCTGTTCGACCCCGGGGTGGCGCTCACCGACCCGGTGGGGCTCAGCTTCGGCCCGTCCCGGCGCGACGTCCGACCGACGTTGCCGTTGCCGCTGGCCGCGCCACCGGGCTCGCGTCGCTGATCGCCTGGCGGTCTGCCACACCGGGCGGCTCCGCTGGGTGGCGGTCCGACACCTGGACCGGCGGGGACGCCCGTGGCAGCATGCCGCGGATGGAGACCGAGCAGCGGACCGTGACGGCGAACGGCATCACCCAGGCGGTACGGGTGGCCGGCCCGCCGGACGGCACACCGGTGCTGCTGATCCACGGCAACTGCTCGTCCGCGCTGTTCTGGGAGCCGCTGGTCCGTCGCCTGCCACCGACGCTGCGGGTGGTCGCCCCCGACCTACGGGGGTACGGCGACTCGGCGACCGCCCCGGTGGACGCCACCCGGGGCCTGCGGGACTTCGCCGACGACGTGGCCGCCCTACTCGACGACCCGTCGCTCTTCGACGCCGACGCGCGCCCGGTGGTGGTCGGGCACTCCCTCGGCGGCGGCGTGGCGATGCGCCTGCTGGTCGACCATCCGCACCGGGTGGGGGCGTTGCTGCTCGCCGCGCCGGTCTCCCCGTACGGCTTCGGCGGCACCCGCGACCTGACCGGCACGCCGACCACCCCCGACTTCGCCGGCACCGGCGCCGGCACGGCGAACCCGGACTTCGTCGCCCGCCTCGCGGCCGGTGACCGGAGCACCGACGCGCCGGCCAGCCCGCGCGCCGTGCTGCGAGCCACCTACGTGGCCGATCCCGACTCTCTGGTCGAGGACGAGGAACTGCTGCTGGACACCGTGCTCTCCACAGCCACCGGGGACGACAACTACCCGGGCACGGCGGTGCCGTCGGAGAACTGGCCGGGCACCGCGCCGGGGGAGCGCGGGGTGCTCAACGCGCTCGCGCCGACCTGGTTCCGGCTCGCCGACGAACTGGTGGCCGTCGCCGAGAAACCGCCGGTCACCTGGGTACGCGGAGACGTCGACGTCATCGTCTCGGACACTTCGCTCTTCGACCTGGCGTACCTGGGTTCGCTGGATCTCGTGCCCGGCTGGCCCGGCGCGGACGCCTGCCCACCGCAGCCGATGGTCGGCCAGACCCGGGCGGTGCTCGACCGGTACGCGGCGGCCGGCGGCGCGTACCACGAGGTGGTGCTGCCCGGTTGCGGACACAGCCCGCACCTGGAGCGCCCGGCGGAGTTCGTCGCGGAATTGTTGGCCCTGACCAGCGTGGCGGCCGAGTAGCGGCAATGCCGAGCCGTTGGTGAAATATGCCACGGCGTCTCGACAACTCATTGTCACGTGGCAGACTCGCGCGCATAACCTTAGCGGCCGTTCAGTGGCCGTGTGGAGTCTCTGGGGAGGCCGGTCGTGGCGCGCGAGTTCAGCACCGTTGGTGTGGTGGGGCTGGGCACCATGGGTGCCGGCATCGTCGAAGTCTTCGCCCGCAACGGCATCGACGTGGTGGCAGTGGAAATCTCCGCGCCGGCGCTGGAACGCGGCCGGGCCACCCTGAAGGGCTCCACCGACCGGGCAGTCGCCAAGGGCAAGCTCGCCGAGGCGGACCGCGACGCCCTGCACGAGCGGGTGCACTTCGCGGTCGGGCTGGACGCGCTGCACTCCGTCGACCTGGTCATCGAGGCGGTGCCCGAGCACCTGGACCTCAAGCAGCGGATCTTCGCCGAGCTGGACCGGGTCTGCCGACCGGAGACGATCCTCGCCACAAACACCTCGTCGTTGAGCGTCACCGAGATCTCCGTCGCCACCAGCCGACCCAACCAGGTGATCGGCATCCACTTCTTCAACCCGGCCCCGGTGATGAAGCTTGTCGAGGTGGTCCGCACTGTCGTCACCGCACCCGAGGTGGTCGCCGACGTGGAGGCGCTCTGCGCCCGCCTCGGCAAGGTCGACGTCACCATCAACGACCGGGCCGGCTTCATCGCCAACGCGCTGCTCTTCGGCTACCTCAACCACGCGGTCGGCATGTTCGAGTCGCACTACGCGACCCGGGAGGACATCGACGCCGCAATGAAGCTCGGCTGCGGCCTGCCGATGGGCCCGCTGGCGTTGATGGACCTGATCGGCCTGGACACCGCGTACGAGATCCTGGACACCATGTACCGGCGCGGCGGGCGGGACCGCCGCCACGCCCCCGTGCCGCTGCTCAAGCAGATGGTCACGGCAGGGCTGCTCGGCCGGAAGTCGGGTCGGGGCTTCTACACCTACGAGCGGCCCGGCTCCCCGGTGGTCGTACCGGATGAGACGACGCCGCTGGCCACGGACGTCGCGCTCGCCGACGGCGCTCGCGCCATCGCGAAGGTCGGCGTGGTCGGCTCCGGAACCATGGCCACCGGGATCATCGAGGTCTTCGCGAAGGCCGGCTACGAGGTCGTCTCGGTGACCCGCGGCATGGAGAAGTCCGCGAAGGTCTGCGAGGCGGTGAAGACCTCGCTCAACAAGGGTGTGGTGCGCGGCAAGCTCGCCGAGGCCGACCGGGACGCCGCCCTGGGGCGGATCAGCTGGTCCGCCACGCTCGACCACCTCGCCGACGTCGACCTCGTGGTCGAGGCGGTCGTCGAGGAGTTGAGCGTCAAGAAGGCCCTCTTCGCCAGCCTCGACGAGATCTGCAAGCCGGGTGTGTTGCTCGCCACCACCACCTCGTCGCTGCCGGTGATCGACGTGGCCATGGCCACCCAGCGGCCGGCCGACGTGGTCGGGCTGCACTTCTTCAACCCGGCCCCGGTCATGCCGTTGGTCGAGGTCGTCCGCACCATCCGCACCTCCCCGGAGGCCACCGCCACCGCCCGCGCCGTCTGCGCCGCGCTCGGCAAGACCGGCGTGGTCTGCGGCGACCGGTCCGGCTTCATCGTCAACGCGCTGCTCTTCCCGTACCTGAACGACGCGGTGAAGATGCTGGAGGCCAGCTACTCGACGGCCGACGACATCGACCACGCAATGAAGCTGGGCTGCGGCTACCCGATGGGCCCGTTCGAGCTGCTCGACGTGGTCGGGTTGGACGTCTCCCTGGCCATCCAGCGCGAGCTGTACCTGGAACTGCGCGAGCCGGGCTTCGCGCCAGCGCCGCTGCTGGAGCACCTGGTCACCGCCGGCTACCTGGGCCGCAAGACCCGCCGCGGCTTCCGCGACCACTCGCACCGCTGACCGGTGTCAACAGTGGGCGTCGGTGACGGCGTCTGAGTGGCACGTACTCGGCATTCCGAACACCCTGCTGTCCATGGGGCACGAGAACCGCTGGGAACGGTCGCCCACGGACGCGGAGGTCAGCACCGTCATCGGCGGGCTCCGGGTCGCCGACGACCTTGGCGAGCCGGCCAGCTGGAAGTGACCGTAACCTTGGTGACTGTGAGCCCCCGTCGCAACCGCCCTCGCCGGGACGAGAACGCCAACCTGGACGCCGACCGGGTCCGCCAGGGCGTCGCCTCGGTGCAGCAGTGGACCGACGGCGCCTGGCAGGTACGCGGCATCGGCGCGGGCGCGTCGGTCAAGACGTACCGCTGCCCCGGGTGTAACCAGGAGATCCGACCGGGGGTGGCGCACCTGGTGGCCTGGCCGGCGGACGGCCTGGGTGACCTGACCGACCGGCGGCACTGGCACAGCGGCTGCTGGCGGGCCCGGGACCGACGCGGGCCGGCGGTGCAGCGTGGCAGGGGTTCCCCGCGCT
The DNA here is from genome assembly GCF_040677775.1 of Micromonospora sp. NPDC053740. Taxonomy (NCBI): domain Bacteria; kingdom Bacillati; phylum Actinomycetota; class Actinomycetes; order Micromonosporales; family Micromonosporaceae; genus Micromonospora; species Micromonospora sp. NPDC053740. The sequence continues at coordinate 57,615 of NZ_JBFASO010000014.1, forward strand.
ACTGACCTGCCCCGGGCGCTGCGGCGCTGGACTGGGCCGACCCGTCCGGGGCGCTGTCGCGTCAGGGCTGGGCCGACCTGCCGGGGCGCTGCCGAGTCAGGGCTGGGCCGACCCGTCCGGTAGCGACCTGGGTCACCCTGTTCGTGCCTGGGCGGGCGGCGGCGGCGACTTCGCGACAGACTTGGGCGGTGAGCACAGCGATCCGCGCGTCGTCGATCCTGCCCGGCCGCCGGGAGAACATCGAGCTGCACACCGCCGACGGTCTGCGGCTGGTCGGTGAGCTGGCCCTGCCGGCCGACCGGCCGCCGGTGGCCACCTTGGTCTGCCTGCACCCGCTACCGACCCACGGCGGAATGATGGACAGCCACGTGTTCCGCAAGGCGGCCTGGCGGCTGCCCGCGCTGGCCGACCTGGCGGTGCTGCGGTTCAACACCAGGGGCACCAGCAGCGTGCGCGGCACCAGCGAGGGAGCCTTCGACGGCGCGGTGGGCGAGCGGTACGACGTGGCCGCCGCCATCGAGTACGCGGAGTTCGCCGAGCTGCCCAACATCTGGCTCGTCGGCTGGTCGTTCGGCACCGACCTGGCGCTGAAGTACGGCTGCGACCCGGCGATCGCCGGGGCGATCCTGCTCTCCCCGCCGCTACGCTTCTCCGCCCCCGAAGACTTGGCCACCTGGGCCGACTCGGGTCGGCCGCTGGTGGCGCTGGTGCCGGAGTTCGACGACTACCTGCGCCCCACCGAGGCGCGGGAGCGGTTCGCCGCCGTGCCACAGGCAGAGGTGGTCGGTGTGCCGGGCGCCAAACACCTCTGGGTGGGCGACGCGGAGACGGTGCTCGACGAGATCGTCCGGCGGGTCAACCCAGCCGTCGAGGTGCCGCTTCCGACAACCTGGGACGGCCCGATGGAGGCCGGCGACGTCAGCGCGTACGCCGACCGGACGGTGGCCGCCTTCGCCGACACCCCCGTCCCCGGCCCGGCCGCCACCAAGGCGGACTGACCCACCGGTCCGCGGTCCGGCCGCCGGTCAGGCGGGCTGACGCTCAGCGGCGCTCCTGGCGGGGCAGCACCACCTCGCGCAGGATCAGTTGCAGCGCGGCCACAGTGGGGATGGCGATCAACGCGCCCACCACACCCAGCAGCGCCACCCCGAGCAGCGCGGCCAGCAGGGCAGCCACCTCGTTGACCTCCACCGAACGCCGCATCACCTTCGGGTAGATGAGGTAGTTCTCCACCTGCTGATAGATGAGGAAGAAGACCGCGCAGGCGATGCCGGTGGGCAGGTCGGCGGCGAACCCGACCAAACTCACGATCACCGCGCCCAGGGTCGCGCCGATCTGCGGGATCAGGTCGGTCACCGCGACCACCACGGCCAGCGCGAACGGGTACGGCAGGTCGACGATCAGCGCGAAGACGAAGGTGGTCGCGCCGGCCAGCACCGCGATGCTCAGCGCGCCGACCATGTACGAGCCCACCTTGGCCAGGATCTCGTCGCCGATCAGCTGCACCCGCTGCCGCCGCGACCGGGGCACCAACGAGTAGCCCAGCGAGCGCAGCTTGTCGAAGTACGCCAGGAAGTAGATGGTCAGCACCAGCACGGTCAGCGTCCGGAACACCGTGCCGAAGATCAGTTGTGCGCCGCCCAGCACCCCGCCGAGCGCCCGTCCGACAGTCTCCGCGTTGGCAGCGCCCTGCACCCGTTCCACCACGTCGTACCGCTCCACCAGGTCGTTGACCGTCGGGTTGCGGCGCAACTCGTCGAGCAGGCTCGGGATCTGGTCGATGAACTGCCCCGACTGGGTGACGATCGGCGGAACCAGCGCCACCACGCCGCCGCAGAGCAGCAGCACCACCGTCAGGGCGACCGCCGCCACCGCCAGGCCGTGCGGCACACCCCAGCGGCCCAGTCGGACCACCGCCGGGTTGAGGCCGACCGCGAGGAAAAGCGCGATCACCACCAGCACGAGGATGCCGCCGGCATTGCGAATGCCCAGATAGAGGGTGTACGCCAGCAGCACTCCCAGCGCACCGGTGAAGCCGATCAGAAAGCTGCTGCGGCGCAGCGGCCGCCCCGGTGTGCCGAACTTCCCGGACGGGACCGCCGGCGGCTCATCCGGGTCGACCCCCGGGACGGGAACCGGTACCGGCGGTGGCGTCTCCACCGGCGGTACCGGCTGTGCCTCCGCCCGTGGTGGCGTTCCCGCCGGCTGTGGGGTTTCCGCTGGCGGGGGAGCGGGGGTCACGTCCGGCTCGTCGCCGGAGGGGTCGTGCTGTGGCACCAGGAACCTCCCGGCTCAGGCCGTCGGACGACGGGCGACGGCCACGAACGCCCGCCACGCGGCAGGCGCGAACACCAGGACCGGGCCGGCCGGGTCCTTGCTGTCCCGCACCCCCACGACCCCGGGCAGGTTGTCCGCCACCTCGACGCACCCTCCGTTGCCGCTACGGCTGGATGTGCGACAGAGCGTGCCGGTCAGGTCCATGAGGTCACAACTTCCTTCATCAGTTCGATCGACTGGCGGCGGGACAACGCACCGTTTCTGATCATGTTCCAACGCGCCAGCAGCGTAGCCACCTCATGGTCGCCATCGACCACGAGACCGTCAATCTGATGCTCCATGTGCCCCACCCAATCACCGCCGGCCCCTCGGGCCAGATTGAACGGCCCGGAAAGTCTGCGCGCCACGGCCTTGCGGGCCATGGCCCACGGCCCTGCGGGGCACGGCCTTGCGGGCCGGTGGCTCTGCGGGCCGGTGGCCCTGCGGGCCCATGGCCCTGCAGGCCCATGGCTCTGCGGGCCTGCTGCCCATGGCCGCGGACGCCGCACACTCCGCTGCAACCCATGGTGCTGCCGGGCCGACGGCCGACCGCGGCCCTGCGCCGACCCCCCGGCCGCTGGAAGGCGGAGTTCGACTTGCACCCCCCACACCCCGACCTCGACTCTGCCGAATCCGCGCAGATCTTGGACAGTTTCCGTTAGGACGTGACGGAAACTGTCCAAGATCTGGTGGTGGGAGGGCGCTCAACGGCGAAAGCTGTCCGGATGCTGCCCGCCGATGACGCCGACGCACTCGACTGGCTCGCCTTCGAGCAGGCGGGAGTGCTGACGACCGCGCAGGTCGCCGGTTTGCTCAGCGAGGGGCGGGTGCGGGGTCGGATTCGCTCCGGTCGGTGGCGGTCGGTCTGCCGCGGGATCCTGCTGGCCGGCAACGGCCGACTCACCCGCGACCAACAGCTCTGGGTGGCGGTGCTGGCGGCCGGGCCGGGGGCGGTGCTGGCCGGGGTGTCCGCCGCCGCCGAAGCCGGGGTACGGGGACTGCGACGCGAACCGCTGCACGTGCTGGTGCCGGCGGCCCGACGTGCCGCGCGGGCCACCCTGCGTCGACTTCCGATCGACATGCCCGCCGTCCTGGTCCACCGCACGGCGGTCCTCCCCGAGGCCCATCTCCAACGTGCCCGCCCACCGCGTACCACTACGGCGCGGGCCCTGGTGGACGCGGCGGGCTGGGCGGCCGGCGTGGACGAGGCGCAGTCGGTGCTGGCCGCCGGTTGCCAGCAACGCCGGGTGCTGCCCGAGGAGTTGCAGGCGGTGCTCGACGTCCTCCCTCGGGCGCCCCGTCGGCGGCTGATCGGGCAGACCATCAGCGACATCGCGGGCGGCACACAGGCGCTCTCGGAGATCGACTTCCTGCGGCTGTGCCGCAGACACCGGCTGCCCGCCCCTGACCTGCAGGAGCACCGGGTCGACGCGGCCGGCCGGAACCGCTGGCTGGATGCGTACTGGCGGGAGTGGCGGGTGCAGGTGGAGATCGACGGCGCGCACCACATGGACGCCAAGCAGTGGGCTGCCGACATGCGTCGGCAGAACGACGTCTGGACCAGCGGAGACCGGATTCTGCGTTTCCCGGCCTGGTTGGTCCGCGCTCGCCCGGACGAGGTCGCTGACAGCGTCCGCCGCGCCCTCATCGCGGCCGGCTGGACCCCCAGCGCGCCCCTACGCCACGCGGCGCAAAAGTGAATCTTGGACACTTTCCGTCAGCCGCTGACGGAAAGTGTCCAAGATTTCGAAGCTTCGACTGGCGGGTGCCCGTCACTCCTTCTCGATGGTGACCTTGCTGGGCTTGGCGCTGCGCTCGTCGGTGGTCGGCTTGGTGGGTCGCTTGCCGTTCTCACCGGTGCTAGTGATCTTGGTGGGTTTGGCGCCCCGGCCACCCTCGCCCGGAACGGCGGCCACTGTCGGCTCACCGTCCACCCCGGCGCTCGCCGTGCCACCGTCCACGGTGGTCACCGGCTCGCCGACCGGCCGCGTCGTGGACTGCCCGGACTCCTCCGCACCGGCGTTCACCGGCTGCCTGGTGTCGGCGGGCTCCGTCTTCAGCCCGCCGCCCGTACCCGACCCGGAGGCCGCGCCGGCGGCAACGCTCACGCCGTCGTCCCCACCACCGGGCACGCCTTCGTTCGCGCTGGCGTCTCCGGCCGGCGCGGTCGGGCCGTCGATCGGACCGGCGACACTCTGCAACCGCAGCTCGGACATCTGGCGCTGGAGCTCGTCGGACTCCTGCCGGGCCTTCCAGGTCTCCTGCCGCAGATCCGCCAGCTGCTGCTGAGCCTGGGCGATCTCCAACATCACCTGGGCCAACTGCTGACGGCCCGCCGCCGACTCCTGCTGGGTCGCCGCCAGGTGCTGCTGGGTGGTGGCCAGGTGCTGCTGCGTGGTGGCCGCGTACTCCTCGAACTGCCGTCGGGACGCCGCGACATGCTCGTCGGCCTTGCGGCGCTTGTCGCTGGCCTCGGCCTCGGCCTGGCTCAGCAGCTCGGCGGCCTCCGCCTCGGACCGCTGGCGCAGCGCCGCCGCGTCCTGCTCGGCCGCCTGACGGACGCCGGCCGCGCCCTGCTCGATCTCGTTCTTGCGAGCCGTGTACTCGGTCTCCAGCTCGTTCTTCCGGGTGGAGTATTCGGTCTCCAGCTCGTCGCGGCGGGTGGTGAACCCGGCCTCCAGCTCCTGCTGACGGCTGGCGACCCCGGCCTCCAGCTCCTGCTGGCGCGTCGCGTGGTGCTTGTCCAGCTCGTCGCGGCGCTTGGCGAACTCCTGCTCGGCCGCAGACTGTCGCTGCGCCAACTCCCGGTCGGCCGCCTCCCGACGGGAGTTGACCTCCTGCTCCACCCCTGCCCGCCACGCGCCCAGCTCCTGCTGGGTCTGCGCCCGGGTGTGCTGCACGTACGCCTCGGTCTCGGTGCGCATGCGCTGCACGTACGCCTCGGTGTCGGCGCGGCTGCGCTTCGCCGACTCGGTGGCCTGCGTCGTCAGCCGCTCGGCCTCCTGCTGCGCCTTGGCGCGGGTGGCCCGACCGGCCATCGACGCGTCGTCGATGATCTGCTTGGCCTCCTGCTGGGCCTTGGCGTGGGTGGCCCGCCCGGCTTCGGTAGCGGTGTCGGTGAGCCGCTTGGCCTCCTGGAGGGCCTTGGCATGCACCTCCTTGGCGGCATCGCGCAGATCGCTCGCCTCCTGCCGGGCGTTGACCAGCGTCTCGCGGGCCGTCTCGCGCAGCTTGGTGGCTTCCTGCTGGGCCCGGGTGTGGATCTCCTTGGCCGAATCCCGCAGCTGGGTGGCCTCCTGCTGGGCCTTCGCCAGAGCGTCCTGCGCGGCCTTGCGCAACTGCGCCGACTCGTCCTTGGCCGACCGCAGGGCCGCGTCCGCCTCGGCCCGCTGCGCGGCGCTGTGCCGCTCCTCCTCCGCGCGTCGGGCAGCGAGGGCGATCTCAAAGTCCTTCAGAGCCCGCGCTGCCTGCTCGCGCGCCTCCTCGATGATGTGCTCGGCGGCGGCACGACGAGCCTCGATCTCCCCGTTCGCGTCCCCGAGGATCTCCTCGGCCTGCTCCTCGGCGAGAGTGAGGATCGACTCGACCCGCGGGCCGAGATGCCGGAACGACGCCCGGTCGACCACGTTCATCTGCTTGCGCACCTGGGTCAGGTCGCGCTGGAGAACCTCGACCTGGCCGGCGAGCTTGTGGATCTGTGTGTACGCCTGTTCCCGTTCGGAGGCGAGGGTCGCGATCTCGTGCTCAGCACGTGCGACATAACGGTCGACCTGCTTCTTCTCGTACCCCCGCAGAGCGGACTCGAAGCTGGGCTCCGTCGTCACGTCCCCGCCGAGAGCGAACAGTTCCTCGCCGTGCGACATGCCCCCATCCTCACACGCAACGGGCCCGGCTGGGGCGATACGGACGGGCCTTGTGGGAGCTACTTCACTCCGTTGCCGCCAACGGATACCAGGGGTTAGGAAACGCATACGGCGCGAGGTGGCACCGGTTACCCGGTGTCACCTCGCGCCGTCGATGCCCCGACCTGACGCCTCGCGTCAGCCGGCGGTCTCCGCGGGCACCCGCTCCTGACCACCATCGGTCTTCTTGGCTGCTTCCGGCTTGGCGGCCGGAGCGGCCTGCGCCGGCATTCCCGGAACGATGCCGGCGAGGCCGGAGAGCATCTGACCCAGCTGCGAGGTGACAGCGTCCTTCTGCCGGGTGAGGTCCTCGACCTCGCGGCGGGCGGCCTGCGTGGTCAGCTCCGCCTCGGTGCGAGCCTCGGTGAGCAGGCGCTGCGACTCGGCCTTCGCCTCGTTGAGGGTCTTCTCCGAGTGGGCCTTGGCCTTGTCGACCGTCTCGGCGGCGTTGCGCTCCGACTCGACCCGACGCGCCTCTGCGCGCTGCTCGATTTCCTTGGCCCGCTCCTGCGCGGCCCGGGCACGCTGCTCGGCCTCGCTGACCATCTTCTGGGTCTGCGCGACCTGGGCGGCGTGCCGCTCGGACTCCTCGCGCTCGGCCTTCTCCCGCCGCTCGGCCAACTGGAGCTCCAGGGCCTGCAGGTCCTTGTCGCGCTTGTCCCGCGCATCGGTGAGCAGCTTGGTCGCCTCGGCGCGCTTCTCCTCAGCCTCGCGGGCGGCCTTCGCCCGCTGCTGGGTGATCTCCCGCTCGGCGGTGGCCCGCAGGGTGGCGACCTCCCGCTCGACTGTCGACTTCAGCTCGGCCACCTCGTGCGCGGTGACAGTACGCAGCTGCTTGGTCTCCCGGTCGGCGTCGGCGCGCAGCGTGTCGGCCTCGCGGCGAGCCTGCACCCGGACCTCGGCGGCCTCGCGCTCGGCGGCCGTGCGCAGGTTGCCCGCCTCGCGCTCGGCGCTCGCCTTCATGGCGGCGGCCTCGGCGCGGGCCTTGTCGGTGATCTCGCGGGCCTCGAGGCGGGCGGCGGAGAGGATGCCCTCCGACTCGCGCTTGGCCTCGTTGCGGTGGTCGTTGGCCTGCTCCTCGGCGAGCCGGAGGATCTGCTCAACGCGCGTGCCGAGCCCGGAGAGGGTGGGTCGGCTGTTCTCTTCGAGCTGCTTGTTCGTGTCGGTGAGCTTCTGCTCCAGCGCACTCATGCGCTGCTCGGCCTGGCGGAGCCGACGCTGGGCGTCGTTCATCCGCTGCTCGGCCTCGGCACGGGCCTGCTCGGACTGGGTCAGCGCGGCGGTCATCCGGCCGAGGAAGTCGTCGACCTGATGGGTGTTGTATCCGCGCAGGCCAACGGTGAAATCTGGCTGCGAGTTCGCGTTATCGAAGAACGCGAGAGGGGAGGACTGCTGCTGGGGCATTGGGACATACTGGCAGACGCCCCAGGGTGCTTCGCAAGAGCGGTGCGAAGCTTTCGTGCCCTCTTTACATGGTCAACTCCCGCGATCGGCGAGGTGGGACCAATCGGCGATCTTGGCAGGTCCCGGCGGGTCGGACGCCACGCAGCGTGACGCGGAAAAGGGCCCCGGGGTTACCCCGAGGCCCTTTGTTCGATCCGGGTGGCTTATCCGCTAATGGGGGCGGAAGAACAATGAGCGATCAGCGCAATGGTCATCCGGCGTTCCACCGTCCGGCCGGGACCCGCCTCGGCGCCCCGGAGCCCGGTCAGTGCCCCCGGGAGCCGGCGGTGCCGCTCAGTGACGCCGGGCCGGCGGTGCCGGTCAGTGACCCCGGAACCGGTTGATCGCGTCCTCGTGCCGGGCCCGCAACTCTCCGTCGCGTACGCCCAGCCCGTCGGTGGGTGCGAGGCAGCGCACGCCGACTTTGCCCTGGTGGGCGTTGCGGTGCACCTCGTACGCGGCCTGGCCGGTCTGCTCCAGCGGGTAGGTGCGCGACACCGTCGGGTGCACCTTACCGAGCGCCACCAGGCGGTTGGCCTGCCACGCCTCGTGGTAGTTGGCGAAGTGGCTGCCGACGATCCGCTTGAGGTGCATCCACAGGTAGCGGTTGTCGTACTGGTGCAGGAAGCCGCTGGTGGAGGCGCAGGTGACGATGGTCCCACCGCGCCGGGCCACGTAGACGCTGGCGCCGAACGTCTCCCGGCCCGGGTGCTCGAACACGATGTCCGGGTCTTCGCCGCTGGTCAGCTCCCGAATCCGTTCGCCGAAGCGCCGCCACTCGTCCGGGTCCTGGGTCTCCTCGTCCTTCCAGAAGCGGAAGCCCTCAGCGGCGCGGTCGATGACCAGTTCCGCGCCCATCCGGCGGCACAGCTCGGCCTTCTCCGGCGAGGACACCACGCAGACCGGAATCGCGCCGCCGTTGAGCGCCATCTGGGTGGCGTAGCCGCCGAGGCCGCCGGACGCGCCCCAGATCAGCACGACGTCACCCTGCTTCATGTTGGCGCCGTGGTGCGAGACGAGCTGCCGGTACGCGGTGGAGTTGACCAGCCCGGGACTGGCCGCCTCCTCCCAGCTCAGGTGCCGCGGCTTGGGCATCAGCTGGTTGGCCTTGACCACCGCCAGCTCGGCCAGCCCGCCGAAGTTGGTCTCGAAGCCCCAGATCCGCTGTTGCGGGTCGAGCATGGTGTCGTCGTGCCCGGCGGCGTCCTCCAGCTCGACGGAGAGGCAGTGCGCGACCACCTCGTCGCCGGGCGCCCACCGGGTCACGCCGGGGCCGGTGCGCAGCACCACGCCCGCCGCGTCGGAGCCGACCACGTGGTACGGCAGGTCGTGCCGGCGGGTCAGCTCGGAGACCCGGCCGTAGCGCTCCAGGAACTTGAAGGTGGGCAGCGGCTCGAAGATGCTGGTCCACACCGTGTTGTAGTTGATCGCGCTGGCCATCACCGCGACCAGCGCCTCGCCCGGCGCCAGCTCCGGCGTCGGCACCTCCTGCACGTGCAGGGCCTTACGCGGGTCCTTGTCCCGGGTGGCCATGCCGTCGAACATCCGGGCTTCCTCGGCGCGGACCACAACGCCCCGGTAGCTCTCCGGTACGGGCAGCCCGGCGAGGCCGGCGAGTTCGCGGTCCGGATCGTTCGATTCCTCCGCCGCCATGATCGCTTCGAGGATGTCCTGCACGGTGACCTCCGGTTCATCCGCACCCGCACGGGCCCGGGTGCTGCCATCGTCGGCGCCGGTGGGCACGACCGCCATGTCGGCATTCGACACATCCGGCACCGGTCGCGCTCCTGTGGGGCCGGACGTTACTGAACGGTAGCTAGGCCGGGAAGTCCTCTGTGAAAAACTGCATCCGCCGATGCGTGAAGGTGTCCAGCCACCCCGCGAATCGCGCACTGACGTGCGCGCCCACCGGGCTCCCAGGGCGCCACCCCCTGTTGATCAAGAGCTTTCGGTCACCTACGAGGCGCCAGATGACGCAAACCTCTTGATCAACGGGGGCGGCGGCAGGGGGCGGCGGCGGGGGGAGGCGGCAGGGGGTCAGTGGGGGGTGGGGGCGGGTTGGACCAGTTCGACGAGGACGCCGCCGGCGTCCTTGGGGTGGACGAAGTTGATCCGGCTGTCCGCGGTGCCACGTCGGGGAGCGTCGTAGAGGAGGCGCATGCCGCGCTCGCGCAGCGCGGCGCAGGCCGCGTCGATGTCCACCACCGTGTACGCGACCTGCTGCACGCCCGGCCCGTTGCGGTCCAGGAACTTCGCGATCGTCGACTCGGGTGTGAGCGGGGCGAGCAACTGCACGCAGCCACCCTCAGTGGTCGGCCCGACGGCAAGCATCGCTTCCCGTACGCCCTGCTCGGTGTTGGTCTCCACGTGGACGCAGCGCATCCCGAACGTCCGCTGGTAGAAGTCGATAGCGGCGTCCAGGTCCGCCACGGCGATCCCGACGTGGTCAATCTTGCGAAGTCCGATGTCTGTGACGTAGTCCGCACCGGGCTCGACGGGGGAGTTCTCTGCCATGGCGCTAGTCTGGCCGAACAATCGTTAAGGCGTACAGCTCGGCACCCCTCTCGGAGGCAGGCATGGCTTCGGTGATCGTCAGCGGCGCGCGGACCCCGATGGGCCGGCTGCTGGGCAACCTCAAGGACCTTCCGGCCACGAAGCTCGGCGGGATCGCCATCAAGGCGGCGCTGGAGCGTGCCGGCGTCAGCCCGGACCAGGTCCAGTACGTGATCATGGGGCAGGTGTTGCAGGCCGGCACCGGTCAGATCCCGGCTCGGCAGGCGGCGGTCGAGGCCGGCGTGCCGATGTCCGTGCCGGCGCTGACCATCAACAAGGTCTGCCTCTCCGGCCTGGACGCGATCGCCCTGGCCGACCAGCTGATCCGCGCCGGCGAGTTCGACATCGTGGTGGCCGGCGGCATGGAGTCCATGACGAACGCCCCGCACCTGCTGATGGGCCAGCGCACCGGCTACAAGTACGGCGACGTGGTGGTCAAGGACCACATGGCACACGACGGGCTCAGCGACGCCTGGGACTGCTGCTCGATGGGCGAGTCGACAGAGCGGCTCGGCGTCAAGCACGGCATCACGCGTGAGGAGCAGGACGCCTTCGCCGCCGCCAGCCACCAGCGGGCCGCCGCCGCGCAGAAGAACGGCCACTTCGCCGACGAGATCGCCCCGGTGGTCATCCCGCAGCGCAAGGGTGACCCGCTGGTGATCACCGAGGACGAGGGCATCCGTCCGGACACCACTGTCGAGTCGCTGGCCAAGCTGCGCCCGGCCTTCGCCAAGGACGGCACCATCACCGCCGGCAGCTCGTCGCCGATCTCCGACGGGGCCGCCGCGGTGCTCGTGATGAGCAAGGCCAAGGCGAAGGAGCTGGGGCTGACCTGGCTGGCCGAGATCGGTGCGCACGGCAACGTGGCGGGCCCGGACAACTCCCTGCACTCACAGCCGTCCAACGCGATCAACCACGCCCTGAAGAAGGGTGGCCTGAGCGTCGCGGACCTGGACCTCATCGAGATCAACGAGGCGTTCGCGCAGGTCGGCGTCCAGTCCACCCGGGACCTCGGGATCAGCCCGGACAAGGTCAACGTCAACGGCGGCGCAATCGCGCTGGGGCACCCGATCGGCATGTCCGGCGCGCGTCTCGTACTCACCCTCGCCCTGGAGCTGAAGCGGCGCGGCGGTGGCACCGGCGCGGCCGCGCTGTGTGGCGGCGGTGGCCAGGGCGACGCGCTGATCATCCACGTGCCGGGCAAGGCCGAGACCAGCCAGTGAGCACGAGGAGTGAGCCGGTCCTGCGAGCCCCGCAGTCACGGACAGGGATGACGCAGTGAGCGAGGCTGAGCACGTCCCGGCAGCGGGCACCACGTCGGTGCGCCGCAGCCGGGACGTACCGCTGCTGGTCGAGCGGGCCCGCACTGGCGACCCCCGCGCGGTGGCTCGCCTGATCACGTTGGTGGAGAACGGTGACGCGCTGTTGCCGGAGATCGCCGGGGCGCTGGCGCCGTACGCCGGGCAGGCCCAGGTCGTCGGGCTGACCGGTTCACCAGGGGTGGGCAAGTCGACCACCACCAACGAGCTGGTCCGCGCGCTGCGGGCGCGCGGGCACCGGGTGGGCGTGCTGGCGGTCGACCCGTCCAGCCCGTTCACCGGCGGTGCGATCCTCGGTGACCGGGTGCGGATGCAGGACCACGCCACCGATCCGGGCGTCTACATCCGGTCGATGTCCAGCCGGGGGCACCTCGGCGGGCTGGCCGCGGCGACGCCGCAGGCGGTCCGGGTGCTGGAGGGCGCCGGCTGCGACGTGGTGCTGGTGGAGACGGTCGGCGTCGGGCAGGCCGAGGTGGAGGTCGCCTCGCTCGCCGACACGACGTTGGTGCTGCTCGCACCCGGGATGGGCGACGCGATCCAGGCGGTCAAGGCCGGCATCCTGGAGATCGCCGACGTGTTCGTGGTCAACAAGGCGGACCGGGACGGCGTCGACGCCACCGTCCGTGACATCCAGGGCATGATCGCGCTCGGTGAGCGCGGGCCGGGGCAGTGGCGGCCCCAGGTGGTCCGGTCGGTCGCCGCGCGCGGCGAGGGCATCGACGACATCGCCGCCGCCATCGACAAGCACCGGGGCTGGCTGGTCGAGCACGGCGAGCTGCGCCGCCGCCAGGAGACGCGGGCCGCCGCCGAGATCGAGGCGATAGCGCTCGGCACCCTCCGCGCCCGGATCGGCTCACTGCGCGACGGTACGGAGTTGGCCACCCTCGCCGCCAAGGTCGCCGAGGGTGCCACCGACCCGTACACGGCGGCGGACGAGTTGCTCGCCCAGCTCGCGCGCTGACCGGGGAATGCGACGGGGCCGCCGCCGACGACCGGCGACGGCCCCGCGCCCGCGGATCTAGCCGCAGTGCCCCCAGGGGCTGGTCCAGTAGGTGCCGCGGCTTTCGCCACCGAACCTGACGCACTGGCCGCCAGCGTCGGCCCGCACCGGCCCCGCGTAGTACCCGAAGCGCCCCTCGTCGATGCCGCCCCGACCATCCTCGATGTCGAGGGACGCGCCGATCTTGGTCGGCGTGCCTCGGTCCGCGGTCTTGATGGTGACAACGCAGTTGTAGCCGCCACCGCTGGACTTGTAGAGCAGGTACGTGGTCGCGCCGGGTAGCCCGTGACTGTCGATGACGTAGTACCCGGAGCCGCAGAGGGCGCTGGGTGACTCGGCCGCCTGGGCCGGTCCGGCCGCTCCGAGCAGCGCGCCGACCGACAGGGTGACCGCCGTGGCGAAACTCAACAACGTTCTGCGCATCAAACAGACCTCACTCGTGTAGCGGACCGATCCATTGTGGATTGTCCCGATCGTCAGCCTAGGTGGTCCGATGATCGTCAGTGCGCCGGACTCCACGCCGGTACGTCGCGGCGACGCCGTGGTTCGGTTGCCCGGAAGCGAAGGTCACTCCGGTTTTAGTAGGCTCGCGGCGCGTGGCCGCCGAATGGTCGGCCTCGCGAGCGGGCTGACGGGACGGTCGGTCCACAATGTGTCGGACCAGGGGAGATGTGATCATGACGGACGCGGTGGAGAACGCCGGTGCAGTGCAGCCCGCGACGGGCGCGGCCCGGGGTGTCACGTCGGTCTCCGACGAGGTCGTCGAGAAGATCGCCGGTGCGGCCGCTCGTGCCGTGCCCGGTGTCGCCGATCTCGGCGGCGATGTCTCCCGGTTCTTCAACAGCGTGCTGGACAAGATCGGCCTGGACGAGGTGGGCGACGCTCGGCGGGGCGTATCGGCCGACGTGAAGGGCAGTTCGGCCGTCATCAACGTGGTCCTGGTGATCGACGCCGGGCACGTCGTAGCCGACGTGACCGAGGCGGTGCGGGCCGCGGTGATCGAGGCGGTGGAGAAGTACGGCCTGACGGTCACCCAGGTCAACGTCACCGTGGACGACATCGAGCTGAACCAGCCGGGTACGGCAGCCGGCGCCTGAGGCGTAGCTGCCCAACGGCGTGACGGCTGCCGCGCCGCCCGTTGGCTGTCCGCCGGGAACATCCCGGGACGCATCGTCCCAGTAGGCTCGCACCGCCTCCTCTTCAGTGGGGGCCGGACGTGCCCGGACGCGGTGGTGCGAGGAGCAGGGAGCGACTGTGGACCTGGAAGCAACGCGGGAGTTGGCGAGGGCGTCGGTGCCGGCTGGCGGGACGACGCAGGTCGCCGACGAGGTGATTGAGAAGATCGCCGTCGCGGCGGCCCGCGCGGTGCCCGGCGTGGCCGATTTGGGCGGGGACGTCGCCCGGTTCTTCAACGCGGTTCTCGACCGGGTCGGGCTGGACCAGGTGGGTGACGCCCGGCGGGGTTGCTCGGCCCACGTGACCGGGGACGCCGCGGTGGTCAACCTGGTGTTGGTGATTCAGGCCGGTCGACCCGTCGCAGAGGTCACCGGTCAGGTGCGCGCTCGTGTGACCGAGGCGGTCGAGGCCTTCGGGTTGCGGGTCGATGAGGTCAACATCCGGGTTGACGACATGGCGATCGGCGACACCCCCACTGCACCCCCGGCCTGAGCGCTGCGCTGCGCCACCTCCCGGGTCGATCATGCAGTCGTGGTGGCCGGTTTGGCACCGGCTGCGGGATTTGCGGACCACCACAACTCCATGATCGGCGCGGGGTCTGCCGTTACTCGCCGGTAGGACGTGACTTAGCGATCGTTCAGGTAGGGGCCTTACACTCGACGGGCAGTCGAGGACCCGAGGAGGAGCCCTGCTCATGGACGCCGACGAGATCGACGCCGGACGGGCGCGCTGGCAGGCCCGGTACGACGCCGCGCGCAAGCGGGACGCGGACTTCACCACGCTCTCCGGCATGCCGGTGGAGCCGGTGTACGGGCCGCCGGAGGGGGCCACCTATCCGGGCTTCGAACGGATCGGTTGGCCGGGCGAGTATCCGTACACCCGGGGTTTGTATCCGACCGGCTACCGCGGTCGGACCTGGACGATCCGGCAGTTCGCCGGCTTCGGTAACGCCCAGCAGACCAACGAGCGCTACAAGATGATCCTCGGCGCCGGTGGCGGCGGGCTCTCGGTGGCGTTCGACATGCCGACGCTGATGGGCCGCGACTCGGACGACCCGCAGGCGCTCGGCGAGGTCGGCCACTGCGGGGTGGCCATCGACACCGCCACCGACATGCAGGCGCTCTTCGACGGCATCGACCTGGCCGGCGTCACCACCTCGATGACCATCTCCGGCCCGGCCGTGCCGGTGTTCTGCATGTACCTGGTCGCCGCCGAGCGGCAGGGCGCCGACCTGTCCAAGCTGGACGGCACCCTCCAGACCGACATCTTCAAGGAGTACATCGCGCAGAAGGAGTGGCTCTTCGACCCGGAGCCGCACCTGCGCCTGATCGGCGACCTGATGGAGTACTGCGCCCGGGAGATCCCGCGCTACAAGCCGCTCTCGGTCTCCGGCTACCACATCCGTGAGGCCGGCTCGACAGCGGCGCAGGAGCTGGCGTACACCCTGGCGGACGGCTTCGGCTACGTCGAGCTGGGTCTCTCGCGTGGGCTCGACGTGAACGTCTTCGCGCCGGGGCTGAGCTTCTTCTTCGACTCGCACCTCGACTTCTTCGAGGAGATCGCCAAGTTCCGCGCCGCCCGCCGGATCTGGGCCCGCTGGCTGCGCGACGTCTACGGCGCCACCAGCGAGAAGGCCCTGTGGCTGCGGTTCCACACGCAGACCGCCGGGGTGTCGCTGACCGCGCAGCAGCCGGTCAACAACGTCGTACGCACCGCCGTCGAGGCTCTCGCGGCGGTGCTCGGCGGCACCAACTCGCTGCACACCAACGCGCTGGACGAGACCCTGGCGCTGCCCACCGACGAGTCGGCCGAGATCGCCCTGCGTACCCAGCAGGTGCTGATGGAGGAGACCGGTGTGGTCAACGTGGCCGACCCGCTCGGCGGCTCCTGGTACGTCGAGGCGCTGACCGACAAGATCGAGGCCGAGGCGGAGGAGATCTTCGCCCGGATCCGGCAGCTCGGCGGAGACGGGCCACACCAGATCGGCCCGATGACCTCGGGCATCCTGCGCGGTATCGAGGACGGCTGGTTCACCGGGCACATCGCCGAGTCGGCCTTCGTCTACCAGCAGGCCCTCGAAAAGGGCGACAAGAAGATCGTCGGGGTCAACTGTCACACCGGCACTGTCGCCAAGGAGCTGGAGATCCTGCGCATCTCGCACGAGGTGGAGCTGGAGCAGCGCCGGGTGCTCGCCGAGCGCAAGAGCGCGCGGGACGAGGGCGCGGTACGCGCGGCGGTGCAGCGGATGGTCGAGGCGAGCCGTACCGACGAGAACATGATCCCCGCCATGCTCGACGCGGTCCGCGCCGAGGCGACCCTTGGCGAGATCTGCGACGCCCTGCGCGCCGAGTGGGGCACCTACCGAGAGCCAGCCCGCTTCTAACCCCACCCCGCGCCCCCCACCCCGCGCCCCCACCCCGCGCCCCCCACCCCGCGCCCCCCACCCCGTCGATCTTGCAGTTTCTGCGCCGGCATAAGGCATAAATGCGGCGTACGGGCGACAGAATGTGCAAGATCGCGGGGGTCGGGGGCGGGGCGTGAGAGTTGCAACGTCGGGGTTGCGGGTGAGCTGAGAATCCGGGCTCACGTGCGAGACTAGGTAACCATGAGCGACCCACGGATCACCTCGTCGATCTTCACCCGCGGCGCGGTCGACCTCAGCACGCTGCGTGGCCCCGCACCAGCAAGTACCCGCCCCGGCACGCCCCCGCAGGGCGGCCCGTCCAACGGCGCCCCCGGCGCGCCCACCGCCGGCGGTGACACCGCCATCGTGGACGTCACCGAGGCGACCATCCAGTCCGACGTGCTCGAACGCTCGATGGCCACGCCCGTCGTCGTGTTCTTCGGCGCGGCCGGCTTCCCGGAGAGCGACGAGTTCGCCCCGGTCCTGGAGCGGCTGAACGCCGAAGGCGGCGGCACCTGGGTGCTGGCCCGGGTCGACGTGCAGGAAAATCCCCGAATCGCCCAGATGTTCCGGGTGCAGGGCATCCCCATGGTCTACGCGGTCGTCGGCGGCCAGCCGGTCGACGCCTTCTCCGGAGTGGTTCCCGAGGCTCAGCTGCGGCAGTGGATCCAGGCCGTACTCAAGGCCGGTGGCGTGACCGTCGCCGAGCCGGAGGACCCCCGCCTCGACGAGGCGGACGACGCGCTGATGAGCGGCGATCTGGACGCCGCCGAGCAGGCGTACCGGAAGATCCTCGCCGACGCCCCGGCGGACGCCGCGGCCACGGCGGGGCTGGCCCAGGTCGGAGTGGCCCGCCGGGTGGCCGGCGCCGACCCGTCCACCGCGCTGGCCGCCGCCGAGAGCGCCCCCGACGATGTCGCCGCCCAACTGCTGGCCGCCGACATCGAGGTGCTCAGCGGCCTGGCCGAGCAGGCGTACGCCCGGCTCGTCGGTCTGGTCCGGCGCACAGCCGGTGAGGACCGTGAAACGGTTCGCCAGCACCTGGTCTCGCTCTTCTCCATTGCCGGCCCGGACGATCCGGCCGTCGCCTCGGCGCGTCGGGCCCTGGCCAGCGCCCTGTTCTGAGTTCGTAGCACGCCAGCGCGGGCCGGCGTTCCGGCCGGCCCGCCCGACCACCGAGGACGGGAGCTCACGATGCGCCGGATCGCCGTCCTCGACGCGCCGACAAATCTCGGTCTACGGCCGCCGACGCCCACGTCGGTCCCGGGTTGCGCCAAGGCGCCCGGGGCGCTGCGCGACCACGACCTGCTGGCCCGGCTCCGCGCCCGCGACGCCGGCTGCGTCACCCCCGCCCGCTACGACCCGGGCGACTGGCGGCCCGGCGACGGGGTGTGCCACGCCCGGGAGATCGCCGACTACTCGTTGGCCCTCGCCGAACGCATCGGCTCGATCATCGACCGGGGCGAGTTCCCGGTGGTGCTCGGCGGCGACTGCTCCGTGCTCCTCGGCTCGGCCCTGGCAATGCACCGCCTCGGCGAGGCCGTCGGCGGGCGGATCGGGCTGGTCTTCGTCGACGGGCACTCCGACTTTCGGCACCCCGGCAACGCCTCCTACGTCGGTGCCGCCGCCGGTGAGGACCTGGCCCTGGTCACCGGGCGAGGGCAGGCCGACCTGGCCGCGCTGGAGGGCCGGCGGCCCTACTTCCGCGACATCGACGTGGTGGTACTCGGCATCCGGGCCCAGGACGAATACCGGCTCGACCTCCAGGCCGCCGGAATCACCACCCGACCGGTGCCGGCGCTGCGCGCCGAAGGTGCCGCCCGGACGGCCCAGTGGGCGCACGAGCAACTCGCCGACTGCGCGGGCTACTGGGTGCACATCGACGTGGACGTGCTCGACCCGGCGGTGATGCCCGCCGTGGACGCCCCCGACCCGGGTGGAATCGCCTTCGCCGAGCTGGAGATCCTGCTCGCCGGCCTGGTCGACACCCCGCACTGCCTCGGCGTGGAGTTGACCGTCTTCGACCCCGACTACGACCCGGACGGCTCGTACGCGGCCGAGATCGTGAACACCGTGGTCGCCGGTCTGGCGCCGGTGACCGCCCCGGAAGCCGTGCCGCCCCGACTGCTGTCGGCACGGCCGACGCCCTCCCCGCGGCGCGGCAACGGCCGGGCCGCGACAGCCACCGAGCGTCCCGACCGTGCCGACCGTGCCGAGCGTCCCGACCGTGCCGAGCGTCCCGACCGTGCCGAGCGTCCCGACCGTGCCGAGCGTGTCGAGCGGCTCGACGGGCTGGTTGGCCTTGACGGGCTGGCCGGGCCTGATGGGCTCGACCGGGTTGAGCGGGTCGCGGAGCCTGATGTCGCCGCTGACCTCGACACCGCCGGGGTCCGGTCCGCCGCGCTCGGGCCCGCTGGGCTCGGGTCTGCTGGCGTCGGGCCCGCTGGGCTGGGGCCGGCTGGCGTCGGCGCCCCAGGCGCGGTGCCTCGCGGCGTCCCGGCCGAGGCGGAGCCGCCCAGCACCGGCGGACCAGCCCACCCCGAGCCGTCGGGCGTCGCGGCCGGTATCGCGCCGCTGATCGAGCGCGAACCGGTCGGCCCGCCGGCGTCGGCCGGTCCCGGTCTGCTCCGACGTATCTCCCCGTCGACCCAGAATCCGCCCGAAGGGCGCGAAGCCGACACCGCCTGACCCGGCCCTCGGCCACCCGGCCTTCGGCCACCCGGCCTTCGGGCATCCGGCCTTCGGGCATCTGGCCTTGATCGACTCGGGATCAGTGAATCCGGGGCGTCCGGGTGGCTTGGACACCCCAGTTTCACCGAAACCGAGTGGATCAAGGCCAGAAGGCCGAGGCCCGGTGGGGTCAGGGGGTTGGGAGGGCGCGAAGGAAGCGCTCGGCAATCGGGACGGCCGAGGCGGTGCTGGCCCCGCCCTTCTCCACGAAGACGGCGAACGCCACGTCACCCCGCCAGCCGACGAACCAGGCGTGGGTGTGCGCCGGGTTGTCGTCGTACTCGGCGGTGCCGGTCTTGCCGTACACCTCGCCCGGCACGTCCTTGAGCGCGCTGCCGGTGCCGGCGGTGACCACCTCGCGCATCATCGTGCGCAGCGCCTCGACGGACTCCGGCTTGAGCTGCTCGCCTGCCGGGGCCGGCTTGGCCGGCGCCGGGTCGATCAGCAGCTTCGGCTGCTCGAAGCGGCCGCGGGCCACTGCGGCGGTGGCGCCGGCCATGGCGAGCGGGCTGACCAACGTGGTGCCCTGCCCGAACGACGCGGCGGCCTGCTCGGCCAGGCTGCCGCCCGTCGAGACCTTGCCGGTGAAGGCGTCCGTGCCGAGGTCCCATTGACCCTCCAGGCCCAGCGAACGACCGGCGGCGGCCAGCCCGTCGCCGCCGAGCTTCGGGGCCAGCGCGGCGAACGCCGTGTTGCAGGACTTGGCGAAGTCGGTGCGGAACGGCACCGAGCCGAGCTCGAAGTTGTCCGAGTTCTTGAAGGACCGGCCGTCCACGGTGAAGGTCTTCTTGCAGTCCACCGGCCCGTCCAGCGTGACCGCGCCCCGGTCCAGCAGGCCCAGCGTGCTGACCATCTTGAACGTCGAGCCCGGAGGCACCTGGGCGTCGAAGGCCAGATTTTCCCCGGCCGGACCGGGGCCGTTCGCGGCGGCGAGCACGGCGCCGTCGCTGATGCGGAGCGCCACCAGTGCGGATCGGCGCGACTCGGCGCGCAGTGCCCCGTCGGCCGCGTTCTGGACGGCGACGTCCAGCGTGGTCTTTAGCGCCTGCCCGGGCTGCGGCTCCCGGCGGAACAGCTCGGCGCCGGTGGGTTCGAGTTTGCCGCCCTCGGCCGGACGCTCGACCACAACCGTCAGCCCGGGGCCGCCGCGCAGTCGCTCGTCGTAGCGGCCCTGTAGCCCGCCATGCCCGACCAGATCGCCGACGACGTACCGGTCGGGGTGTGCGGCGAGGTCGTCGGCCTGCGCCTGGTCGACACTGCCGAGCAGCGCACGGGCGAACTCGCGGGTGGGCGCCAGGTCGATCTTGTCGGAGACGAACTTGGTGCCGGGCAGGTCGTAGATCCGGGGCTTGATCTGCCGGTACGCCTCCTCGCGGAGCGACACCACCTCGACGAACGCGCCCGGCTCGGCCTTGGCCACCCGGTCGGGCAGGTCGGCCAGGTCGACGCCGGGGACCAGCGCCGGGCGGATGGCCTTGAACGCCGCGTCGAGGTCCTTGACGAGCTTCCTGATGTCGGTGACCCCGTTGGGCTGCACACCCACCCGGACCACCGGGCGCGGGGTCACCAGCGCCTTCCCGGCGTTGTCAAGCACTGCGGCGCGGGCACCGGGGTCGCGACGCAGCGCCAACCGGTCGCCCTTGGTGAGCTGCTCGTGCACCACCTTCGGCTCCCAGATCACCTGCCACTGGTCGTCGCCGCCGTGAGCGAGCCGAACCTCCCGGTCGTACGCCCAGCGGGTCTGACCGGGCAGGGCCCACTCCACCTGGACGGTCGTGGTGGCGATGTCCTTCGTGATCTTCGGCTCGCCGCGACGCGTCAGCGTGGGCGGGGTGGCCGCCAGCTCACCGGAGAGGTCCTTGATCTCGCGAGCCACGTCGGCCGACGGCAGTTTCGAGCCGAGCGGGTCGATCAGACCGACCGCCTGGAGGTCGCCGCTGCGCCAACCCGCGAGGAAGGCGTCGACGGTGCGTTGCGGCCCGTCGTCACCGGAACAACCGACCAGGACACCCGCCGCGAGCAGCGCCGTGGTGGCGGCGGCGGCGAGCCGGTGGGCGGGGTTCGGCCGGTGGGGCCGGGGGTACGACAAGGGCATGAAGCTGGTCCTTCCGATCTCGGACTGCCCTCGCACGGTAGTACGGGAACGTCGTCCCCAACGTCCCCCAGGTGCTCGGCCGCGCTCAAAGACGGGCCGTACCCGTGTGATGAACATCGCGTGGCGGGGTATCCCGGAGCCGGCCAACCTCGGACCCGCAACGGGTGAAAGGACAAAGTCCCGATCCGGACGTCTGGCCAGTGGTCCGCCGACAAAGGCGCACAACGGCAGGGCCTAGGCTGGGCGGCAGAGTGACCCACAACGCGGTGGGTCGAGGGGAGTGGCACCGATGGACCGGCGTCCGGCGATCAAACCGGAACCCGACCTCCGGCAGGATGACTCCGGCCGGGACGATGACAGCTTCGATTCGGCGACCGACGGGGACGGCTACGGCCGACTCGACACGGGAGTCACCGGGCTGACCGGGTCGAGCATCGACACCATCTACGATCTGGGTCTGCCAGCCGAGGCGCTGGCCGACGACGTGGAGGACGCCGAGCTCGACGAACCCGTCCCCAACGCGGAGCGCCTGGTGGCCCAGGCCGTCGCGCTCGCCGGGGACGACCACGACGCGGCGACACTTGTCGGCCGTTTCTGGCGGTTCGCCCCGGACGAGGAGCTGGTCGGCTTCACGGCGGAAGAAATGCTCGACGCGGCCCGGGCACACCGGGATCTCGCCCAACAGCGGGTGCCAGGCGAGTTGAAGCTGCGGATCCACGAACCGCACGCCGACCAGCACCACACGGTCGTCGAGATCGTCACTGACGACATGCCGTTCCTGGTCGACTCGGTGACGGCGCTGCTCAACTCGTACCACCTCGACGTGCACCTGCTGGTGCACCCGCTGGTGGTGGTGCGGCGGGAGCCGCTGGGTCGGCTCACCGAGGTCTCCGCTGATGTGGAACCGGACGACGCGATCGCCGGCGACATCATCGAGAGCTGGATGCGGGTCGAGATCGACCCCGTCCGGGACGCGGCCGAACGGGACCGGTTGCGCCGCGAGTTGCAGCGGGTGCTCACCGACGTGCGGGAGGCGGTGGAGGACTGGCCGAAGATGCGGCAGCGTGCCCTCGCGCTCGCCGACGAGCTGGCCTCCGCCCGTACCTCCGACAACCGCCCACCCGTGCCGGAAAAGGACATCACCGACTCGGTGGAGCTGCTGCGGTGGCTCGCCCAGGACCACTTCACCTTCCTCGGCTACCGCGAGTACCGGTTGGTGGACGCCGACGGCGGCGACGCCGCCGACCCGGTCGACGGCAAGGCGTTGGAGGCGGTGCTCGGCACCGGTCTGGGCATTCTGCGCTCCGATTCGCCGGATGCGCGGTCGCTGTCCTCGATGACGCCCGAGGCGCACGAGAAGGTGCTGGAGAAGCGCCTGCTGATCATCACCAAGGCGAACTCCCGGGCCACAGTGCACCGCTCGGCGTACCTGGACTACATCGGCTTCAAGATCTTCAACTCCGCCGGTGACGTGATCGGTGAGCGGCGCTTCCTGGGCCTGTTCTCGACGGCCGCCTACCGGACCAGCGTCCGCGAGCTGCCGGTGGTACGCCGCAAGGTGGCCGAGGTGCTGGACCGCTCCGGCCTGAGCCGGCGCAGCCACTCGGGCAAGGATCTGATCCAGATCCTGGAGACCTACCCGCGCGACGAGCTGTTCCAGATCAAGACCGACGACCTGTACCACGCGGTGGTCGGAGTGCTGCGGATGGCCGGCCGCCGGCAGCTGCGGGTCTTCCTGCGTCGAGACGCGTACGGGCGGTTCATCTCCTGCCTGATCTACCTGCCCCGGGACCGGTTCACCACCCAGAACCGGCTGCGCATGCAGGACATCCTGCTGCGTGAGCTGAACGGTGTCGGGGTGGACTACACGACCCGGGTCACCGAGTCGATGCTGGCTCGGGTGCACTTCATCGTCCGTACCGACCCGACGCGGCCACCCGGCGACATCGACGCCGACCTGCTCGCCGAGGAGTTGGCCGACGCCACCCGACTGTGGGACGACGACTACCGGTTGGTGCTGGAGCGCAAGCTCGGCGACGAGCAGGCCAAGCACCTGTTCACCAGGTACGCCGACGCGTTCCCGGAGGGCTACAAGGACGGGCACACGCCGTACGAGGCGATGAAGGACCTGGCGAAGCTGGAGCTGCTGGAGGAGCCCGGCCAGCTGGAGATGCACCTGTTCCGCAAGCAGTTGGCGCCCCGGCCGGGCACCCGGGTGCCGGGCGCCGACCTGGCCGAGGCGATGGACGTCCGGTTCAAGGTCTACCGCTACGGCGAGCCGATGATGCTCTCCGCGGTGCTGCCGGTGCTGCACTCGCTCGGCGTACGGGTGGTCGACGAGCACCCGTACGAGGTGGACCGGATCGACGGTCGGGTCTACCTGTACGACTTCGGCCTCATGCTGCCCGAGGGGCATCACGAGCTGGCCGAGGTGCGCCCGCACGTGGAGAACGCCTTCGCGGCTGCCTGGCGCGGCGAGGCCGAGGTGGACCGGTTCAACGAGCTGGTGCTGCGCGGCGGGCTGACCTGGCGGCAGGTGGTGGTGCTGCGGGCGTACGCGAAGTACCTGCGGCAGGCCGGCACGGTCTTCTCGCAGGACTACATGGAGCAGACCTTCATCGCGTACCCGAAGCTCGCCGCCCTGCTGGTGGAGCTCTTCGAGACCCGGTTCGCGCCGGGCGAGTTGAGCACCGAGCAGCGGCAGCAGCGCAGCGGTGAGCTGGTGGAGACGATCCGGGGCGCGCTGGACGACGTGGCGAGCCTCGACCAGGACCGGATCCTGCGCTCATACCTGACGCTGATCGAGGCGACCCTGCGGACCAGCTTCTACCAGAAGCGCGCCGACGGGCGGCCGAAGGCGTACGTGGCGTTCAAGCTCGACCCGCAGGCCATTCCGGACCTGCCCGCGCCGCGACCGAAGTTCGAGATCTTCGTCTACTCGCCGCGCTTCGAGGGTGTGCACCTGCGGTTCGGGCCGGTGGCCCGGGGCGGGTTGCGGTGGTCCGACCGTCGGGAGGACTTCCGCACCGAGGTGCTGGGCCTGGTCAAGGCGCAGATGGTGAAGAACACGGTGATCGTGCCGGTCGGCGCCAAGGGCGGCTTCGTGTTGAAGCAGAAGCCGGGCGACCGGGACGAGGCGGTCGCCTGCTACCAGGAGTTCGTCGGCGCGATGCTGGACGTCACCGACAACATCGTCAGCGGGCAGATCGTGCCACCCGAGGACGTGGTCCGGCACGACGGCGACGACCCGTACCTGGTCGTGGCGGCCGACAAGGGCACCGCGACGTTCTCCGACATCGCCAACGAGATCTCCAAGGCCCACAACTTCTGGATGGGCGACGCGTTCGCGTCCGGCGGATCCGCCGGCTACGACCACAAGAAGATGGGCATCACCGCCCGGGGCGCCTGGGAGTCGGTCAAGCGGCACTTCCGTGAGCTGGGCCTGGACACCCAGACCCAGGACTTCACAGTGGTCGGCGTCGGCGACATGTCCGGCGACGTGTTCGGCAACGGGATGCTGCTCTCCGAGCACATCCGGCTGGTGGCCGCCTTCGACCACCGGCACATCTTCCTCGACCCGGAGCCGGACGCCGCCACCTCGTACGCGGAGCGTCGACGGCTGTTCGACCTGCCCCGCTCCTCCTGGGAGGACTACAACCCGGAGCTGATCTCGGCAGGTGGCGGCATCTTCCCGCGTACCGCGAAGTCCATCCCGATCACGCCGCAGGTGCGGGCGGCGATCGGCCTGGACGACGACGTGACGCAGTTGTCGCCGCAGGACCTGATGAAGGCGATCGTCACCGCTCCGGTGGACCTGTTCTGGAACGGCGGCATCGGCACCTACGTCAAGGCCTCCACCCAGACCAACGCCGAGGTGGGCGACAAGTCCAACGACGCGATCCGGGTGGACGGGCGCAACCTGCGCTGCCGGGTGGCGGGCGAGGGCGGCAACCTGGGCTGGACCCAGCTCGGCCGGATCGAGTACGCGTTGACAGGTGGCCGGATCTACACGGACTTCATCGACAACGCGGCCGGGGTGGACACCTCCGACCACGAGGTGAACATCAAGATCCTGCTCAACACGGCGGTGGCCGACGGTGAGCTGACCACGGACGACCGGGACGAGCTGCTGGCCGGGATGACCAACGAGGTCGCGGAGCTGGTGCTGCGGGACAACTACGACCAGGCTCGGGCGATCAACAACGCCCAGGCCCAGGCCGCCTCGCTGCTCCCGGTGCACCGTCGGATGATCAACGAGCTGGAGCGTTCGGGCGGGTTGGACCGCGCGTTGGAGGCGCTGCCGCCGGACGAGGAACTGGCGGTCCGCAGCGAGTCCGGGCTGACCGCGCCGGAGTTCGCCGTGCTGCTCGCGTACGTGAAGATCGTCCTGGAGCGGGAGATCCTCACCGAGGGGTTGGCCGACGAGGAGTGGACGACCGACGTCCTGGTCAACTACTTCCCGACGCCGATGCGTGAGCGGTTCGCCGACCGGATGGGCCGGCACCGCCTGCGCCGCGACATCGTCACCACAGTGCTGGTCAACGAGGCGATCAACCGGGGTGGCATCTCGTTCATCTTCCGGGTGGTCGAGGAGACAGCGGCCAGCGCGGCCGACGTGATCCGGGCGTACGTGGTGGTCAGCGAGGTGTTCGGCCTGCGCGACCTGTGGGACGAGGTCGAGGCGCTGGACAACAAGGTGGCGCCGGAGCTGCAGACCAGCGTCTACCTGGACACTCGTCGGCTGCTCGACCGGGCGGTGCGGTGGCTGGTCTCCAACCGGCGTTCGCCGATCGACGTGCCGGCCGAGATCGCCCGGCTGCGCGACGGGGTCACCCGGCTGCTGCCAGGGCTGGAGGAGCTGTTCTACGGCAACGAGCGCCAGGGCATCGCCGCGCACATGGACTCGATGACCGAACGTGGGCTGCCCCGCGAGCTGGCGGAGCGAGCCACCCGGCTGATGTACAGCTTCGGTCTGATGGACGTGGTGGAGACCGCGAACGCCAGTGGGCGGGACGTCAGCGAGGTGGCCTCGGTCTACTTCGTGCTGTCGGACCTGTTCCGGGTGGACTCGCTGCTGTCGAAGATCTCCCTGCTGCCGCGGGAGGACCGCTGGCAGACGCTGGCCCGGATGGCGCTGCGGTACGACCTGTACGCCGCGCTGGCCGCGCTCACCGCGGAGGTACTCGACTCCACCCCGGGCGACCTGCCGCCGCACGAGCGGGTGCAGCAGTGGGAGCAGTCGAACGCCACCTCGATCCACAGGGCCCGGCGGGCGATGGGTGAGTTCGACGAGTCGCGGGCGGATCTCGCCGCCCTGTCGGTGCTGCTGCGCCAGATCCGCACCCTGGTGCGGACCTCCGCGGCCGCCTGAGTCAGAGGTACGCCGGATGCGGTCCGGCCGGTCGGGTCACCCCGACCGGCCGGACCGCGTTTCGTTTCGCCGCCGGTCAGGCCGCCAGGGTGGCGAAGACGACGATGTTGTCCGGGTAGCTCTTCGCGGCCTGATCGAACTGACCGCCGCAGGTGACCACCCGCAGGCTCGGCCGGTCACTCGGTCCGTAGACCAGCTCGGTGGGGAAGGCCGTCTTCGGGTACGACTTCACCGAGTCGACAGTGAAGGTGGCCGGCACCCCGTCGGCGCGGCGCACTGTGACGGTGTCGCCGGGGGTGAGAGCGCCGAGGTCGAAGAAGACAGCCGGGCCGAGCACCGCCGAGTCCACGTGCCCGACGATGACCGCGTTGCCCGTCTCGCCGGGGCTCGCTCCTGGTTCGTACCACCCGGCCTGGTCGGCCTTCTCCAGCGGAGGGACCTGGACCGTGCCGTCCGGGTTGGTGCCCAACGACATGATCGTCGCGTCGACGCCGATCCGGGGGATCTCGATGCTGGTCGGTGCCGAACGGGCCAACCCGGCCGCCGCCTGACCGACCGGCTGCCCGTCCACTGGAGGGGCATCGTCGGCGGTGCTCGCCGGCCCGGTCGCCTCGGGGCCGGCCTGGGCCAGCGGCTGCGGCGGTCGGGGAGTGGGCGTGGTTTTCAGGGAGGCGCCGATCATGCCGGCGCCGATCATGGCCATGGTGACGACGACGGCCGTGCCGGCGGCACGCCACGGTCTCCCGCGACGGCCGCCGGCCGGTGTCGTCGTCACGTCAGACGAGCGAACCATCGGTCCGCCGACGACGCATCAGCACGATCCCGCCCAGCGCGGCAGCGCCGAGCAGACCCGCCCCGCCGGTGGCCAGACCCCGGTCGGTACCGGTGCTGACGCCACCGTCACCACCGTCGACACCGCCGTGCGGCAGCACGACGAGCTCGCCCTCGCCGCAGGAGCCCTTGAGCTCGTAGCGACCCGGCTTGGCGTCCTTGTCCACCTTGGCTTCGCCGTAGTAGACGAACTCGCGCTCCTTGTCCCAGTCGCGCTCGTCGGAGCCGCGCTCGTCCTTGCCGTAGCCGCCGTGCTCGTCCGAGTCGCGCTCGTCCTTGCCGTAGCCGCCGCGCTCGTCCGAGCCGTACTCGGAGCCGTGCTCGTCCTTGTTTTCCCAGCCCTTGTCGGAGCCGTACTCGGAGCCGTGCTCGTCCTTGTTTTCCCAGCCCTTGTCGGAGCCGTACTCGGAGCCGTGCTCGTCCTTGTTTTCCCAGCCCTTGTCGG
>NZ_JBFASO010000014.1:85294-95519 GCF_040677775.1 Micromonospora sp. NPDC053740
GTCGGAGCCGTACTCGGAGCCCTGCTCGTCCTTGGACTCCCAGTCCTTCTTGTCACGGCCTTCTTCGGCGTCCTGGCCGTGCTCCTCGCCCTTCCAGTCCTTGCTGTCCTCGTCGCCGTAGGCGTCGGCGGCAGCGCCGCCACCCTGGCCACCCTTGCCGTTCTCGTCCTTGTGCTCGTCCTTGCCCTTGTCGTCCTTGCCGTTCTCGTCCTTGCCGTTCTCGTCCTTGCCTTCGTGGTCCTTGCCCTTGTCGTCCTTGCCGTTCTCGTCCTTGCCTTCGTGGTCCTTGCCGTTCTCGTCCTTGCCGTTCTCGTCCTTGCCCTTGTCGTGGTCGGAGGAGTTCTCCTCCTCGCGCCACTCGCGGTCCTCGCCCCGTTCTTCGTGCGCCGGCTTGAGCTTGACCTTGCCGGTGACCTTGGACCACACGTACGCGTGCTCCTGCCGATCCGGGCAGATCTCGAGGAGCTTGACCTCGTCGCCAGCCTTGACGACGTGCGGCTTGGCGTAGACCTTGCCGTCGTCGTGGCCGTCGGCGAACGCGATCCCCGGTGCGAACACCAGGAGCGACGCGCCGCCGAGCGCGGCGCCCGCAACGACCTTCCCGAGCATCTTCTTAGCCATGACCTGCGTCACTCCATCCCTGTTGTCCTGAGCTCGGCGACAACCGAGCTAAGACCGACGTTAGACCGTTTCATGACTTATGAAGTGAAAGATTCGCGTTTTACCTTTGATCCAAGTAAGAGGTGAAGGGGTGGTACGCGGCTTTCGCTGCGCTGAGTGCCGTGTCAGGTCTCCCGGGCGCCTGTGGGTGGGGCACGGTGTTCCGCGCTGCCCGTGCCCGGCCTGCCCCGGTCATCCGGTAGCGGCGGCTCCGAGCGGCCCGTGCCGGTCGGGCGCACTCGGAGGTATCGTCCGAAACGACTCCCGGCGACGCATCGAGCCATTGCCATGGAAGCGCTCCCATGCAAGAATCGGCGAACGCGGTTCAGAGAGCCACACCGTGCAGGCAGGGGAGTCGAGGGCACCCGGTTTCACCGGGCGACGCACCCGCCGCCGATCGACCGGCCGACGCATCGGCCGGGCAACACCACCACCATCGCCCGTCCGGGTCGGGCGCCCCCCAAAGAATCCCGTTGGCGCCGACGGCCGTCCGTGCAGGACGCCCATCGGGCCGTCCCGCCGGGCCGTACCTGGGCCCGGTCTCGCCCAAGGAGATCAGTGGCATGAATGTGTGGAGAAGGCTAACCGGCCCACGCCGGGCCCTCGCGCTCGCCGGCGCGGGTGCCCTGGTCGCCGGTGGGCTCGTAACGATTCCGGTTACCGCGGCGCAGGCCGCGACGCAGTGCGACATCGCGTACACGAGCAACGACTGGCCCGGCGGTTTCACCGCGAGCGTCACCATCAAGAACGTCGGCGACCCGCTGAACGGCTGGACGCTGGGCTGGACCTTCGCCAACTCCAGCCAGCGGGTGCAGCAGGGCTGGTCGGCCACGTTCACCCAGTCCGGCAGCCAGGTCACCGCCCGGAGCATGTCCTACAACGGCACCCTGGCCACCGGCGCGTCGACGAGCATCGGCTTCAACGGCGCGTGGAGCGGCAGCAACCCGAAGCCGACCTCGTTCACCCTGAACGGTGTGGTCTGCAACGGTGGCACCACGCCGCCGACTAACCCGCCGACCGATCCTCCGACGGATCCGCCGACCGACCCGCCGACCGATCCGCCGACGGATCCGCCGACCACGCCGCCTCCCGGCGTCAAGGTCGACAACCCGTACGCCGGGGTGCGCGGGTACGTGAACCCGGAGTGGAAGGCCAAGGCGGACGCCGAGGCCGGCGGAAGCCGGGTCTCCAACAACCCCACCGCCGTCTGGCTGGACCGGATCGCCGCGATCAACGGCACGCCGGACAGCAGCTCCAACGGCGCCTTCGGGGTGCGGGACCACCTGGACGAGGCGCTGCGCCAGGGCGCCGGTTACATCCAGTTCGTGATCTACAACCTGCCCGGCCGGGACTGCTCGGCGCTCGCCTCCAACGGTGAGCTGGGCCCGGACGAACTGCCGAAGTACAAGTCCCAGTACATCGACCCGATCGCCGCGATCCAGGGTGAGTCGAAGTACAGCAGCCTGCGGATCGTCAACATCATCGAGATCGACTCCCTGCCGAACCTGGTCACCAACACGTCCGATCAGGCCGGCGGCACGGTCATGTGCGACACGGTCAAGGCCAACGGCGCGTACGTCAACGGTGTCGGCTACGCCCTCGCCAAGCTGGGCGCGATCGGCAACGTCTACAACTACATCGACGCCGGTCACCACGGCTGGCTCGGTTGGGACTCCAACTTCGTCCCGACCTCCAACATCCTGAAGACCGCCGCGGTCGCCTCCGGTAGCACTGTCAACAACGTGCACGGATTCATCACCAACACCGCGAACTACTCGGCGCTGCAGGAGCCGTACTTCAAGGTCACCGACAACGTGAACGGCCAGACGGTGCGGCAGTCCAAGTGGGTCGACTGGAACTTCTACGTCGACGAGTTGTCCTTCGCTCAGGCGTTCCGCAACCAGCTGGTCTCGGTGGGCTTCAACTCCAACATCGGCATGCTGATCGACACGTCCCGCAACGGTTGGGGCGGCTCCGCCCGGCCCACCGGCCCGGGCGCGACGACCAGCGTGGACACGTACGTCAACGGAGGCCGCATCGACCGCCGGGCCCACCTCGGCAACTGGTGCAACCAGGCCGGTGCCGGTCTCGGCGAGCGGCCGCGGGCGAACCCGGCCACGGGTATCGACGCCTACGTCTGGGTGAAGCCGCCGGGTGAGTCGGACGGCTCCAGCAAGGAGATCCCGAACAACGAGGGCAAGGGCTTCGACCGGATGTGCGACCCGACGTACGGCGGCAACGCCCGCAACGGCAACAACCCGTCCGGAGCGCTGGCCAACGCACCGATCTCCGGTGCCTGGTTCTCCGCCCAGTTCCAGGAGCTCATGCGCAACGCCTACCCGGCGCTCTGATCGGGTAGCCCACGCACCAACCCGCTGCCAGTGGTTGGTGAGGCACTGTTGGCAGCAGGTTCCCCCCGGGTCCCCGGCTCGACCGTCACAGGTCGGGCCGGGGACCCCCCCTTGCCCCGATCAGGGCACTGTGCGTTCGATCGCCGCCCGGCCCTGCTCGGCCAGGTCACGGCGGGCCTTCTCCAGGTTTTCCGGTGTCAGATCCTGCCCGCGGGCCATCACCAGGTCCTCCGGCTCCCACTGCTGCTCGCCACCGGTGCGGATGTTGTCCCCGCCAGCGCCGGTGCCCGTCCCGGTCGCCCCGGTGCCGGCGGCGTACGGATCGCCGATCAGTTCGTCGGTGTCGGGTGCGAGGTCGTCCGGTCGGCTGCGGGGTTCGGCGAAGCCCGGAGTGTCCCGGTCCGGGCCACCTCCGGTCCGCAGCTGCGGCACGGTGGCGTCATCGTCCACCGCCGAGGCCACCTCGGGGCTGTCCTCCAGCGGCGGTTGGCGATCGCGATCGGTCATGGTGCTGCCTCCTGTGTCCGACACGGTGCCTGATTTCCCCCACGTACCCCTTCGTGCCGCGCTCATGCCGCACGGCCCGGCGGTCGGGCCGGGCCGTGCTCATGCCGTGCGGTCAGGCGGTCAGGCGTCGGGCTGCTGCTCGTTCGGGGCCGGGGCTTCCGCTGGGCGCCACCACTGCCAGAGCAGCATGAGCAGCCCGAACACGAGCATCGCCAGCCCGGCCCACAGGTTGATCCGTACGCCCTCGGCCTTGTCGATCTCGGCCCGGCTGTCGAAGATGCCGATCAGCGTCACGATGACCCCGTACGCGACGAAGAGGCCACCGATCACCCGGCGGATGTCGAACAGTCGGGCCGCGGCGGAGCGCCGCTGCTCTGCCTGCGCCTCGTCGATCAGCGGGTCCTGTGCCGGCTGGCCATCGTTGCTCATCTGCCGACCCCTTTCCTTAGAAGACCGGGATGTAGAACAGGGCGGCCAGCGCGACCGCGATCAGACCGAGCAGCACCGGGGAGCGGTACCAGGCGGCGTCCCCGGCGAGCACGTCGCCCTTCAGGTCGACGCCGCCCATGCCGTACACCAACCCGCGCAACTCCTCGTCCCGCTTGGGCGAGGTGAGTGGAGTGACGATCGCGGCGACCACCACCGCCGTGACGAACGCCAGACCGGCGCCCCAGAAGCTCTCCTCCAGGTCGGAGTTGAAATCGATCACCCCGCCCTTGTAGAGCAGGTAGAGGCTCAGCGACACCAGGGTGCCCAGCAGCAGCGACCAGAAGCCGGCCAGCGCGCTCATCCGCTTCCAGAACATGCCGATGATGAAGGTGGCGAACAGCGGCGCGTTGAAGACGGAGAAGAGCGCCTGGATGTAGTTCATGATGTTGCTGAACCCGGCCGCGATGAACGCGGTGCCGATCCCGATCACCACGGCGGCGACAGTCGCCCACCGGCCGACTCGCAGGTAGTACTCGTCCGACCGGTCACGGCGGATGTACGCCTGCCAGATGTCGTAGGTGAAGACGGTGTTGAAGCCGCTCACGTTGGCCGCCATGCCGGCCATGAACGAGGCGAGCAGGCCGGTGACCGCCACCCCGAGCACGCCGTTGGGGAGCAGGTCGCGCATCAGCAGCGGGATGGCGTTGTTGTACTGCAGGTCGCCGCTCTCCGCGCCGAGGCCCTTCACGGTGACCAGGGCCACCAGGCCAGGGATGACGGTGACCAGGGGGATGAACAGCTTCGGGTACGCGGCGATGATCGGCGTACGCCGGGCGGCGCTCATGTTCTTGGCCGAGAGGGCCCGCTGCACCTCGGCGAAGTTCGTCGTCCAGTAGCCGAACGACAGCACGAAGCCGAGGCCGAAGACGATGCCGATCCAGTGCGCGCCCAGCGGGTTCGCGGTGCTGCCGGTGTCCTGCCAGGCGTGCAGCCCGGCCTCGCCGAGTTTGGTGTCGCCGACCGCGTCCATCAGGCCGTTCCACCCGCCGACCTTGACCAGGCCGATCACCGTGACCGGGATGAGGCCGGCCAGAATGACGAAGAACTGGAGCACCTCGTTGTAGATCGCCCCGGACAGGCCGCCGATGGTGATGTACGCCAGCACGATCGCCGCGCCGACCACGATCGCCGTCCAGAGCGGCCAGCCGAGCAGCGCCTGCATGACGAGGGCCAGCGCGTACAGGTTCACGCCGGCGATCAGCACCTGGGCTACGGCGAAGCTGATCGCGTTGAGCAGGTGGGTGGGGCGGTTGAACCGCAGCCGCAGGTACTCCGGCACGCTGCGGACCTTGGAGCCGTAGTAGAAGGGCATCATCACGATGCCCAGGAAGACCATCGCCGGGACCGCGCCGATCCAGTAGTAGTGGACCGTCATGACGCCGTACTGGGCCCCGTTGGCGGCCATTCCGATGATCTCCAACGCGCCCAGGTTCGCCGAGACGAAGGCGAGACCGGTCACCCAGGCCGGCAGGGAGCGGCCGGAGAGGAAGAAGTCGACGCTGGTCCGGATGGCCCGACGCGCGGCGAAGCCGACCCCGAGGACCGTGACGAA
The DNA here is from genome assembly GCF_040677775.1 of Micromonospora sp. NPDC053740. Lineage (NCBI taxonomy): Bacteria > Bacillati > Actinomycetota > Actinomycetes > Micromonosporales > Micromonosporaceae > Micromonospora > Micromonospora sp. NPDC053740. The sequence continues at coordinate 90,854 of NZ_JBFASO010000014.1, forward strand.
GTACAGCGCCAGGATCAGGTAGTCCAGGCCGTTCATGTTGAGCCGAAGACCGTCGCCGTCCATCCCGTCACCCCTCGTCCCGACGTCCACGCTGGTTGGTTCGCGCGCGCCCTATTACCCCGTCTGCACGATTTCACTCCCGAAGGTGTCGAGACTGCCGTGTTCGGATCGTTCGGGCGGTCTGGTGGGCTCGGCGACGACCGGTACGCAAGCTGGCGCCCCGGCCGTTTCGGCCGGGGCGCCAGTGTTGCTCGGGTGGACTCAGCGACCGAGTACGCGGTCCAGGAAGTCCCGGTAGTTGCGGACCGCCATCCGCAGTTGCTCGGTGTCGGCGGAGCCGGCGTCCTGCCACCCGCCCAGCGTGTTCTTCTGGGCGGCCAGCGCCGAGGAGAGGGCCTGAATGGCCTCCTGCACCAGCGACTGCGCCTCGCCGGCAGCCGCCTGCGGGTCGTCGACGAAACGCAGCTGCACGTCTCGCCAGCGGTCCCGGAAGCCCTGCGCGGTGTCCGCGTCGAGGAGCGTGGCCGGCTCGGCCGCGACTGTCGACCCGGCGGGTCGGGACGTTCCGGCCGACTCCAGCGTGGGGCTGGTGTCGTCGCCGGGGACCGGTTCGCCGTCCGCGTCCGGGTCGACCATCTCCGGGGTCGCGCTGCCGTAGCCGGCCGCGCCCGCCGCGGCGGCGTCCCGGTCACCGGTCAGATCGACGCGCCGCTCGGGGTCGCCGTCAGTGCTCCCCGGGGGGATGACGGTCCGCGCGGACGTGTCAGCGTCGGTGCTGTCGTCGAGGTCGGTGCTGTCGTCGAGGTCGGTGCGGTCGTCGACGTCCGCACTGTCGTCGACGTACGCGTCGCGACGGTGCAGCTCCGCTGTCGGGTCGGCGCGCAGACCCTCCCGCTCACCATCCTCGGCGCCATCGCCCGGCTGGGCGGTCCGCTCGGCCCGGGGGTCCGGCTGATCCTGCGGACGCGGGCTGGCCAGCGCGGAGGCGGCCACCGCGTCGGCCACAGTGGTCGCGCCGAACGTCGTCGGCAGCGGCCCCGGCTCGTGGAAACCGCCCTCGTCGGTGGACCGGTCGTCGCGCCGGTGGCGCGGGTCGGAGTCGTCGGTCAGCTCGTCGTCGGCCCTGTCGTACGCGGCATCCCGGTCGGTGTCGTCGGCCCGCTCGGTGTCGTCGGCCCGGTCGGTGTCGTCGGCCCGGTCGGTGTCGTCGGCCCGCTCGTGGTCGGCGGCCTGGTCGTCGAAGGTGCCCCGGTCGTCGAGGGCGTCCTCCGGGACGTCGGAGCGGCCGGCCCGGTCGCCGGCCGGGGGTACCGGCACGGGCGCGGACCGGACTGCCTCCGGGTGGTCGTTGCTCACCTGCTGCTCTTCCTGGCGCATCGGTGGCCTCCTCAGCGGCTCGTGGCGTCGTGGTCCGGGTGGTGGCGCTGTTCGGGCGTGTGGTGGCCGACCGGCTCCTCGCCCAGCAGGTCGGCGAAGAGTGCGCGGTAGTGCACGACCGCCTGCCGCAGCTCCTCGGTGTTGGCCTCGCCACGGGAGTTGCGCAGATGGATCTCGTGCGCGTCCCGGTAGTTGGTCAGGGTGCGGGCGTGCTCGACGGAGAGGTGGGCGATCTGGTCGGAGAAGTCACCGGTCGGGTAGCCCTGCTCCTCGATGAGCCGGGTGACCAGTTCGTCAGCGTCACCCACTGTCTCGCCGGGGGAGTCGATGAAGCGGACCTGGAGTTCCTCCCAGGCGGCGGCGTACCGGGCCCGGGACTCCGGGGTGAGTGGGGTGAGCGTGAGCTCGGCATGCCGGCGTTCCCGGTCGCGCAGTTCGCGCTCCGCGGCGGACCGGCTGTCCTGTTCCGCCACCACCCGGTCGTACTCCGGTCCGAACCGGTTGCGCAGGGCCCGGCGGTTGTTGAGCGAGCGGGCGGCCACGGCCAGCACCGCGACGATCACCAGCACGACGAGCACGATGACGACTATCTGCGTGGGCGACATGGGCTCCTCCTTCGTCATCTGCTATTCCCTCCACGCAGTGATCGCCAATCCCGATCCGAGACACTTTCCTGACGAGGGGCGCAACTACTCACCGGCCAAAACCTGATTCATCCCAGAAGAGGCGCTTGGGCGGTGACGACACGGGCGGTAGTGAAACAGCCTCCGATTACGTATCCTGCCCAAGGCGCCCGCGCCGGTGCCCGGCGACGCGGCCGGGCGCGCAACCGGCAGGCGCGGTGCCCGGCGGCGCCGGCACCCCTCCTGCCACCCTGTACGGGCGAGGTCTGATGAAAACCCGCGACTGGCCGATCCGCTCGAAGCTGACCGCGTTGGTCGTAGCGCCGGTGACCGCGCTCCTGGCGCTGTGGATCTTCGCGACCACGCTGACCTTCGGCCCCGCCCTGAACCTGCTCTCCGCCCGCACCCTGCTGTACGACCTGGGTCGCCCCGGCGAGACAGTGGTCACCGAGCTGCAACGGGAGCGCCGACTCTCGGTGGTGCAGCTCGCCGGCAGTACCGAGCTGCCCGCCCTCGCCGAGCAGCGCGGACGCACCGATCGGGCGGTCGCCGAGCTGCGCCGCCGGGTGGACGGGGAACCGCTGCGCGACGCCGCTGACGACCTGCTGGAAACGCGGGTCGACCAGTTGGTCAACGCCCTGGCGGCGCTACCCGACGGGCGGAAGTTCATCGACGAGCGCAAGGTGGACCGGGCCGGCGCGATCGGCCTGTACAGCGGCATGGTCGCCGCGGCCTTCCAGGCGTTCGCCGGCATGGCGACCCTGACCGACCCGGACATCAACCGGCAGGCCCTGGCGCTCACCGCGCTGGGTCGTTCCCGGGAGCTGCTCGGCCAGAGCGACGCGCTGCTGGCCGGCGCGCTGACCGCCGGACGGTTCGCCGAGGGGGAGCACACCCAGCTCGTACAGGCCATCGGCAACCAACGGTGGCTCACCGAGAGCGCCGTGGCCGACCTGCCCGAGAGCAGCCGGGTCGCGTACCAACGGCTGACCGAGAGCGAGGCGTTCACCAGGCTGCGCAGCATGCAGGACGCGCTTGTCGTACCCAACCGGTCCGGTCGGCCGACGGTCGACGCGGCGGCCTGGCAGGCCAGCCAGGACGCGGTGCAGCAGCAGTTGCGGGACTTCGAACTGTCCGAGGCCGACGCGCTGACCGACCGTTCGGTGCCGATGGCGGTCCGGATCCTGGTGCGGCTGGCCGCCGCCGGCGTGCTCGGGCTCGTCGCGGTGGTGGTCTCGGTGCTGGTGGCGCTGCGGGTCGGCCGCACCCTGGTCCGGCGGCTCAGCGGCGTCCGCACCGCCGCGCTGGAGCTGGCCGAGCACCGGCTGCCCGACGTGGTGGCCCGGCTGCGCCGTGGCGAGCAGGTCGACGTCGCCCGGGAGGCACCGCCGCTGGAGTACGGCCACGACGAGATCGGCGAGGTCGGGCGGGCCTTCACCGAGGTGCAGCGCACCGCCGTCCAGGCCGCGGTGGACGAGGTCACCCTGCGTCGCGGGCTCAACGAGGTCTTCCTCAACATCGCCCGCCGCAGCCAGAGCCTGGTGCACCGCCAGCTGCACCTGCTGGACCGGATGGAGCGGCGTAGCGAGGACCCGGACGAGCTTGCCGAGCTGTTCCAGGTCGACCACCTGGCCACCCGGCTGCGCCGGCACGCCGAGGATCTGGTCATCCTCGCCGGCTCCGCGCCCGGCCGGGGTTGGCGGAACCCGGTGGCGATGGTCGACCTGATCCGCGGCGCGATCTCCGAGGTCGAGGCGTACGAACGGGTGGACGTCAAGGCCGTGCAGCCGGCCGGCGTGCTGGGGCGGTCGGTCGGCGACATCATCCACCTGCTCGCCGAGCTGGTCGAGAACGCCACCGCCTTCTCCCCGCCGGACACCCGGGTCACAGTCACCGGGGCGCAGGTGGCCAACGGGTACGCCCTGGAGATCACCGATCAGGGGCTGGGCATGTCCGACGCGGCACTGGAGACCGCAAACACCCGACTGGCCAGCTCGCCCGAGTTCGACCCGGCGCAGAGCGCCCGACTCGGCCTGTTCGTGGTGGCCCGGCTGGCGGCCCGGCACGGCGTACGGGTGGGGTTGCGCCCATCCGGGGAGGGTGGTGTGACCGCCGTGGTGCTGATCCCCGGCGACCTGGTCACCACCGAGCCGCCGGCCGGCCCCGACCCCGCCACGCTCGGTACCGCGTCTGCCGACCCGAGCCGGCGGCTGGCCCGGACGGCGCGCCGGGGCACCGTGACCCGCCCCCGTACCCGCCCGCCGACGGCCCCGTCCGCCAGCACAGCCCCGCCCGCCCCACCCGGCGGAGCGCCGACCTCGGCCATCGCGCCTGCCAACGGGCGCGACGAGGGGTCGGCGACCCCCGACGAGCCGGACGACGAGCTGGATGGTCTGCCCCGCCGGGTGCGACGTCGTACCCCGGCGGCGGCCCAGCCCCGGTCGACAGTCACCGACACGCCGTCGCCCCGCTCGCCCGAGGAGGTCCGTCAGGTGATGGCGGCGCTCCAGGCCGGCACGACGCGCGGACGCGCCACCGCCATCACCCCGGCCGCGCCAACCGGCCCGGCGGCGCCAACCGGCCCGGCGGCGCCAACCGGCCCGGCGGCGCCAACCGGCCCGGCGGCGCCAACCGGCCCGGCGGCGCCAACCGGCCCGGCGGCGCCG
>NZ_JBFASO010000014.1:95616-236179 GCF_040677775.1 Micromonospora sp. NPDC053740
CCAACCGGCCCGGCCGCGCCAACCGGCCCGGCTGCCCCCACCGACCCGCCGACGACCCCCGAACCCCCGACCGTGACTGAGAGGGACGCCTAGTGCGGCATTCGACGAAGCAGAGCGCCGGCCTGGACTGGTTGCTCGACGAACTGGTGCAACGGGTACCGGCCGCCCGCGAGGCGGTGGTGCTCTCCGCCGACGGCCTGCTGCTCGGCTGCTCGGCCGAGCTGGAGCGCTCCGACGCCGAGCACCTCTGTGCGCTCGCCGCCGGCTTCTCCAGCCTCGCCCGAGGCGCCAGCCGGCACGTGGACGGCGGCCCGGTCCGGCAGACAGTGGTGGAGATGGAGGCGGCGTACCTCTTCGTCACCGCAGCCGGGCAGGGTGCCTGCCTGGCCGTGGTGAGCGACGCCGACGCGGACATCGGACTGGTCGCGTACGAGATGGCGATGCTGGTGATTCGGGTGGGGGAGAGCCTTGCCGCGCCGGCCCGATCGGCAGCGGGTGCCGGAGATGCGAACTGAGCCGCCCGGGCCGCAGCACGAGTGGCTGGACGGTGAAGCCGGCCCGGTGATGCGCCCGTACACGCTCACCGGAGGCCGGGTACGCGCCGCCGTCGACGATTTCAACCTTGTCGCGTTCGTGCTGGCTGGTTCGGACGTCGACGCGACGAGCCAGTCGCATCTGCCGCCGGAGCATCGACGGCTGGTCACGTTGGCCCACCGGCCGGTGTCAGTGGCCGAACTCGCAGCCGAGCTGGACCTCGCGGTCGGCGTGGTCCGGGTACTGCTCGGTGATCTCCTCGCCGAGGGCCTGGTCGCTGTGCACGAGCCGCCGCCCGCCGGCATCCTTCCCGACGACGACATCCTCAAGGCGGTGGTCAGTGGACTCCGTGCGCTATGACCAGGTGGGCACCAGCACCACCATCCCGCTGGCCCTGAAGATCCTCATCGCGGGAGGCTTCGGGGCTGGCAAGACGACATTGGTGAGCGCCCTGAGCGAGGTACGTCCGTTGCAGACCGAGGAGGTGCTCACCGGTGCCGGGATCGGCACCGACGACATCTCCGGCGTGGAGGGCAAGTCCACCACCACCGTGGCGATGGACTTCGGCCGGATCACCATCAACGACGACCTTCAGGTCTACCTGTTCGGCACGCCGGGCCAGGACCGGTTCTGGTTCCTCTGGGACGAGCTGGCCTTCGGCGCGCTCGGCGCGGTGGTGCTCGCCGACACCCGGCGGTTGGCCGACTGCTTCCCCTCCATCGACTACTTCGAGCAGCGGGGAATCCCGTTCGTGGTGGGCGTGAACTGTTTCGACGACTCCCGCCGGTTCAACCTGGAGACCGTACGCCGAGCGCTCGACCTGGACCCGGACGTGCCGATGGTGCTCTGCGACGCCCGGGACCGGCAGTCCGGAAAGATGGTGTTGATCTCTCTGGTGGAGCACGTCGCCCGACAGCGGGGTGAGCCGGTGCCGGCGGCCTGAGATCCGGGCCGGAAAGCCGGTTAACGGACGGGCAACGCGGGCAGCCTCTGGTTGGATCGACGAAGGATGCCGGCGGAGGAGTTGGGCGTGAGTGGTAATGGTGAGGTCGTCCACATCGGGGGTTACACAGCGCAGAGCGGCGGGCGGGGCAGCGGCATCGTCGCCGCTCGTCGCGACCCGAGGACCGGGGCGCTGACCCCGCTCGGCACTGTGGCGGTCACCCCGTCCCCCTCCTTCCTGGCGCGGCACCCCACCCAGCCGGTGCTCTACGCGGTCAACGAGCTGACAGACGGCGAGATCAGCGCCTGGCAGGTCGGGGCGGACGGCGCGCTGGACCCACTCGGCAGTCGGTCGACCGGCGGGGCCGAGCCCTGCCACCTGGCGGTGCTGCCCGGCGGGAGTCACCTGCTGGCGGCCAACTACGGCAGCGGCAGCATCGCGGTCTTCCCGCTCGACAGGCAGGGCGTGCCGGGCGAGCGCACCGACCTGGTGGTGCACGAGGGGCACGGCCCCGACCCGGAGCGCCAGGACCACGCCCACGCCCACATGGTCTCGCCCGGGGCGGGCCACGGGCCGATCTTCGGTGTGGATCTCGGCACCGACTCGGTCTACCGGTACGACCTGGACGAGGCGACCGGACGACTGGTGCCGCGTGCGCCCCGGATGCGTACGAAGCCCGGCACCGGCCCCCGGCACCTGGCCCGGCACCCCGACGGACGGCGCTGCTACCTCGTCGGTGAGCTGGACGCCTCGGTCACCGCCTACGAGCTGACCGACGACGGCGCGTTGCACCAGCGTGGGCGGGTCGAGGCGAGCGAGCGCGCCGGTCACGTCCAGCCGTCGGAGGTCACTGTCGCCCCGGACGGCCGGTTCCTCTACGTCGCCAACCGTGGGGTGGGAACCGTGGCGGTCTTCACCCTGGCCGGAGAGCTGCCCGAGCTGGTGGCCGAAGTGGACACCGGCGGGGAGTGGCCCCGGCACTTCGCCCTCATCGGGGAGCACCTCTACGTCGCCGACGAGCGGGCGGACATGGTGCGGGTGTTCCGTCGCGACGTCGACACCGGTGTCCTGGAGGCGGTCGGCGAGCCGGTGCCGGTGCCGAGCCCGACGTGCGTACTGCCCTGAACGATGACTTAGAGACGTGAGGGCGATACTTATTTGGCAACGCCGCGAGGCTGCCCCGTCACTCTGTGTTGCAAAAAAGTGGTCAACTGTTTCTCCTCCGTAACTTTAGTCCGAACGGATGTGGCAGAGACGGCACCTAGTACGCAAGATGGTCACCGTGTCAGCAGGCCGCCATCGCATGCGTTCGAAACTCCACCTAGCCGCCGCCGCCGCAACGGCGGGGGTGCTCGTCGTGACGACGGGCGCGTGGTTCGGCTACCAGGAGTTGATTCAGCCCAGCTGCTCGGGCGAGATCCGACTCGCCGTGGCGGTCGCCTCCGAACTCGCGCCAGCGGTGGACGCCGCCGCGTCCCAGTGGGTCAAGGATGGCGCGGCGGTGGGCCCGACCTGCATCCGCGTCGACGTGTCCGCGTCCGACCCGGTCGACGTGGCGGCCGTGGTGGCGGCCAAGCACGGTGCTGTGCTGGCCGGTGTGGGGCAGGCCAGTGGCACCGCCGTCAGCCCGGACGTCTGGGTGCCCGACTCCTCGACCTGGCTGCTGCGGTTGAAGAAGGACGCGACGGCGTTCGCTCCGACCAACGGTCAGTCCATCGCGCGCAGCCCGATCGTCGTCGCGATGCCCGAGCCGATCGCCACCCGGCTGGGCTGGCCGGACAAGAAGTTCAACTGGACCGACCTGCTCAAGCAGGTAAACAACACCAGCGCGCCGCTGCGGACCGGGATCGTCGAGCCGACCCGCGACGCGGCGGGTCTGTCCGGTCTGCTCTCGCTGACCGCCGCCGCGAACGGCGCCGGCGGCGACGCCCAGCGCAACACGGTCGGCGCGCTCCGCGCACTGGCCACCGGGCGGTCCTCGCTCCGCAACGACCTGCTGGCCCGCTTCCCCACCGCCAACGACTCGACGTCCATCGCCAGCGGTCTCGGCGCGGCGGCCCTGTCCGAAGAGGACGTGATCGCGTACAACAGCAAGAAGCCGCCGGTGCCGCTCGCCGCGCTCTACATGGAGCCGGCGCCGATGCCGCTGGACTACCCGTACGCGGTGCTGCCCGGCATCGAGCCGAGCAAGGCGTCGGCGGCCAAGGTGCTGTTCGAGCTGCTCACCAGCCCGACCTTCCGTAACCGGCTCGCCGCGCAGTCGCTGCGCGCGCCGGACGGCAACTGGGGTGAGGGTTTCAAGGCGCCGCAGGGTGCTCCGAGCCCGTCCGGCGGCGCGCCGACCGCACCGGCGAACGGCGGCACCGCGGCGGGTGGCCTCGACCCGGCCGCCATCCAGCGGGTCGTCTCCAGTTGGTCGATCGCCACGCAGTCCGGTCGGATGCTCGCCGTCATCGATGTCTCCGGCTCGATGAAGGACCCGGTGCCCAGCGCCAACAACCGCAGCCGCGAGGAGGTCACCGTCGACGCGGCTCGTCGCGGCCTCGGCCTCTTCGACGACTCCTGGTCGATCGGCCTGTGGACCTTCTCCACCAAGCTCGTCGGCAACCGGGACTACCGGGAGCTGGTCCCGATCGGGCCGCTCTCCGGCCAGCGGGCCCAGTTGGAGGGCGCGCTCGCCACAGTGAAGCCGTCCAGCGGCGACACCGGCCTCTACGACACCATGCTGGCGGCGTACCAGGCGGTGCAGGAGAACTGGCAGCCCGGCCGGGTCAACTCGATAGTGCTGTTCACCGACGGCAAGAACGAGGACGACAACGGCCTCAACCAGCAGCAACTGCTCGGCAAGCTCAAGCAGATCGCCGACCCGGAGCGGCCGGTCCAGGTCATCATGATCGGTATCGGCGAGGGCGTCAGCAAGGCGGAGCTGGAGTCGATCACCAAGGTGACCGGTGGCGACGTCTTCGTCACGAAGGACCCGAGCGAGATCGGCAGCATCTTCCTCAGCGCCATCGCACGGCGTCCGCCAGCGCCGCGCTGATCCGACGCTCAGACGTCAAGGGGCCTGCCGTACCGTCGATTCGGTGTGGCAGGCCCCTTTTCGGTCACGAGGTTGTTGAAGAAAAGTGACGGCAATACGTCGGAAGCAATCGGCAGTCATAGTTGTCAAGGCAGGATGTCGACTGTTCCGGCATTGTCGGTCCGCCTCCGGTCCGAGCCGTCGGCCGGGGCCATCCTGTACAGAGTGGGAGGGCCGGTGAGCGTGGCGACACTGTTGACCCCCGCCACGTCGGCGGAGCCGGACGGTCGACGCGCCGGGTTTGTGGCGCGCGCCGACGAACGGTCCTACGTCCGCGTTCTGGTGGTGCTGGACACCACCATCCTCATCATCGCGCTGCTGATCGGGTACGTCGCCCGATTCGGTGACGACGAGCCGACCGGCTCGGAGATCCCGTACGTGCTGGTCGCCCCCGGGTTGGTGCTGGCCTGGCTGATCTCGCTCAAGGCGCTCGGTTGCTACGACGACCGGGTGATCGGCTACGGGGCGGACGAGTACCGGCGGGTCAGCTCCGCCAGCCTGCGGCTGGCCGGGGCGATCGCCATCATCGGCTACATCGCCGACGTCGGCGTCTCCCGGGGCTTCCTGGGCATCTCCTTCGCGGTGGGCACCGTCGGGCTGGAGGTGGCGCGGTTCGCCGCCCGCAAGCGGCTGCACCGGGCCCGCTCGCTGGGCACCGGCTGGTCGCGCAAGGTGCTGGTGGTCGGTGACACCGCCCACGTGTTGGAGTTGGTCCACACGCTGCGCCGTGAGCCGTACGCCGGCTACCAGGTGGTGGGCGCCTGCATCCCGGACGCGCTGCTCGCGCCGGTGGCGCAGCGGCTGGGTGACGTGCCGGTGGTGGGGTCGTTCCGGGGCATCCCGGAGGCTGCCACAGCGATCGGCGCGGACACTGTCGCGGTGACCGCCTCCGGTGAGCTGACCGCGACCCGCCTGCGCCGCCTCGGCTGGCAGTTGGAGGGGACCGGCATCGATCTGGTGGTGGCACCCGCGCTGACCGACGTCGCCGGCCCGCGCATCCACACCCGCCCGGTCGCCGGCCTGCCGCTGATCCACGTCGAAGCGCCCGAGTTCCGCGGCGTCCGCAAGCTGGTGAAGGGTCTCGTCGACCGGTCCGTCTCGTCGCTGGCGCTGGCGGTGCTGTTGCCGCTGATCGCGTTCATCGCGCTGGCCATCAAACTGGACAGCCGGGGCCCGGTGCTGTTCCGACAGGTCCGGGTCGGCCGGGGCGGGCAGGAGTTCGGCGTGTTCAAGTTCCGCACCATGGTGGTGAACGCGGACGCGCTGTTGGCCGAGCTGACAGCGCGCAACGAGACCGACGGCCTGATGTTCAAGATGCGCCACGACCCCCGGGTCACCCGCGTCGGCCGGCTGCTGCGCAAATGGTCACTGGACGAGCTGCCGCAGCTGGTCAACGTGCTGCTGGGGCAGATGAGCCTGGTCGGGCCCCGCCCGCCGCTGCCCTCGGAGGTGGCCCGCTACGACGGCGACGTGGCCCGGCGGCTGCTGGTCAAGCCCGGCATGACCGGCCTGTGGCAGGTCAGTGGCCGCTCCGACCTGAGCTGGGAGGACGGCATCCGGCTCGACCTCTACTACGTGGAGAACTGGTCCCTCGCCGCCGACCTCACCATCCTCTGGAAGACCTTCGGCGCGGTGCTCAACGGCCGCGGCGCCTACTGACCACCGCTCACGCCTGCGGGCCGGTCCAGTCCAGGCAGACGACCACCGCGTCGTCGACCAGGTCACCGGCCACGAACGCGCGCAGATCACCGATCAGCGACCGGACGGCGTCCAGGGGTGCCATCGGCCCGGTCCGCCGCAGGAACCGGTCCAGTGCCGTCTCGCCGTAGCGCACGTGCTGACCGGTGGCCTCCACCACCCCGTCGCTGACCACGAAGACCCGGTCGCCGTGCTCCAGCGGGAACTTCTGCTCGTGGTAGTCGGTCGCCTCGAACATGCCCAGCGGGAACTGCGCCTCCAGCGGTTGCTCGGCGACGTCGCCGTCGCGGAGCAGGACCAGCCGGGGCGAACCGGCGTCCACCACTGTCATCATCCCGGAGCGCAGGTCCAGCTCCATCAGCAACGCGGAGAGGTGCTGTTCGCCCCGGTACAGGTCGTAGATGGCCTGATCGGCGAGGGCGGCCTGGTCGGCCAGGCTCAGCCCGGCCCGACGCGCGTTGCGCAGCGCGTGGGTGGCCAGCGAGGTGAGCAGGGAGGCGGCCACGCCCTCACCGGTGCCGTTGATGGTGGACAGCCAGAGCCGTTCCCCGTCGTCGGACCAGTCGAAGCTGTCGCCGCGCACCGCGTATGCCGGCTCCAACTGCCCGGCCAGGCTGAACGAGGGGCGGATCCGGCTGCGGCCGGGGAGCAGGTCCCACTGCATCTCGGCGGCCAGGGTGAGGCGTTGGGTGCGTCGGGCCGCCCGATAGACGTCGGTGCCGGCGGAGACCGCCGCCACCTCGTGGGCGAGCGCGGTGGCGATGTCGGCCAGGTCGGCGACGACCTCCCGGTCGTCCGGAACGGGCGAGAGGCACAGCACACCTCGACGCTCGCCACGCATGGTGACCGGGAACCAGGCGGTGCCGTCGATCAGTATCGGCGACTGGTGGTCGAAGGCACGCCAGGCCGGGTGCCCGGGGCTCGTGATCGAGTCACCGTCGGTGAGTGGCAGGAGCTCCGCGAGTCGGTAGTCGACCTGATAGAGCTCGACGTCGGTGATCCCGTACGACTGGGCGAGCACGTCCCCGATGCCACCGACGAGCCGGTCCGCTGGTGTCTCGTTCAGGGCACGTCGTGCCCGATTGACCGGTTCGCTCATCGTCACTCCCTCGCTGAAAGCTCGACTACCAGTGGGTTCGGAGTACTCTCGGGCCACCATGGCCGAACTGAACCGTCCGACGGACCCTGAGACGAGTATGGCTGCCGCGCTGGACGTGGCGGCTGCTGCCCTGCTGGGCATCTGGGAATCCGCCCGGGAGGGGACCGCCAGCCGAGTGTCCGGTGCCCAGTTACGGGCGGTGATGGTGGTGGAGCAGTTCGACGGGATCAACCTGCGTCGGCTCGCCAGCCGACTCGACATGCTGCTCAGCTCCGCCAGCCGTCTCTGCGACCGGCTTGTCGCCGCCGGCATGCTGGAGCGTGAGCCGGGCCGCTTCGACCGGCGGGAGATCTCGCTCCATCTCACCCCGGAGGCCCGCCGGCTCATCGCCGAGCTGCGGGCCGACCGCCAGGCGCAACTCGCCGCCGTGTTGGCCGGGATGAGCAGGGAGGGCCGCGACGCGCTGCTGACCGGGATGCGGGAATTCGACGAAGCCGCCCGTCGCCAGCAGGCGCAGAACGCGCCGACGCCGGGTGAGCCGACGGGCCAGGGGGACTGGCCGGACGACCGGCCCGGTGGGCGGTCGGGAGACTGGTCTGTCGAATCGGACCGGCAGACCCGAGCGGGGTGGACGGGTTCGTCGGGCGGTCCGGAACAATCGGTAGGCGCCGCCCGGGAATGGCCGGCCGGCGAGCCGCCGGTGGCGCGTACCGCCTGATCAAGTCGGCCGAGCCGCCGCCCGTCGGTCATGCCGGCGCGGACGCGCCCAGGGCCAGCACGGCGACGTCGTCGTGGGCCTGCCCGCCCAGCCAGTCGTCGACAGCGCGGAGCACCCGGTCGATCAGCGCCGCCGGTGGTCGCCCGGCCGCCGACGCGAGCGCGGCCCGCAGCCGGGCCTCGCCGAACATCGCCGCGTCGCGCGAGCCGCGCGCTTCGATCACCCCGTCGGTGTACGCGAGCAGCAGATCGCCCGGGTCGAGGTGCACCCGGGTCTCGGCGAACCGTGCGGCTGTCAGCGCCCCCACCGGCATGCCACCGACCGGGACCGGGGTGACAGTGCCGTCGGCGGTGACCAGCAGTGGTGCCGGGTGCCCCCCGCCGGCGATCCGAACGTCCAGCCCGGCCGGCCCTCGGTCCACCGAACCGAGCAGCACCGTTGTGAACTGGTTGCGCCGTGCCGCGTCCGGCGCGTCGAACAGCGCCTGGTTGAGCAGGTGGATCAGCTCCAGCGGGCGTTGCTCGACGAACCGCAGCGTCTGCAACGACTGGCGGACCCGGCCGGTCAGCACCGCCGCGCCCACGCCCTTGCCACAGACGTCACCGAGCGCGAACAGGGCGCCGCGCGGGTGCGGGAACACCTCGTAGAAGTCGCCGCCGATGCGTAGGGTGTCGCCCGCTGCCCGGTAGCCGCCGGCCATGCTCACTCCTGGCACGACGGGCAGCTCGGGCGGGAGCAGACTGGATTGCAGCACCCGGGCCAGGTGTGCCTGCTCACCGTGCAGGTCGGCGGTGGCCAGTGCGGCACCCGCGCGGGCGGCGAACTCCCGGGCCAGCTCCACGTCGCGTGGGTCGAAGCCGGGCCGCCCGGGCCGACGGATGAGCAGCAGCGCACCGGCCGACCCGCTGGCGCTGAGCAGCGGGCTGGCCAGCACCGTGCCCGGGGGGCCGAACTCGGGCGGCAGCAGGTCGGCCAGGTCGGTGAGCGCTGCCTCCGCCCAGGGGCCCGGCTCGGCCCGGTCGCCGGCCAGCGCTTCAACCAGTACGGGCGCGGGGCTGGCCAGCCCGGTGACCGGGGCGGGTTCGCCGTCGGCGTACCGGATCCATCGGGGGTGCGGTTCGGTCGGCGCTGTCGGCCGGGGCAGTGCCACGGCGACGTCGGCCAGGTAGGGAACGGCGAGCGTGGTGGTGGCCAGGAGGACCTGGTCCCGGTGCAGGGCCAGCGCCAGCCGACTGCCGGCCTGGGCGAGGAACGCGGTGCGGGAGCGTTCGGCGAGCAGGGCGGCGGCGCGGGCGTGCTCCTCGGTGACGTCGCGGACATACCAGGCCCACCGGGAGCCGGCGAGTTGCCGTCGGACGCCGCGCAGTCGCCGGCCGTGATGGTCGGCCTCGAAGCGGTCAGCGCCGCTGGCGACCGCCCGGGCCAGGGCTGTCACCGAGCAACCGGCCAGCTCGGTGCCGGCGTCGATCTCCGGGATCAGCTCGGCCGCCATGGCGTTGACCAGTGTGACCCGACCGGTGCCGTCCGTTGTCAGCACGGCCTCAGCGAGCCCGTCGAGCAGCTCCCGGGCCAGCAGTTCGTCGGCCGGCAACGACGCGCCGCCGGGTTGCTGGGTCGTGGTCACCGCCGGACGCCGGCTCGCGTCTGACGACGTGTGCGCATGCTGCTTCTCGACTCCTCACCGGGGATCGTTGCCTGAGGGCAAGGATACCGACTCCCCCCGACAGCGCCGCACGGCGTGGAGTGGCGATCAGCCGGAGCGGGCCAGCCAGCCGGCAGGCTGGGCGACGATCCGACGGGCCACCGAGCCGGCCGCGCCTACCGCGGCGGCCTCGGCGCCGAGCGTCGACGGGCGGACCGTGACCGGCGACCAGGCCGCGGTGAGCACCCGGGCACCGATCTCGGCGAGGACCGGAGGGCACAGCCAGGGCGCGAGCGCCGCGTAACCGCCACCGAGCACGACGGTGTCCAGGTCGAGCAGGTTGACGACGCTGGCCACCGCGACGCCGAGCGCCGTTCCGGCGTCGTGCAGCGCCCGTAGCGCGTCAGCGTCGCCGGCCTCGGCCAACTCGGCTAACCGGGCCGTGGCGGTGTCTGCGGGAAGCTCCGCCCGGACCAGCCCGGCGGCGGCCACGATCGCCTCCTGGCCGGCGTACTGCTCCAGGCAGCCCTGCCCGCCGCAGCGGCACGGACGGCCGTCGGGGCGCACCGGAAGGTGCCCGATCTCGCCGCTCCACCCGCGTACGCCACGAAACAGCGCGCCGTCCAGCACGATGCCGGCGCCGATGCCCACCTCTCCGGAGATGTGCAGGAAGCTGGACGGGCCGGGTGGTTGAGAGTGCAGCTCGCCGAGCGCGGCGAGGTTGGCCTCGTTGTCCACCACCAGTGCGGGGACGCCGGGCACCTGCTCGATCAGCGGGGGGTGCTCGGCGAGCAGCGCGGGCACCGGCACGTCACGCCAGCCGAGGTTCGGCGCGAGCCGGACCAGCCCGGCGTCGTCCACCAGGCCGGGCACCGCGAGCGCGGCCCCGACCAGGGTGAGGCCATGCCGGGCAGCGTCCTCGCGGGCTGCCCCGGCCATCTCGACCAGGCGGGCCAGGGCGTCGGCGGGAGCCACCGGGCGCAGATCGGCCCGGTGCACGGTGCGGTGCCGGACCTGGCCGACGAGGTCCACCACGCAGACTGCCAGGTAGTCCACGTTGACCTCCAGGCCGAGCCCGGCCGGCCCCTGATCGGCCAGGACCAGCCCGCGCGCAGGGCGGCCGGCACCCGAGCGGGGTGCGGGGTCGGACTCACTGACGAGTCGGCCGGCGAGCAGGTCCTCGACGACAGCGGACACCGTGGCTCTGGTCAGGCCGGTCGCGGTCGCCAGGTCGGCCCGGGAGGGCGGTCGGTCGGCCGTGGCGATCCGGCCGAGGACCAGGGCGAGGTTGAGCTCGCGCAGGCTGCCCTGACGGACTGCGCCGGCCGGGGCGGGGGTGAGGCTCACCCCTTGACAGTGCCATAGGGTGGGCAAATAATTCAATCGCTGAACAAATAGCGGACAACACCACCCCGGAGGTCGCTCATGGCACCCCGTCCCACCCCCGCCGACAAGTTCTCCTTCGGGCTCTGGACCGTGGGCTGGCAGGCCCGCGACCCGTTCGGTGACGCCACCCGTCCCGAGCTCGACGCGGTCGAGGCAGTGCACCGGCTCGCCGAGCTGGGCGCGTACGGCATCACCTTCCACGACGACGACCTGATCCCGTTCGGCGTCGACGCGGCCACCCGTGACCAGCACATCGCCCGGTTCCGCAAGGCCCTCGACGAGACCGGCCTGGTGGTGCCCATGGTCACCACCAACCTCTTCACCCACCCGATCTTCAAGGACGGCGGCTTCACCAGCAACGACCGCGACGTCCGCCGGTACGCGCTGCGCAAGGTGCTGCGCCAGGTCGACCTGGCCGCCGAGCTGGGTGCCAGCACGTTCGTCATGTGGGGTGGCCGCGAGGGCTCCGAGTACGACCTCGCCAAGGACGTCCGCGCCGCCCTGGACCGCTACCGCGAGGCGGTGGACCTGCTCACCCAGTACTCCATCGACAAGGGCTACAACCTGCGGTTCGCCCTGGAGCCCAAGCCGAACGAGCCGCGCGGCGACATCCTGCTGCCCACCATCGGGCACGCGCTCGGCTTCATCTCCCAGCTGGCCCACCCCGAGCTGGTCGGCCTCAACCCGGAGGTCGGCCACGAGCAGATGGCCGGGCTCAACTACGCCCACGGCATCGCCCAGGCGCTCTGGCAGGGCAAGCTGTTCCACCTGGACCTCAACGGCCAGCGCGGCATCAAGTACGACCAGGACCTGGTCTTCGGCCACGGTGACCTGATGAACGCTTTCGCCCTGGTGGACCTCCTGGAGAACGGCGGCCCCAACGGCGGCCCGGCCTACGACGGGCCGCGGCACTTCGACTACAAGCCCTCCCGCACCGAGGACATGGAAGGGGTGTGGGCCTCCGCGGCGGCCAACATGAGCACCTACCTGCTGCTCAAGGAGCGTGCGGCCGCGTTCCGCGCCGACCCCGAGGTGATCGAGGCGCTCGCCGCCAGCAAGGTCGGCGAGCTCAGCACGCCGACGCTCGGCGACGGCGAGGGCTACGAGGAGTTCCTGGCCGACCGTTCCGCGTTCGAGGATGTCGACGTCGACGCGGTGGCCGCCCGAGGCTTCGCCTTCGTCCGGCTCAACCAGCTCGCCGTCGAGCACCTGCTCGGCGCCCGCTGAGGCCCCGCCATGCCGTTGGTCGCAGGCGTTGACTCGTCCACCCAGTCCTGCAAGGTGGTGATCCGGGACGCGGAGACCGGGGCCCTGCTCCGGCAGGGCCGGGCACCGCACCCGGACGGCACGGAGGTCGACCCGGAAGCCTGGTGGCAGGCGCTGCGTAGCGCCGCCGACCAGGCCGGCGGGTTGGCCGACGTGGCGGCGATCTCCGTCGCCGGCCAGCAGCACGGCATGGTGTGTCTCGACGAGGACGGCCGGGTGGTCCGCCCGGCGCTGCTGTGGAACGACACCCGATCCGCCGACGCCGCCGCCGACCTCATCGAGGAGGCCGGCGGCGGCTCGGCCGGGCGTCGGTTCTGGGCCGAGGCCACCGGCAGCGTCCCGGTGGCCAGCTTCACCCTGACCAAACTGCGGTGGCTGGCGACGCACGAACCGGAGCTGGCCGCCCGGGTGGCCGCCGTCTGCCTGCCACACGACTGGCTGACCTGGCGGCTGGCCGGCGCGCCGGGGTTGGGCGCGCTGCGTACCGACCGGGGCGACGCCAGCGGCACCAGCTACTGGTCGCCGGCCACCGGTGACTACCGACTGGACCTGCTGGAGCGGGGCTTCGGCCGACAGTTGGTGGTGCCCGAGGTGCTCGGCCCGGCGGAGTCGGCGGGCAAGCTTGCCGACGACCTGGGTGGGTCGGGTGGCGCGCTGCTCGGCGCGGGCACCGGGGACAACGCCGCTGCGGCACTCGGCGTCGGCGCCGGGCCGGGTGACGTGATCGTCTCGATCGGCACCTCCGGCACCGTGTTCAGCGTCGCGGACGTTCCCGCAGCCGACGAGAGCGGCGCCGTGGCGGGCTTCGCCGACGCGTCCGGTCGGTTCCTGCCGCTGGTTGCCACGCTCAACGCCGCCCGGGTGCTGGACGCCGCCGCCGCGATGCTCGGCGTCAGCCTGGACGAGCTGGCCGACCTGGCGCTCTCCGCGCCAGCCGGAGCGGACGGGCTGGTCATGGTGCCGTACCTGGAGGGTGAGCGGACACCGAACCGTCCGCTCGCCACCGGCGCTGTGCACGGCCTGACCCTGCGTACCTCCACCCCCGCGCACCTGGCACGGGCCGCCGTGGAGGGCATGCTCTGCGCGCTCGCCGACGGCCTGGACGCGCTGACCGCGCAGGGTGCTGTCGCCCGCCGGGTCATCCTGATCGGCGGCGGGGCCCGGTCGGCAGCGGTGCGTCAGATCGCGCCGCAGGTCTTCGGCTGCCCGGTGGTCGTCCCGCCGGCGGGGGAGTACGTCGCCGACGGCGCCGCCCGGCAGGCCGCCTGGGTCGCCCTGGGCGGTCCCACGCCGCCGGTCTGGGCGGTCGAGGGCACCGAGGAGTACGCGGCAGCGGCCGTTCCCGCAGTGCGCGACCAGTACGCCGCGGCGCGCGGGTTGGTGCTCGACCGGCGCTGACCGTCGGAATCGACGCGGGTGGGTGCCGGTGGACGGTGACCGGCACCCACCCGCGTGACGACGTCCTGCACGCGGTCTGGTTGGCTGCCGGTCATGACGGTGACCAGTGGCGGGCCAAGCCTGCGCCCCCATGGTCGGGGCGGTGGGCCGGCGCACCGGTTGTACAGCGTCGTGGTGTTCGTGCTGCTCGCCTCGCTGGACAACGTGGCGATCGGGCTGGTCCCCCCGTTGTACGGCCCGATCTCCGACGCGTTCGACGTGTCCGGGCGGCTGCTCGGCGTGGTCACCGCGGCCAGCTTCCTGGTCAGCGCGGTCGCGGCGGTCGGCTGGGCGTACGTCGGGGACCACACCAACCGCAAACCGCTGCTCATGGTGGGCACGCTGCTCTGGGCGGCGGGCACCGGCGGTAGCGCGCTCGCCGGCGGCTACCTGACGTTCCTTGCCGCGCAACTGGTCGCGGCGGTCGGTCTCGGCGCGGTCGGCTCGGTGGGCTTCTCCGTGGTCACCGACCTGATCTCGCCGACCCGGCGCGGGCTGGTGATGAGCTTCTGGGGGCTCTCCCAGGGGGTCGGCACTCTGGCGGGCACGCTCGTCGGCGGGCTGCTCGGGGCGGCCGACTGGCGGCGACCGTTCCTGCTGCTCACCGGCGTCGGCCTGGTCGCCACGGTGGCCTACCTGTTCACGTACGACATCCAGCGTGGCCAGAGCGAGCCGGAACTGGCCGGCAGGTTGAACGCCGGCGCCGAGTACGACTACCGGATCAGCCGCGCCGACCTGCCGCGCATCCTGGCCCGGCGGACCAACCGGTGGCTGATCCTGCAGGGTCTGACCGCGCAGGCCGCGTTCGGCTCGCTGGTCTGGCTGCCGGTGCTCTTCGCCGAACGGGCCGAGGCCCAGGGCTACTCCACGTCGACGGCGGTGGTGGTGGGCAGCGTCTTCGCCACGCTGTTCCAGCTCGGTGGGGTGCTGTCCATCGTGGGCGGGCTGATCGGTGACGCCGTGCAACGGCGTACCCCGCGCGGGCGGGCGCTCGTCGCCTCGATCGGCATCCTCGCCGCGCTGCCGTTCTACCTGGTGTTGTTCTTCGTACCGGTGACCATCGACGTGCCGGACGGCGCGAGCGGCGGCGCGGTGGTGGGTGCGGTACTGGCCAGTGTGTTCACCGAACCGTCGGTCGGGCTGAGCCTGCTCACCGCCATCGTAGCGCTCGCGTTGACGTCGGCGAACTCGCCGAACTGGTTCGCGTTGATCGCCGACGTCAACCCGCCGGAGCACCGGGGCACTGTCTACAGCCTGGGCAACCTGGTCAACGGGGTCGGTCGCGCGGCCGGCAACGGGCTGGTCGGGGTGGCCTTCCAGGCGCTGCGAGCGGCGTTCCCGCCACCGCTGAACTTCGCCGTCGGGCTGGCCGCGTTCCAGCTCTTCTTCATCCCGACCGGTGTCATGTACTGGCTCGCCTCGCGGACCTCACCGGCGGACATCGACAACGTGCACGACCTGCTGCACAGCCGGGCCGACCGCCTCTGACCCCCCGCGCGCCGCCGCGCGCGCCGCCCCGCAACGCGCCGCTCAAGATCGCGCTACTTCCTGGTTCTAGTTGCCTTCCGCCGGAGCGAGGCCACTACATCGTGAAAGTAGCGCGATCTTGAGGGTGTGGTCGGCGGGAAATCAGCCTCGCAGCCAGACGGTCACGTCGGCCGGGACCGCGCCGTCGTCGTCCAGTGGCGCGCTGGCGGCGAGCACCTCTGTGCCGGTCGGCACCGGCACCGGGGCGGCACCGAAGTTGGTCAGCACGGTCAGCTCACCGTTGCGGAAGCTCAGCACCTCGTCGCCGGAGGACAACCACTCCAGGGTGCCGCGACCCAGCCCGTGGGCACGCCGCAACCGCAACGCCGCGCGGTACAGCTCGTACGTCGAACCGGGCACGTCGCGCTGCCGGTCCAGCGCGTACTCCGCCCAGAGCGCGGGCTGCGGCAACCAGCTCGCGTCGGTCGGCCCGAAGCCGTACGACGGCGCGTCGGCCTCCCACGGGATCGGCACCCGGCAGCCGTCCCGGCCGCGCTGGGTGTGCCCGCTGCGTGCCCAGGTCGGGTCCTGCCGGGCCTCGTCGGGCAGTGTGGTGTGCTCGGGCAGCCCCAGCTCCTCACCCTGGTAGAGGTACGCAGAGCCGGGCAACGCCAGCATCAGCAGGGTGGCCGCCCGGGCCCGGCGCAGACCGAGTGCGGCGTCCGGCTGCGGGTCGCCGATGCCGATGCCGTTGGGGCGTACGGTGCCGACCGGCAGGCCGAGTCGGGAGGCGTGCCGCACCACGTCGTGGTTGGACAGCACCCAGGTGGTCGGCGCGCCGACCGAGTCGGTCGCCTCCAACGAACGGGTGATCACCGCGTACTGGGCCGGTGCGCTCCACGCGGCGAGCAGGTACTCGAAGTTGAACGCCTGGTGCATCTCGTCCGGGCGGACGTAGCGGGCCAGCCGCTCGGCCGGTTCCACCCAGGCCTCGGCGACCAGCACCCGCTCACCGGGGTAGCTGTCCAACACCTGTCGCCACTGCCGGTAGATCTCGTGCACGCCGTCCTGGTCCCACATCGGCGGGCGGGGCTTGTCGATCTCGTTGCCGGAGAGGATCTCCTGCGGCTCCTGCCAGTCGGCAAGGTCGGCCTGCTTGATGAGGCCGTGCGCCACGTCGACCCGGAAGCCGTCCACGCCGCGGTCCAACCAGAAGCGCAGCACGTCCAGAAACTCCGCGTGCACCTCCGGGTTGTCCCAGTTGAGGTCCGGCTGCCCGGTGTCGAACAGGTGCAGGTACCACTGGCCGGGCTGTCCGTCGGCGTCGACAGTCCGGGTCCAGGCTGGACCACCGAAGACGCTCTGCCAGTCGTTCGGCGGCTGGTCGCCGGCCGGACCGCGGCCGTCCCGGAAGATGTACCGGGACCGTTCCGGGCTGCCGGGAGCGGCCGGCAGCGCGGCCTGGAACCAGCGATGCGCCGAGGAGGTGTGGTTCGGGACCAGGTCGACGATCACCCGCAGGTTGCGGGAGCGGGCCTCGGCGATCAGCTTGTCCGCGTCGGCGAGAGTGCCGAACAGCGGGTCGATGTCGCGGTAGTCGGCCACGTCGTAGCCGGCGTCGGCCTGCGGCGAGGGGTAGAAGGGGGAGAGCCACACCGCGTCCACGCCCAACTCGACCAGGTGGTCGAGGCGGGCGGTGATGCCGGGCAGGTCACCGATCCCGTCCCCGTCAGAGTCGGCGAACGAGCGGGGGTAG
This sequence comes from Micromonospora sp. NPDC053740, assembly GCF_040677775.1. Lineage (NCBI taxonomy): Bacteria > Bacillati > Actinomycetota > Actinomycetes > Micromonosporales > Micromonosporaceae > Micromonospora > Micromonospora sp. NPDC053740. Next base: position 112,642 of record NZ_JBFASO010000014.1, read on the forward strand.
ATCTGGTAGATGGCGGCCTCGGTCCACCAGCCGGTGGCCGGTTGGCCTGAGGAGGTCTGCTGCGTCGGGTCGGTGTTCAGGGTCGTCTCCCGTGTTGCGGTGTGTGGAATTTCAGTGTGCCCGGGGCGGTGCTGTCGAATCCCGGACCACCAACCGGGTGGGCAGGACCACCGGAGTGTCCCAACCGGCCCCCCGTTGACTGACGACCGGGCCCGGCGGTCGGGCCCCGAGCGGGTCGAGCAACATCTGGGCGGCCAGCCGGCCCTGCTCGGCAGCGGGCTGGGCGACGGTGCTGAGCCCGAGCACACCGGCCAGGTCGTGGTTGTCGATGCCGACCACGCTGACGTCCTGCGGCACCCGCAGCCCGACGTCACGCAGGGCGGAAATCGCGCCCATCGCCATCTCGTCGCAGGCGGCGACGATAGCGCTCGGCGGCTCGCCGCGGGCCAGCAACTCGGCGGTGGCGCGGTTGCCGCCGTCGATGGTGAAGGTGGACTCGATGTCCAGTGTGGGGTCGGGTCGTATGCCGGCGGAGCGCAGCGCCGCCTGGTAACCCCGACGTCGGTCGAGGTGGGTGGTGAAGGCCAACTCGTCGTCCGGATCGCCGGAGATGTGGGCGATCCGGTGGTGGCCGAGGTCGATCAGATGCTTGGTCGCGGTCCGCGCGGCAGCCACGTCGTCGATCCGTACGCACGGCCAGTTGGGCACCCTGCTGCCCGAGCTGATGGTGACGCCGGGCAGTTCCAGGGTGGCCAGCGCGGTCAGGTCGGCCGGGCGCAGGGGCGTGGCGACCAGCATCATGGCGTCCACCCGCTTGTGCAGGTTGGCCGTACGCAGGACCCGCTGGCGGACCTGCTCCCGGCCGCCCAGGTTGTAGAGCAGCAGGTCGTAGCCGGACTGGTGGAGGTACTCCTCGACCGCCTCGACGACGGTGCTGAAGAACCAGCGGGTGATCCGGGGGACCACCACGGCGACAGTGCCGGTCCGGCCGCCGGCGAGCCGGGACGCGCTCGGCGAGACCTCGTAGTCGAGTTGCTCGGCGGCGGCGAGTACCCGGCGCCGGGTGGCGGCCGAGACCGTCGGTAGTCCGCGCAGCGCCCGCGAGACGGTGGCCGTGGACACTCCGGCCAGCCGGGCCACATCATCGATCCTCGTCACGGTTTCCCCCGCTCGGTGCCCGGAGCGCCCGCCGCCGCCCGAGGGGCCAGGCGGCGGGCGCGCGGGTCAGCCCTTGACGCTGCCGGCGAGCAGACCTCGCACGAAGAAGCGCTGCAGGGACAGGAACACGATGAGCGGTACGACGATGCTGACGAACGCACCGGCGGTCAGGCGCTGCCACTCGTTGCCCCGGGTGCCGGCCATCTCGGCGAGCCGGACGGTGAGCGGAGCGGTCTCGTCCCCGCCACCGGCGAAGATGAGCGCGACCAGCAGGTCGTTCCAGACCCAGAGGAACTGGAAGATGCCGAACGCCGCCAGCGCGGGGGTGATCAGCGGCAGCACGATGGTGCGGAAGATCTTCGGGTGGGTGGCCCCGTCGACCCGGGCCGCCTCCATCAGGTCCCCCGGCAGTTGCGAGATGAAGTTGTGCAGCAGGAAGACGGCGAATGGAAGTGCGAAGCAGGTGTGGGCGAACCACACCTGGGCGAACTTCTGCTCGTCGACCAGGTCCCAGGCGGGCATCAGTGTGACGCCGCCGAGGGTGACACCTGTGGAGAAGAACCTGAGCAGCGGCACCAGGGCCATCTGCAGCGGCACGATCTGCAACGCGAAGATCGCGATGTAGACCCAGTCCCGGCCGCGGAAGTTGATCCACGCGAGCGCGTACGCGGCGAGGCACGCGAAGGCGAGCGGGAAGAGCACCGACGGAATGGTGATCGCCAGCGAGTTGATGAAGGAACCGGCGAGCTGCCCGGAGGACGACGACCGCCCGAACAGGACCTGCTCGTAGTTCTCGAAGGTGAACTGCGGGTTGGTGAAGGCCGTCCACCAGCCGGTGGTCTTGATCTCGTCCTCCGGGCGGAGGGAGGAGACGAGCAGACCGAAGGTCGGAATGGTCCAGACCACGGCGATGACGATCGAGACGAGCGTCGCGGTGCGGCTGTTGAGGCGCTTGCGGACTCGGCCGGCAGTGGTGGACGGAGTGCCGTCGGTCTTCTGCGTGCCGACGGCGACGGTGGGCGTTGCGGTGGTCATCTCAGCCCTCCCGCTGTTGACGGAGGTTACGGATCTGGTAGATCACGACCGGGATGACCAGGATGAAGAGGAAGACCGCGAGCGCGGAACCCCGCCCGTTCTCGCTGTACCGGAACGCCTGGTTGTACATCTCGTTGGCGATCACGCTGGTGTCGTAGTTGCCGTTCGTCGAGGTCCGGACGATGTCGAAGACCTTGAGGGTGGCGATGGTGAGGGTCACCATCACGACGATCAGCGCCGGTCGGATGCTCGGCATGGTGATCTGCCAGAACATCTGCCACGGGCTGACGCCGTCGAGCCGGGCGGCTTCGACGATGTCGCCGGGGATCGCCTTGATCGCGGCGGAGAGCACCACCATGGCGAAGCCGGCCTGGATCCAGATCATGATGACGATCAGCAGCAGCGTGTTGAGTGGTGATTCGAGTAGCCACTGCTTGGGCTCACCGCCGAGGCTGACCACGATCTGGTTGAGCAGACCGATCTGGTCGCCGTCACCCCGGTAGGCGTAGACGAACTTCCAGATGATGCTGGCGCCGACGAAGGAGATGGCCATCGGCAGGAAGATCAGTGACTTGGCCACCGACTCGAACCGGGCCTTGTCCACCAGTACGGCGTAGATCAGGCCGAATCCGGTCGCCACCAGCGGGACCAGGAGCACCCAGACCAGGGTGTTGATCAGGACCCGGACGATCGAGTCGTCGGAGAACATCCAGGCGAAGTTGTCAAACCCCACCCACTCCGTGCTGGTCCTGTTCATCAGGGAGAGCAGCACGGTGCGGATGGCCGGCACGACCAGTCCGATGACGAGCAGCAGCAGCGTCGGCAGCAGGAAGAAGAACGCGAAGATCCCTTCCCGCTGCTTGGGCCGACGGGGCAGCGGGGCCCCGCTCACGGAGGCGGCGACGAGCTGGGCCTCCCGTCGACGGGCGAACCAGGCCGGCACCACGTCGAGCAACAGGAGCAGACCCCCCACCACCAGCACGAAGGCGACCAGCCCGTACATCAGCATGAGGAACTTCGGCTGCTGATCGGCGAAGTCGAACTTCATCAACCCTCCCTTCCGGGTCCACCTCGGCCGGTGGCCCGGCCCGCGAACGCGGACCGGGCCACCGCCGGGATCACTTAGGCCAGCTGCTCTCGATGCCCTGAAGCACCGGGGCGGTCGCCTTGCCGTTCAGCCACTCGATCATGCCCTTCCAGAACGTTCCCGCGCCGACGCCGGCCGGCATCAGGTCGGATCCGTCGAAGCGGAAGGTGCCCGTCTTGTCCTGGAGGATCTGGACGGAGAGCTTGTCGATCGGGCTGGCGACGTTGGCGATGTCCAGCTTGTTGTTCGCCGTGACCCAGTTGCCGAGCTTCGCGCGGCTGTTCACGTACTCCGCCGAGACGAGGTAGGTCTGCACGGCCTGGACCTCGGGACGGTCGGCGTAGCCGACGACGAACTCGCCCGCGCCCAGCACCGGCTTGCCCTTGGCCGGGTCGATGGCCGGGAAGTAGAAGGCGAACGCGTCGCCGTCCTCGGCCACCTTGGTGCCCTCGGGGAACTGGTTGGCGTAGAACGACGCCTGTCGGTGCATCGCGCACTTGCCGGTGGTCACCGGCAGGCCCGCCTCCTGGAAGGCGGTGGTGGTGATGCTCTTGACGCCGCCGAAGCCGCCGTTGACGTACTTCTCGTTCTTGAGGATGCTGCCGGCGCGGTCAACCGCGTCGACGATCTTCGGGTCGTTGAACGGGATGGCGTGGGTGGTCCACTGGTCGTAGACCTCGGGACCCTGCGTACGCAGGACCACGTCCTCGATCCAGTCGGTGGCCGGCCAGCCGGTGGCGTCACCGGACTCGACACCCGCGCACCACGGCTTGACGCCGCTGGCGGCGATCTTGTCGCTCAGGGCGATGAGCTGGTCCCAGGTGGTCGGAACCTCCCAGCCCTTCTCCTTGAACGTCTTCGGCGAGTACCAGACGAAGGACTTCACGTTGGCGCCGAGCGGCACGCCGTAGAGCGTCCCGTTCACGGTGCCGTACTTCAGCCAGTCGGCCGGCATGTTCTGCTCGGCGAGGGCCTTGGTGTCGGCGCTGAGGGACTTCAGCTTGCCGGCGTCCGCGAAACGCTTCACCAGACCCGGCTGCGGCACGAAGGCGATGTCGGGGGCGTTGCCACCGTCGACCCGGACGGGGAGCTGCGCCTCGAACTCGCCGCTGCCCTCGTAGTCGATCTCGATGCCGGTGCACTCGGTGAACTGCGACCACGACCGCTCCAGCAGGTCGGCCTCGGCGTCACGGATGGACGCGTAGATGGAGACCTTCTTGCCGTCGTGGCCCTCGTACTTGTCGTATGCGGCGCACTCCGCGGAGCCCGCTTTGCTGCTCTTCTTGTCGTCGCCGGTACCGCAGGCGGTGGCGCTGAGCGCCAGCCCGATTACACCGGCGATCACGAAGGCCTGGCGTGGTCTGGTAAAGACCGCCATGCCGTCCTCCTTCCTAGCCGGCGCGGTCGTGCTGGTGACCCGTCGCCGGTCCGATTGGGCGTGCACACATGTAAGCGCTTGCATCCGGCCGGGTCCACCCCCTGTCAGACACGAGCGAGTAACAATCCGGAAACCTGCGGGCTGCCTGGTGGGCGTGGTGGCGGGGCACGCTGCGGACTCTTTCGAAGATTGACGATATCTGTCAGGCTAGCCCCCACGGATCGAAGGTTTTCGACATAGGAGGAGCTGTATGCGAAAGCGGTGGATCAGCCTGCTGGTGACGGGTCTCTTGGTCGGGGGAGCACTGACGCCGGCGACTCCCGCGCTGGCCGCGCCGACCTTCAGGGTGCCGTTCCCGTGCGGGCAGTCCTGGTCCGGGCAGACCCGGTCGGACCACAGCCCGGCGTACGCGGTCGACTTCAACCGCACCGACGATGCCGGCGACCCGGTGGTCGCCAGCGCCCCCGGCACCGTCGACCGCGTCACCGACCTCGGCGGTACCAGTTACGGCAAGTACGTCCGAATCAACCACGGGGGCGGTTACAGCACCTACTACGCGCACCTCAGCGGCTTCAACGTCTCGGTCGGGCAGACGGTCGGGTACGGCAAGGTGATCGGCTGGGTCGGCAGCACCGGGGGATCGACCGGCCCACACCTGCACTACGAGCAGCGCCTCAACGGCGCCGACATCCAGGTCCGCTTCAACGGCAGCCTCGCGCTGTACTGGGGCACCAAGAGCTACACCAGCGGCAACGGGTGCTCCTCGGGCAGCGGTAACGGCACCGTCGACACCAGCGGCACGCCGCTGACCGTCCGCTCCGGCCCCGGCACCGGGTACGCCTCGGTGGGCACCGTCGCCGACGGCACCCGGGTGACCATCGCCTGCCAGACCAGCGGCACCACTGTCACCGGCACGTACGGAACCAGCTCGATCTGGGACCGGATCGGCTCCGGACGCTTCATCGCCGACGCGTACGTCTACACCGGCCACGACGGCTACATCCCGAACGTCCCCCGCTGCTGATCCGGCAACGGCCACGGTCCCCGGCGGTCGCCGCCGTCGGGGAACCGACGGGTCAGGCGTTCAGCCGCCAGATCGACAGGTTCAACGCGGCGGCGAAGGTGACCCAGGCCCAGTACGGCAGCAGCAGCGCCGTCGCCACCCGGGACACCCGGGCGAACAGCAGCACGGTCAGGCCGATCGCCAGCCACATCAGCACGATCTCCGCGAACGCCAGCCCGTACAGCCCCGCGCCGAAGAACAGCGGGGTCCAGATCGCGTTGAGCACCAGTTGGGCGGTCCACGCCCAGAGGGCGGGGGAGAAGCCGACCCGGCGCCACACCAGCCAGCCGGCCACCGCGATCAGTGCGTAGAGCAGCGACCAGACCGGGCCGAAGAGCCACGAGGGCGGGGCCCAGCCGAGCTGCCGCAGGTTCGCGTACTCCTCGGTGGTGCCCTGCACTCCCAGCCCGCCGATCGCGGCCGCGACGAAGACCGCCGCCGCGAAACCGGCGAGGGCCCACCACGCTCGCCGCCCGGAGGTCGCCGGCGCGTCCTGAGATATCTCCATCGTCGAGATATTTCCCCGCTGGGGTCGGCTCAAACCGCCGAGCGGGAGGGCGGTTCACCAGACCGGCCAGCCACGAAAAAGCGCCGGGATCGCCATGACCGATGCTTCTGTCGGGAGGACGAAGCTTCGGTCGCGGCGACCCCGGCGGGTCCCGGTGTTGAGCGTGTGAGCGCTAATTGAAGATGCTGACACCACCCGGGCCGACCAACAGCCCGACGACGATGAGGACGATGCCCCACAGGATCTGCCGGCGGAACAGCGCGAGGATGCCGGCGACCACGAGTACGACTGCGAGAATCCAGAGAATCAGCTCCATGACCTCTGAATACCCGACTGGCCGAGCGTGGAAACCTGATCGGTGTCGAGTTGATCGCCAACGTGAAAGACGCTGTACGCCTGCTTGATCACCGGGTGCGCGACGTTGCGGACGCGTACCCCGCCGGGGGTCGTGCCGCGCTCGGTGCCGGCGTGCGCGTGCCCGTGCACTGCCAGCGCCGTGGGCGCCGAGTCGATCGCCTGCCCCAGCTGGTACGACCCGAGGAAGGGGTAGATCTCCAACGGCTCGCCGACCAGTGTGTCCGGCACCGGCGAGTAGTGGGTGAGCGCGACGAGCATGTCGCAGTCCAGTGAGCGCAGCGCCGCACCGAGACGGTCCGCACTGTCGGTGGTGGTCCGCACGAAGGCCTTCATCTCCGGCTCGCCGAAGTCACTGGCGCACCGCCCGGCGAACCCGCCGCCGAAGCCCTTGACGCCGGCGATGCCGAGCCGGCCACCAGCGCAGTCCAGCACGACGCCGTTGCCCTCCAGCACCGTGATGCCCGCGTCCTCCAGCACCTTGACCACCTGTGGCACCTGGTCGCACTGGTGGTCGTGGTTGCCCAGCACCGTCACCACAGGTACGGCCAACCCACCGAACTCTTCTGCCACGCAGCGCGCCTCGGCCTCGGTGCCGTGCCGGGTCAGGTCGCCGGCCAGCAGCAGCACATCGGCGCACTCCGGCAGCTCCTCCAGCGCCGGCCGGAATCGGCCGACCACGTCCTCGTCCAGATGCACGTCGCCCACAGCGGCAATCCGGATCACCATGGAACCTCCCTCAGGGCAGTTGCTCGATCTCCGTGGGCGCTTGGGTGCGGATCACCCCGATGTCGCTGGTGATCGGCACGTCCGGGAAGCGCTCGGACACCCGACGCAGGATCTCCTCCCGCCGGTGCGGACTCTCCACCTCGCCGTGGAGCACGAGGGCGCGTTCCCGTCGAACCACTGTGATCCCCTGTTCGGCGACGGCGGGGTCCTCGACCAGCAACCGTTGGATCTCCGCCTCGACGTACTCGTCAGGTGGCCCGGCGTCGATGTCGCGATGGTGGGTCACGATGTCCCCTCTCCTGGCTGGGTGCCGGCGTCCGGCACCACCTCCAGCCGGTCCAGCAGCACCAGGAACGCCTCGGCGTACGGCGAGTGCTGCGTCTCCTTGCGTACCCGTTCCCAGTCGATCTGCTCCCGCAGCGAGCGGGCCAGCGGCAGACCGCGGGCGAAGTCGCAGTAGTGCTGGGAGAAGCTGAGCAGTTTGTGCACCATCAGCTGGGTCGCGGACAGCACCGGCATGTGAATCGCGTCCACCGGTCGGATGACAGTGTCGGCGAACGTCTCCTCGGTCACCGGCGTCTCGATCGGCCGGTGGATCAAATCCACCATCCGGCCGTCGTCGAAGACCTTCACCAGCCAGTCCTCCGGTGGACGCTCGGCGACGAAGCCGGCGGCCACCAGGGCCTCCAGTGCCGCTTCCACGTCGGCCTCCCGGATCAGGAAGTCGACGTCGTGATCGCTGGAGTGGCCCCCGTGGGCGTAGACCGCGAAGCTGCCGCCCAGGGCGAACGGAATCTCGGACTGCTTGAGCACGGCGGCGACCTTCTTGAGGGTGTGCACCAGACTCTCGTCTCCGCGCTCAGCCATCTGGTTCCTCCGTCGTCGTGTTGGTGGACCGGCGGTTGGATTTCAGACTCCGGTACCCGGCATTCCGTTCGTCCACACCTGCTGGGGTCTCGGTAGGGCGTCAACAGGGATGAAGCACCACAAACCTCGCGGACCACGTGCGTAGGTCGGATAACCTGTGGAGAGTGGCCAGATCATCGGGGATGCGACGACGCAAGGCCCGATTGCGCACCGTCGCCCTGATCGGGATCGACGGTTCGGGCAAGACCACGCAGGCGCACCGGCTGGCCGACGCGCTGACCGCCGCCGGACGCCCCGCCACCTACCGCCGCAACGCCAGTGGCCGCCGCTGGCTCGGCCGGCTCGCCCAACGCCTCGGTCGGCCGGACGCGCAACGGCTCGTCGGTCGCGACGGCGTGCTGGCCGTGGAGTCGGTGCTGCGCTGGCTGGCCATCGCCATCGCCCTGATCAGTTGTCTGCTCACCGGTCGGACGGCGGTGATGGACCGCTACTCGGCCTGCCAGTACGCGAGCATCAGGGCGCACGGCGGGCAGCGCTGGGAGCGGCTCGCCCGGGCCGGCTACCGGCTGTTCCCGACACCGCAGGTGACCTTCCTGCTCGCCGTCGACCCGGCGGAGGCGTACCGGCGCATCGAGGAACGCGGCACCGACCACGAGACGATGGGGTGGCTGACCGCCGCCGACACCGCCTACCGGGCACTGCCCGAGTACCCCAGCTTCGTGCTTGTGGACGCGGGCCGCCCGGCCGAGGAGGTGACCGAGCAGATTCAGGCGCACCTGGAAACCTGGCTACCGCCGTCCGCCTCGGGCGGCGAGGACCTCGGCCCGGTGGTGGCTCAGGCCCGCCCGTAGACCGGCACTGTGGCGCCACTGGTCGGGGCGGAGTCGGCCGACGCGAGGAACCGGATCACCGGCGCGATCTCGGCCGGGGTGACCCAGCGGGAATGGTCGGCGTCGGGCTGCGCGGCCCGGTTCGCCGGGGTGTCGATGACGCTGGGCAGCACCGTGTTGCAGCGCACGTGCTGCGACCGGTACTCCACAGCGACAGCGTTGGCGAAGGCCAGCACCGCAGCCTTGGCCGTCGAGTAACCGGCCGCGCCGCGGAACGGGGTGACCGCCGCGCGGGCCGAGACGCACACCACCGCGCCGCCGCCGGACGCCACCAGGTGCGGGAGCGCGGCCTGCGTGACCAGAAAGGTCGGCCGCAGGTTGACGGTGAGCATCCGCTCGAACTCCTCGACCGGGGTCTCGTGCACCAACCCGCCGCTGGCGTACCCCCCGACGAGGTTGACCACGGCGCGCAGCGGCGCCGCCGGTTCGCCGGCCGCGGCCTCGACCGCCTGCGCCGCGCCCGCCGGCTCGCCAAGGTCCGCGACCACCCGGACCAGTCCGGCCGCCGCCGGCTCCGACCCGGGCCGGGCTTTCCGCTCCGGTACGACCACCCGCCAGCCCGCCTCGACGAACGCGGCGACGACCGCCCCGCCCAGCCCGCCGGAACCCCCGGTCACCAACACGCTGCGCTCTCCCATGGGCCCCACGCTAGTGCCCACCCCCTTCGACCCCTTCCGTCGATCATGAAGTTGTCGCAGTGACACGCCGATCTGAATGGCGACAGCTTCATGATCACGGTCTGCCGTGGGCAGATTGGATGGATTGTCAGGAGCTTGGGGGCGCAGGATCGGCGGATGCGGATCCTCATTCTCGGTGGCACCCAGTTCCTCGGCCGGGCGACGGCACGGCTCGCCGTCGAACAGGGTCACGAGGTGACCTGCGCGGCCCGTGGCGTGTCCGGCGCGGTGCCGCCCGGGGCGCGGTTCGTGGCGGCCGACCGCGACGATCCCGAGTCACTCGTCCCGTTCGCCGCCGAGGGCTTCGACGCGGTGGTCGACGTGACCCGCCAGATCAGCCACGCCCGGCACGCGCTCGCCGCGCTCGCCGACCACATCGGCCACTGGTCGTTCGTGTCGACGATCTCGGTGTACGCGGACCACGCCACCCCGGGCCAGACCGCCGCGGACGCGCCGATCCTGCCGCCGGCCCCGGCGGACGTGGACGGTCCGGTCGGCCCGGACCACAACTGGTACGGCGAGTGCAAGGTGAGCATCGAGGAACTGGTCCGGGAGCGGGTGGGCGTGGACCGTTCGTTCATCTGCCGGGCGGGGCTGATCGTCGGCGCGGAGGATCCGAGCGACCGTTTCCCGTACTGGGTGCGGCGGCTGTCAGCCGGTGGCGAGGTGCTGGCCCCCGGGCACCCGACCGATCGGGTGCAGTTCGTGGACGTCGCCGATCTGGCGCGTTGGCTGTTGCACGCCGCCGGCACCCGCCTCGGCGGCACGTACGACGGCACCGCACCGGCGATGTCGCGGGCCGAGCTGTTGGCCGGGGTGGCCGCCGGGCTGGGCGTCGCCGATCCGGCCCTCACCTGGGTCGACCAGGAGTTCCTGCTGTCCCACGACGTACGCGAGTGGTCGGGGGAGCGGGCGCTGCCGCTCTGGGTTCGGTTGCCGGAGACCGCCGGCCTGATGGACCGGGACGTCCGACCGGCACTGGAGGCCGGTCTGACGGTCCGTCCGCTGGCCGATACCGTTCGGGCGACCGCGTCGTGGATGGCCGCGCACCCGGCGGCCGTCCGGCAGGGTGGACTCGACCCGGCGGAGGAGGCGGCGATCCTGGGGAAGTGGCAGGCTGTACGGGACCGGTGATCCCGGCGATCGAAGTTTCCCCCACCTCGGACAGTCATAGTTGACGCTCACGCCTGCTGAAAGTAAGTTTCATCCGTGGCGAAGAGTCCGAAGATTTCTGCGAGTCACGAGCCCGGTGGGCTGATCGTCCACATCAGCGGGCTGTTGCCATCGCTGTCGCCCGCCGAGCAGCGGGTCGCCCGGCTGGTCGTGTCCGACCCGGCGGCCGCCGCCCGGCGGACAATCACCGATCTCGCCACCGCAGCCGAGACATCCGAGGCGACAGTCATCCGGTTCTGCCGTTCCGTGGGCATGGACGGTTACCCCCAACTGCGCATCCGCCTCGCCGCCGAGGCCGCCCGCCGGATCGAGCCACCGGACGCCCGAGTGGTCGGCGGTGACATCCCGCCCGGTGCCGACCTCGCCCAGATCATCGCCACCATCGCGTTCAACGACGCCCGCGCCGTCGAGGAGACCGCCGAGCAACTCGACCCCGCCGTCTGCGAGCAGGTGGTCGAGGCGATCAGCGGTGCCGCTCGGATCGACATCTACGGCGCCGGCGCCAGCGGGTTCGTCGCCTCGGACTTCCAGCAGAAGCTGCACCGCATCGGCCGGATCGCCTTCTACTTCCCGGACGTGCACACCGCGCTGACGTCGGCTGCCCTGCTGGGGCGGGGAGACGTCGCGATCGGCATCTCGCACACCGGCACCACCTCCGACGTGATCGAGGTGCTGGAGCAGGCCCGTACCCGCGGTGCCGCGACAGTGGCGCTGACCAACTTCCCGCGCTCGCCGATCACCGACGTGGCGGACTTCGTGTTGACCACGGCGGCCCGGGAGACCACCTACCGCTCCGGCGCGACGGCCAGCCGGCTGGCTCAGCTCACAGTGGTCGACTGCCTCTTCGTCGGGGTGGCCGCCCGCAACCGGGCCAGGGCCCGCAAGGCCCTGGAGGCGACCGCCGAGGCGGTCCAGTCGCACCGGGTGGGTGCCAACCGGAGGCGGGCATGACGGCCGGTGCGGAGATGCCCGCACGGCCCGCTCGCCCCACGGTCCGGGTGGGTGCCCCCACCGAACGACGTAATCCGCTCAGCGTCGACCTCGACCTGATGTCGACCCGGGACGTACTCACCGTGATCAACGAGGCGGACCGACGGGTGCCCGCTGCGGTCGCCGCGGTGCTCGACGAGATCGCCACCACCGTCGACCTGGCGGTCGCGGCGCTACGCGGCGGTCACCGGGTGCACTACTTCGGGGCCGGCACCTCCGGCCGACTGGGCGTGCTCGACGCCGCCGAACTGGCCCCCACCTTCAACTCGCCCCGACACTGGTTCTGCGCGCACCTGGCGGGCGGCCCGGACGCCATGTGGCGGGCCGTCGAGGACGCCGAGGACGACGACCGGGGCGGCGCGGTCGAAGCGGCCAGTTGTGTACGGGCCGGGGACCTGGTGGTCGGTCTGGCGGCCAGCGGACGCACCCCGTACGTCCTCGGGGCGCTTGCCGCGGCCCGCGCCAAGGGCGCCTCGACAGTGCTGCTCTGCGCCAATCCGGAGGCGGAGGCCGCCCGGTCGGTCGACGTGTTCATCGGGGTGGACACCGGACCCGAGGTGGTCACCGGGTCGACCCGGATGAAGGCGGGCACAGCGCAGAAATTGGTGCTCAACACGTTTTCAACAGCCGTCATGGTGCGCCTGGGTCGGGTCTACTCGAACCTCATGATCGATATGGTGGCCACCAACGCGAAACTCCGCGGACGAATGATCTCGATTCTGGTCGAGGCCACCGGCTGCTCGGAAGAGCTTTCCCGGCAGGCCCTCACCGAGGCCGACGGGGACCTGAAGACGGCGCTCGTCGCCCTCGTCTCGGGCGCTGAGATCGACGCTGCCCGGGCCGCGCTGGCACGCTCGGCCGACCAGGTGCGCGGCGCCCTCGCCCTGCTCGCCTCCTAGCGCCACCCACACCGGGAAGCGAACGGGCCCTCGGATTGTTCATCTGGCCGGGGGGTAATAACACCCCCGTGAATGAACCGACCGGTTCACCGGTGCGTATCTGGCAGTGACCAGGATCGCATCGCGGTGGTGACCCGGGTCGCTGTGCCCCCGCGGCGGGCGGTGTTGCCATGGTGCGGTAACCCGTACGTGGTGCCCGTGGCGAGCCACCCGATGGGGTGCTGACAGCAAACATGGACCGTGCTCTCAGCTACTACTCAGGCATTCGTGACACTTTCGACTCACGACGAGGAATCCCCGACACGTCTCATCTGTTGTGTAGGTGTCAGCACCGATGGGCACAGCAGAAGTTACCAGGGGCTGACAGGTGTGGGGAATGGCAAGGAACCGGGCAACCGGCGCGAGCGAGGGGACCGTGGGCAACGTGGACAAGAACATCGGCATGCGAACCGATCAGGTCGCCGAGGAACGCGACCTGGTGGGCGTCTACCTGCACGAGATCTCCCGGACGCCACTGCTGGACGCCGCCCGGGAGGTAGAGCTCTCCAAGGCGATCGAGGCCGGCCTCTACGCCGAGCACCTGCTCGGTGAGGAAGCCGTTCCCGCCGGTGTAGACCGGGCCGACCTGGAGTGGCTGGTCGTCGAGGGGGAGCGCGCGAAGGACCTTTTCATCCGCGCGAACCTCCGACTGGTCGTGTCGATCGCCCGGCGTTACGTGCGCTCGGGGATGCCCATGCTGGACCTGATCCAGGAGGGCAACACCGGCCTCGTCCGGGCGGTCGAGAAGTTCGACTACGAGCGCGGCTACAAGTTCTCCACCTACGCCACCTGGTGGATTCGGCAGGCGATCAGCCGGGCGATCGCCCAGCAGGAGCGCACCGTCCGTCTGCCGGTGCACCTGGTGGAGGACGTCAACCGGATGCGTAACGTGGCCCGGCAGCTGACCCGTGAGTTGGGCAGCGACCCGGAGCCGGAGCAGATCGCCACCGCCCTCGGCGTCACCGTCGAGCGGGTGAACGAGCTGCGCCGCTGGTCGCAGGACACCGTCTCGCTGGACACCCCGGTTGGTGACGATGGCGACACCAGCCTTGGCGACCTGGTTGCCGACAGTGACGCGCCGTCGCCGGAGGACATCGTCCTCAGCGGCCTGGAGCGGCAGCGCATCGAAGGGCTGCTCAACCACCTCGACGACCGGTCCGCCGGCATCATGCGGGCCCGCTACGGGCTGGAGGACGGCCGGGAGCACTCGCTCACCGAGGTCGCGTCCCGCTTCTCGCTGTCCCGCGAGCGGATCCGGCAGCTGGAGATCCAGGCCCTCGGCCGGCTCCGCGAGCTGGCTCGGGCGGAGGGGCTGCAAGCGGCCTGACCTGGTAGTAATGACGGCGAACGGCCGGCGTCCGATAGGGGGACGCCGGCCGTTCGCCGTTTTCGACAGCGGTTAGCGCACCCGGCCGTAACCCTGGATGGACATCATGTTCATGCCACGCTTGAGCACGTTGCGACCGGCGCTGGGCGCGTCGATCACCTGACCGTCGCCCACGTAGAGGGCGACGTGCCCGAGCCCGCTGTAGAAGACCAGGTCGCCGGGGCGTAGCTCGCCCCGCCCGATGTGGGCGACAGCGCTCCACTGCATCCGGGTGTTGTGCGGCAGGGACTTCCCGGCCGCCCGCCAGGCGGCCGAGGTCAGGCCGGAACAGTCGTAGCCGTTCGGCCCGTCGGCCGCCCAGACGTACGGCTTGCCGATCGCGCCGAACGCGTAACGCACAGCAGTGCCGGCGGCACCGGACACGGCGGGCACGTTCTTGGCCTCGGTCGTCGCCGCCTTGGGCTCGGGTCGCTCGGTGGCGGCCCCGTACGCCTGCCGGCGCAGCTCGTACAGCTTGGCCAGGTCCTGCTCGATCTGCTTCTTACCCGCGGCGAGCTGACGAGCCTGTGCGGCCTGCCGGGTCAAGGTCGCGCCCAGGCGGGCCTTCTCGTCGAGCAGCCGCTGCTGGTCGGCAGTGAAGCCGGAGATGCGCTCCTGCCGCTGGCGGGTCAACTGCTCGATCGTGCCGAGCCGGTCCAGCAGCGCGGCCGAGCCGCCGGGGCGCAGCAGGGCGTCCGCGGTGCGCAGGCCGCCGGTCTTGTACGCGGTGGAGGCGAGCTTCGCCACGTCTGCCCGGCTCTGCTCGACCTGCTGTTCGAGCGGGCCGATGCGGGTCTGTAATCGGGCCACTGCGGCCTCGTTTGTCTTGATCTCCTCACGCAACTTGTTGTACGACTCGACGACCCGCTCCAACTCGGCCGAGGACGTCTCGATCCGGCGGGTCAGGTCGGCGGGGGACGGCTCGGCCTGGGCCACCGCCGTCGGGGCGATCAGCGCGGCCGACATGCCGACCAGCGCCACTGTGCGCAGCAGATTTCTCAGGGATGACAAGAGCGGAAGGCCCCTCTCCCACGGCCGCCGGGGCTGCTGACGCCCTCGACGACACCGGCCGGGGCCATCCGGGCGGACGGCACTGGGCCGGACCGGCTCGCCCAACCTAACCCGGGACGGATGTCGCTCGCAGTTGAAGCAGTGGCGAAAGTTGGCAGAGTTGCGCGTCGGACCCCTGGGCTGGGTGTCGCCATCGTGGCTGATGACGCCTGGGAACGAAGGAACATCGCCCTTTTCGCGGCGTACTGACGGATATACGACTTTCGTCGTTCCGGGCGTATGCCGTGGTATCCCTGGTCGCCATAACCGATAAAAGGCGAAATGGATGCTGTTTCTCGGCGATGTCACCCGGTCGTGGCGAGCTGTCTCTACCCGGTAAATGCCCAGGTCGACTGGCGACGCCGCAACACAATGAAGTCCGGAGCCGGGAATCCCGTCGACAGGCAGCGATGACTGTCGCCAGCGGGGCCACTCGGCCAACCGTCCCCTTCGGGAGGAACCGTGAATCGTGAAGGCGCAAAGACGCGACCGCCGCGAACGGTGCCGGGCGCCCGGTCGACACTGCTGTACGCGCGGCCCGGCATCATCGTGACCGTCGACCGGTTCACCGTCGGTCGAAACAGTTACCGGGTCGCCGACCTGACCCATCTGCGTACCACCCGGGGCCCGCACGACCGGATCGCCGTCCGGGCCGTGGTGATCACCGCCAGCATGCTCGGCGGCGTGGGGGTGCTCCTCGGCTTCACCGGCGGTCTGCACCGCCTCACCGCAGGGGCGTACCTGATCCTCGGTGCCGTGTTCCTGCTCCCGGCCGCTCTCGCAGTGGTCGGCGATCGCTGGCGCCCGCCGCCGCACGAACTGTGGGGGTGGTACCAAGGCTCGGAGGTGCTGCTGTTCAGCGCCGATGACGAACGGCAGTTCGGCCAGGTCACCCGGTCGCTGCTGCGGGCCCGGGAGGTCAACCGCTACGGCAGTTGGGTAGACCCGCTCGCCGAAGCGGACCCGTGGCGGCCCAACCGATGACCCGCTGGCGGTGGGCCGGAGCCGTGCCGGCCCACCGGCCGTTCAGCGAACTCAGCCGGCGACCGGCTCCGGAGCCCGTTCCTCCTGCGGCGCGGCCACCCAGGCGCTGACCCGGCGCTCGGCGTAGAACGAGACGAACGGCACCGTGCCGGCCAGCATCACCAGCAGCATCCGCTTCAGCGGCCAGTCAGCTCGGCGGCTCAGGTCGAACGCGGCCACCAGATAGATCATGTAGAGGAAGCCGTGCGCCGGCCCGATCGTCTCCACGACGACCGGGTTGTCGAACGCGTACTTCAGCGGCATGCCGATCACGACCAGCAGGATCAGCACCACGCCCACGATCCAGGCGATCACGCGGTACCGGGTAAGGGCAGCGCCCACCTTCGTCCGTCCTTCCGAGCCCGGCTCAGCCGGGATAGTCACCGGGCCGGGCGCCCGGATTGGCGTTCAACCATGACAGGTAGTGGTTGTAGGCGGCCAGGTCGGTGTCCTCGACGACATCGCCGCCGGCCGGCACCCGGGACACCCGCACCGGGCGGCGTACCGCCGGTCGGGACCCGGTGGTGACCGCCGGCGCCGGCTCGACGGCCGGATCCGCAGGCGGAGCATCGGCCTCCACCGCCTTGCGGCGGGCCAGCTTCACCTCACGCCACCAGACGTAGACCACGAAGCCGGCGAAGATCGGCCACTCGACCGCGTACCCCCAGCTCAGGCTGTTGCCGGCGGCGGCCCGGCTGATCTGCCACCAGCCCAGCCCCAGGAAGCCCACGACCAGCACGACCATGGCCACGTGGCGCGCGATCCACGCCGGGGTCCAGAGCCGCCTCATGACATTGAGGGTACCGGGGACGTTACCGGTCTCCGACACCGTGTCGTAGTCGTCGCTCCGACGGCTTGGTTTGGCATCACCGCGCCTGGGCAATCGTCTAGACGCCAGCCCAAACGAGATCAAGGGGGGCGATCATGACCGGATCGGTACGTGAGGACGGCTTTGCGTCCAGCGGCAGTGCGGATATGAGCCCGGAGCAGCGGGTGCCGGAGTGGGGCGGCGATCAGCTCGACGACCCGGCCGGCGCTCCCGGCCTCGACGGCGACTTGCTCGGCATCGACCCGACGGAGCTGACCGACGAGGACCTGATCCGCGAGATGCACAGCCTGCACCGAACCCGCCTGGACACCCTGCGGCACGCGGCGGACTCCGCACTCGCTAACCACCTCCGGCGAACGGCGGAGCTGGAGACCGAGTACCTGGCCCGACACCCAGGTCGCGAGGTCGACCCCAGCCGCCTGCGGGACGCGTGATGCCGGCGCGCGCCGTGCGCGGTATGTCCGCGCCACCCGAGGTGGTCTTCAGCACTGCCACCGACCCCAACCGTGCCTCGGCCTGGCTGCCGGAGCCACTGCGCGGCGACGGCAGCCCCGCCGCGGAGATCAGCGGCGAGGAGCTGCGTGCCCGCTGGGGCGACGTCGACGCCGACGACTGGTCCGCCGAGATTCGGGTGGAGCCGGCCGATTCCGGTGGCGCCCGGATCCAGCTGGACCTGGCCGACGGGTCCGGCGGGCCCGGCCCGGACCAGCTGGCCGACGAGGCGCTCACCAACCTGGCACGCGAGGTCGCCGACAACCTCCAGGCCGGCTGAGCCGGCCGCGCGGGACGCCGTTCCCACACCACCACGACACACGTGAGGAGATCGGGTGAGCGACACTGGCCTGCGACACAAGGCGGCCCGGCTGCGCCGGGCGTACGCGCCGCACGAGCACCGGCCGCTCGGCGGCTACCTGGTGGCGATGGGCGCCTACGCCGGGGTGACCGGGGCTCTCGCCGGCCTGGTCAAGGCGACCGGCCGACCGGTGCCGGAGCGTCCCGCGGCGTCCGACGTGGTGCTGCTCTCCATCGCCACGCACAAGCTGAGCCGGCTGCTGTCCAAGGACGCGGTGACCAGCCCGTTGCGGGCGCCGTTCACCCGCTACGACCGTCCGATCGGCAGCGGCGAGGTGATGGAGCAGGTCCGCGACTCGGGCAGCCCCACCCGGCACGCCATCGGCGAGCTGCTGAGCTGCCCGTTCTGCCTGGCGGTCTGGGTGGCTACCGGGCTGACCGGTGGCCTGGTGCTCGCGCCCCGGCTCACCCGCCTGGTCGCGACCGCGCTGACGGCGGTCGCCGCGTCCGACTTCCTCCAGATGGCCTACGCGACGGCGCAGCAGGCCGCCGAGGGCGGGCACCAGGACGACTGACGAGCAGGACGCGAAAGGGGGGCCGGCAGACACCGGCCCCCCTTTCGTGTACGCCTCAACGTTGCATGCCGGACCAACCGTGCGGCGACTCCGGCTCCCGTTCGTCCTCGTCCGCCCCGGTGATGATGTCCCGATCCACCGCCGTGCGGTCGTGCTCGTTGGCGAAGTCCGGCTCGGGTGTGGTGTCCCTGCCCTTCGGGGGCTGACCCAGCGCCGGCACCTTCTCGTCGTGGTCCTCGTGGTTGGTCATGTCGGTGTCCCTTCTGCGGTCGCTCAGCCGACCGAACCGCCCAGCAGGTCGCTTACCTCGTCGACCGCGTACTCACCCTCGGGGAGCGCGTTGATGCGGGCGAGCAGCTCCGGCGGGAGTTCGGCAGCCACCGCCTGGCGGTAGATCTCTGCCTGCTCGACCCGCTCCTGCGCCCTGAAGATGCCGTCGAGCAGATCGTCGAGGGCCCGGGTGTCCGGCTCGCCGGTCATGGATGCGTCGTCGGTCACGTCGATCAGCTACCCGGCGCGGAATCGGTCAAACGTCACGCCTGTCGGCCCACGCACCCACGGTGCCGCCTGCTCACCAGGGCAGTTCCCCTGCCTCGTCCTGGAAGGTCCCCGTCGGTCCGCTCGGGCCCAGTGTCGCCAGGCGCACCACCTGGCGGGCGCTCTCCTCCACCGGCCGCCCGATACCGAAGGCGGCGGTCATGTCGGTGGCGGTGGGGCCTGGTTCGAGAGCGTTGAACTTGATGCCCGGCTGGGATTTCGCGTACTGCACGGTCAGCATGGTGGCCGCGGACTTGGACGCCGAATACAGGGCGAGCGGCAGACCGAACTCGGGCCGCTCGGGATTGGTCACCGCCCAGAACGATCCGGCGCTGCTCGAAACGGTGACGACTGTGGGATTGGACGACCTGCGGAGCAGGGGCAGCGCCGCCTCCGTGACGCGCACGATCCCTACCGCGTTCGTGTCGAACGAGCGCAGGGCCGCTGGCCCGTCGAGGTCGGTCTCCAGGATGCCGGCGTTGTGCACGAGGACGTCGAGTCGGCCCTCGGCCGAGTCGATCGTCGCCAACGCGCTGCGCACAGAGGCATCGTTTGTCACATCGAGTTGGACGAACCGCGACCCGAGCGCGGCCGCGGCTTTCTCACCCCGCTCGACATCCCGCGCGCCGATGTAGACCTCGTGCCCCAACGCCAGAAGCTGTCTGGCGGTCTCGAAGCCAATGCCCTTGTTGGCCCCGGTGATCAGTGTGACGGTCATGTTCCGAACGCTAACCACGGCAGGTCGGCGTACCCGGAGCCCTCTTCAGACCGGGGTCTGACAGGACCCCCTCTGATCGCCCGCAACTTGCCACCGGCACATTTCAGGTCCGGGAGGGCTGGACCGGTCGTGGCTCGCGGCCGGCGGGTAGACCGGCGGAGGCAAGGAGACTCAACTTCTCGGCGTCACCGGACCCGGCGTCGGCGTGGTAGACGACGAGCATCAGGCCATCCGCTCCGCCGATGCTCAGCCGTTCACGATTGAGGGTCAGCTCCCCGACCTGCGGGTGATTGAACCGGATCGGCGTACCGCGCTGTCCGCGTACCTCGTGGCGTGCCCAGAGCTGGCGGAACCTGTCGCTCGCCAATGAGAGCTCTCCGGTGAGCTCGATGAACCGGGGGTCGTCGATGTCGGTGCCCACCGCCTGTCGCAGGTTCGCCACGAAGCACTCAGTGATGTTTTCCCATTCCGGATGCAGCGCCTGCTCGGCGGGGTTCAGGAACAGGTCCCTGAGCTGGTTGCCCCCCGTGACAAGGCCTGGCGAGAGCGCCTGGGCGAGACTGTTCGAGGCCAGGATGTCGAAATACCGGCCCTCGATGAAAGCGGGCTGAACGAGGGAGCCCAGGAGCTTGAGCGCACCCGGCGGAACCGTTTCCCTGCGGGATCGACGTCTGCGCTTTCGGGCGGAATCCGAGACCAGCGTCAGCAGATAGGCAAGGTGCTCCTCGTCGAGCTGCAGAACGCGTGCGATGGACTCGAGCACCTGCACGGACGGATTGCGGTCACGGCCCCGTTCCAAGCGCAGGTAGTAGTCCGCGCTCAGGCCCGCGAGCATGGCGACCTCCTCGCGCCGCAAGCCCGGCACGCGTCGTACACCCCCATGCGGAATGCCGGCCTGCTCCGGTGTCACCAGTGCCCGGCGAGCACTCAGAAAAGCGCCAAGCTCGTTTGACATATCACCCACACATCGATCGTATGACCGGGCAGAACGGTTAGCGGGGGTCCTGTCGCACCCCCGGTCCCGCTGGTGGCCCGCCTACGGACAGCGCCGCCCCCGGCCTCGTGGGCCGGGGGCGGCGCTGGTGTCGGTGTGCAGGTCGCCTCTCGGCGAGTGGCACTACGCGGCTCCAGCCGGACGGTATTCCGCGAAGGCTATTTAGGTGAGGCCCGGGGACACTGGACACACCGACACCCCAGTCAACGAGCCGACCCCCGCTCGTGTTCCGTGGGTGGTGGTGTCGGCTGTCACACAGTCGTCGGGAGGGTGGCCCGACGGGCCCGCACGGCCGACGCGAGGTGGTCGAGCACATCGGCGGTGTCGTCCCAGCCCAGGCAGGCGTCGGTGACCGACCGGCCGTACTCCAGCTCCCGGGTCGGGTCGAGCTCCTGCCGACCGGGCAGCAGGAACGACTCCAGCATCACGCCGGTGATCCCACGCTGGCCGGCGGCCAGTTGGGCGGCCACGTCCGCGGCGACCAGTGGCTGGTTGCGGTGGTCCTTGCCGCTGTTGGCGTGACTGGCGTCGATCACCAGCCGTTCCGGCAGGTCGGCGGCGCGGAGCAGGTCGAGTGCCCCGGCGACCGACTCGGCGTCGTAGTTGGGTCGGCCACCCCCACCGCGCAACACGAGGTGCCCGTCGGTGTTACCCCGGGTGTGCATGATCGCCGGGGTGCCGGAGAAGTCGATGCCGGGGAAGACGTGTGGCACCCCGGCGGCGCGGATCGCGTCCACTGCCGTGCCGATGCTGCCGTCTGGGCGGTTCTTCATGCCGATCGGCATGGACAGCCCGGAGGCGAGCTGGCGGTGCACCTGGCTCTCCACCGTGCGGGCACCGATCGCGCCCCAGGCCACCGTGTCCGCGATGTACTGCGGGGTGATCGGGTCCAGGAATTCGCAACCCACCGGCAGGCCGAGGCGGAGCACGTCGAGCAGCAGCGCCCGGGCCAGCCGCAGACCGGTGTTGACGTCCCCGCTGCCGTCCAGGCCGGGATCGTTGATCAGACCCTTCCAACCGACGGTGGAGCGTGGCTTCTCGAAGTAGACCCGCATGACGATCAGCAGGTCGTCGGCGAGCCGGTCGGCTGCCGTCCGAAGACGCTGCGCGTAGTCCAGGGCGGCGGCCGGGTCATGCACCGAGCAGGGACCGACCACCACCAGCAGGCGGTCGTCCTCGCGGTCCAGCACGCGACCGACAGCGCGGCGGCCGGTCAACACGGCCGACGCGAGCGGGGCGTCCAGGGGCAACTCGTGGTGCAGCAGGGCGGGCGTGGTCAGCGGCACGACACGGTCGATCCGCTGATCGCTGACCCGATCGGTCTCCGGGGTCGTCACGGTGGGCATCCTTCCGCCGACAGTGCCCGGGGCCGGTGCCCGGGACGAGCCGGCTGCTCGTACGCAAAAGGGCAGGAACGACAGCTCCTGCCCAGCCGGCTCGGTCCGTGGTGACGTCAGTTCATGGTGAAGTCACCGGCGTGCGAGCCGGCTGCCTAAACCATCGATAGGAACGCGTCACCGGGCCAGCGTACCCGACCGGACGCGGTCACCCGTCCCGTCGTCCCAAGATGCGGGGCGAAGATCGCGTGCCGGGGGCGCGGTCGGGGTAACAGGGGTGCCATGACACACAAGCAGAGCGATCAGGACCGGGTGGAGTCCCGCGCGCACCACCTCCTGCCCGAGGAGGAGGCGGTGGGCAGCGACGACCCGGAGGCGCAGGCGGAGGCCATCCTCGCCGAGTCGGACATCCGTGCTGCGGACCAGAACGCCGCACCGGACACGGTGCTGGAGCGTCGTACCTCGGATCAGACAGTGGTGGCTGTCGAACCGCCTGACTGAGCGGTCGCCCCGCGTGCCCGGCGTGACCCCCGGTAGGTCTGGTCGCGCAGCCAGGCCAGCGGACCTGCCACCCGCAGTTCGGGTGGCAGGTTGCGCACCGGGTCGAACGCGAGCGCCGCGTCCTCCTCGGCGCTGAGCTGGGCACCGAGGCTGACCTGCCCGACCAGTCGCCACGGCCCCACCGCCGACGCGACAGCGAGCACTAGGCGCGGAGTGTCCGTCCGGGTCGCGGCGACCGCCGTGGCCAGGCTGCGACCGAGGTCGACCGAGTCGGGGTCGGCCAGCACGGCCAGCCAGAGGCGGCGCCGACCCGCGCGGTAACACGTGATCGTGCTGTACGTGCCGGTGAAGCGGCGTCTGGGCAGCGGCAGGTTCCGCAGCCCCGGGGCGGCGCCGCTGGAGCTGACCAGCAGGTCGAACGGCCGGCCGTCGTCGTGGTGCAGGCGCAGCGCGAGGCCCAGGACGTCGGGCCAACTGCCCGGTGTGGGCGTTCCCTTGGAGAGCCGGACGGTGGTCCGGTACCGGCCGGGCTGGTCCAGCAGAGCGACCCCGCTGGGCGGTCCGGGCGTACCCCAGATCACCGTCTCGCCGACGAACGAGCGACCGGCCGGATGCAGCAGTCGGCCACGGCGCAGCCGGCCGAGTGCGGAGCTGGCGCGTTCGACGGCGGTGGCGACCCGGCCGGCGGACCGGGACGGAGGCGGGGTGACGGTCATTGCTCTCCGGTACCCCGCGCGGCGGCTCCGATGCCGCCCGGGTCGGCTCGCCGACCGACGGCACGTCACCTTTCCGCCTCCGAGATCGGATAGCGTCGGGGCATGCCCGACAGCGGTTACCCCTGGCCCATTCAGACGTCCCGACTGGACAACGGCCTGCGCGTGGTGGTGAGTGAGGATCGCACCGCGCCCGCCGTGGCCGTCAACCTCTGGTACGACGTCGGCTCCCGGCATGAGCCGGCCGGGCAGACCGGTTTCGCCCACCTCTTCGAGCACCTGATGTTCGAGGGCTCGGTGAACGTGGCGAAGACCGAGCACATGAAGCTGATTCAGGGCTCCGGCGGCTCGCTCAACGCCACCACCAACCCGGACCGGACCAACTATTTCGAGACGGTCCCGGCCGAGCACCTGGAGCTGGCGCTCTGGTTGGAGGCCGACCGGATGGGCGGCCTGGTCCCCGCCCTCACCCAGGAGACGCTGGACAACCAGCGGGACGTGGTGAAGAACGAGCGCCGGCAGCGCTACGAGAACGTGCCGTACGGCGACGCGTGGCTGCGGTTGCTGCCGCTGCTCTACCCGCCGGGGCACCCCTACCACCACGCGACGATCGGCTCGATGGCCGACCTGAACGCCGCCGACCTGGCCACCTTCCAGGCGTTCCACCGGACCTACTACGCGCCGAACAACGCGGTGCTCACAGTGGTCGGCGACGCCACCGCCTCCGACGTGTTCGCGCTCGCGGACAAGTACTTCGGCGCGCTGCCCGCCCGCGACGACATCCCGCCGGCACCGGACGGCCGCAACGTCCCCGCCACCGGGCAGACGGCCGTCGAGTCGGTGAGCGCCGATGTGCCGGCGCCACGGGTCTACATCGCCCACCGCAGCTACCCGTTCGGCAGCCCGGGATACAACGTGATCACCGTGCTCGCCACCATCCTGGGCAGCGGCCGGGGCAGCCGGCTCTACCAGCGCCTCGCCGACGGCGAGCGGATCGCGCAACCGGACCTGGTCGGGGCGTACGGGGTGGACCTGGCACATGCCCCGGCACCGCTGATCGCCACCGCCACCGCCCGCCCCGGGGTGAGCGCCGAGCGGCTGGCCGAAGGGCTGGCCGAGGTCGTCGACGAGCTGGCCACCGTGCCGGTCACCGCCGCCGAGTTGGACCGGGCCAAGGCGTTGCTCAGCACCGGGTGGTGGCGTCAGCTGTCCACCGTCGACGGCCGCGCGGACCTGCTCGGCCGGTACACCACGCAGTTCGGTGACCCGGCCCGCATCGCCGAGCAGTTGCCGGCCCTGCTCGCGGTCACCGCCGAGCAGATCGCCGAGGCCGCCGCCGACGTGCTCGCCACCGACCGGGTGACCCTGACCTACCTGCCCGAGGAGACCTCATGACGCTGATCGCCGACCGTCCCGGCCCGGGTGCCGCCCGCCCGTACCGGTTCCCGCCGGTGGTCCGCCGCACCGCAGCCGGTGGTCAGGTCGTCGCCGCACACCTGCCGGGGCAGAACCTCGCCGTGGCCCTGCTGCTGCTCGACGTGGGCGCGGGCCAGGAGCCGGTCGGCAAGGAAGGTCTGTCCGGCGTGCTGGCCAAGGCGTTGGAGGAGGGGACCGCGCAGCGGGACGCCGCCGCGTACGCGCTCGCCGTCGAAGGGCTCGGCACCGCTCTGTCGACCGGTCTGGACTGGGACTCGTTCCAGGCCAGCGTGGTGATCCCGGTGGACCGGCTGAGCGCGGCAGTGGAACTGCTCGCCGAGGCGGTCCGGACGCCGAGGCTCGACAGCGCCGACGTACGCCGGGTACGCGACGACGAGGCGACAGCGCTCCGGATGGATTGGGCCAACCCCGGCCCGCGCGCCGACGCCGCGCTGCGCGCCGACCTGTTCGGCGCGCAGAACCGCTGGGGACGCCCGATGCACGGCGACCCGGAGTCGGTAGCCGGGTTGGACGTGGAGGACGTCACGGTCTTCCACTCGGAGTGGTTCCTGCGCCCCGGCACCCTCATCGTCGCCGGTGACCTGGACCGGATCGACCTTGACGCGCTGGCCGCCGCAGCGTTCGCCGGCACCGGTGGTGGCCCCGCCGAGCGGGGCGGCCCGATCGAGGTGCCGGTGCACAGCGGTCGCCGGATCATCCTGGTGGACCGGCCCGGCTCGGTGCAGTCCACGCTGCGGCTGGGCCACCCGTCACCACACCGGGCGCACCCCGACCACGTGCCGATGACGCTCGCCGGCACGGTGCTCGGTGGGGCGTTCACCTCCCGACTCAACCACCTGCTGCGGGAGGTGCACGGCTACACCTACGGCATCCGGGGCGACTTCGCCGCGTCGCGGCGGTTCGGTCGGTTCGCGGTCAGTTCCGGAGTGCAGACGGCGGTCACCGCGCCGGCTCTGGTCGAGGCGGTGGGCGAGATCACCCGTACCCAGGCCACCGGGGTGACCGAGGACGAGCTGGAGGTGGCCCGCTCCTGGCGGGCCGGGCAGCTCTCGGTCGAGTTGCAGAGCCCTCGGGCGATCGCCTCCGCGCTGACCACCCTGGTGGTGCACGACCTCCCGGACGACTACCACGCGCGGTTGCGCGAGTCGCTGCTCTCCGCCGACGTGGACCAGGTCTCCGCGGCGGCAGCCACCCACCTGCACCCGGAAGCTCTCACACTGGTCATCGAGGGTGACGCCGCAGTGATCCGCGCCGACCTGGAGGCCACCGCCCTAGGAGATCTCCTCCCCTAACCCCACCCCACCCCACCCCCTCGCCCCTCCGCCCCACCCCTCGCGCCGTCGATCATGAAGTTGTTGTCACTCGGCACGGCGTGTCGTGGCAATAACTTCATGATCAACGGGAGGAAGGGGTGCGGGGGTGGGGTGTGAGGTGGGACCCGGAGGGTGGGAAAGGGGTCCCGGTTTCGGCGGTGGGGTCGGTAGCCTCGCGAGCATGAGGATCGGCATTGTGGGGGCCACCGGCCAGGTCGGTGGCGTGATGCGGCAGGTGCTGGCGGAGCGGGAGTTCCCAGCGGAGCAGGTGCGGTTGTTCGCCTCGGCGCGGTCCGCCGGACGCACGCTGCCGTGGCGCGACGGCGAGGTGACCGTCGAGGACGCCGCGACCGCTGACTATTCCGAGCTGGACATCGTGCTCTTCTCGGCCGGTAAGGGCACCGCTCGCGAGTTGGCGCCCCGGGTCGCCGCTGCCGGCGCCGTGGTGATCGACAACTCGTCGGCGTTCCGGATGGACCCGCAGGTGCCGCTGGTGGTCGCCGAGGTCAACCCGCACGCCGCACTGGACCGGCCCAAGGGCATCATCGCCAACCCGAACTGCACCACGATGGCCGCGATGCCGGTACTGCGTCCGTTGCACGCCGAGGCGGGCCTGGTCGGCCTGGTCGTCTCCACCTACCAGGCGGTCTCCGGCGCCGGGTTGGCCGGCGTCGCCGAGCTGGACGAGCAGGTCCGCAAGGTGGCCGAGCACGCCGCCGGGCTGGCCTTCGACGGGTCGGCAGTCGAGTTCCCCGCGCCCCGCTCGTTCACCCAGCCAATCGCCTTCAACGTCCTCCCGCTGGCCGGTTCGATAGTCGACGACGGCTCGTTCGAGACCGACGAGGAGCAGAAGCTCCGCAACGAGAGCCGCAAGATCCTGGAGATCCCCGACCTGAAGGTCTCCGGCACCTGTGTCCGGGTGCCGGTCTTCACCGGGCACTCGCTCCAGATCAACGCCCGGTTCGCCGGGCCGCTCACCCCGCAGCGCGCCCACGAGCTGCTGGCCGACGCACCCGGTGTGGCACTGACCGACGTGCCGACGCCGTTGCAGGCCGCCGGCCAGGACCCGACCTATGTGGGCCGGATCCGCGCCGACGAGACCGTCGAGTACGGGCTGGCGCTGTTCTGCTCCAACGACAACCTGCGCAAGGGCGCCGCGTTGAACGCGGTGCAACTCGCCGAGTTGGTCGCCGCCGAGCGCCGCTGACCGGCACGGTCACCCGACCACCGAGCCCGCGCCGTCCGTCGGTGCGGGCTCGGTGGCGTTCCAGGTGGTCGCCCTGCTGTTCCGGGTGGTCGCCCGCGGCGGCCGGCAGGTCGTGCTTGGATGGGTCGGAGACGATCGTCCAACCTGGAGGACACCATGCCGGATGACCGCACCCAGCAGGCGTTGACCGATCTGGTGGCCGGCCGCTCGATGGGCGTGCTCGCCACCATCAAGCGGGACGGGCGTCCGCAGCTGTCCACCGTGCTCTACTCCTTCGACCGGGACGCGGGCCTGATCCGGGTCTCGGTCACCGACGGCCGCGCCAAGACCGCCAACCTGCGCCGCGACCCGCGTGCCAGCTTCCACGTCGGCAGTGCGGACGGGTGGGCGTACGCGGTGGTCGAGGGTCGCGCCGAACTGTCCCCGCCGGCCACCGAACTCGGCGACGAGACAGTCGAGGAGTTGGTGGCGCTCTACCGGGGGCTGAGCGGCGAACACCCCGACTGGGACGAGTACCGCCAGGCCATGGTCGACGAGGGACGCATCGTGCTACGCCTGCACGTCGAGCGGCTCTACGGCATGCCGCCTCAGGGCTGACCCGCTCGCAGCCGGTCAGCCCGGCTCGATCACTGTCACGCCCTGCCAACGCTGCGCCGGCCGGTGCCGGGCCAACCGCTGCCGCGACCGGGCCACGTCCACCCGGGCCGGGTTGTGCCGCCACACCCCACCCAGCAGATCCGTCAGGCCGTACGGGGCGCAGACCTTGAGCCGACCGGCGGGGTCCAGCCGGACGGCCACCGCCGTCGCGTACTCCGGCCAGGTGGCGACCGCTTCGGCCACGCTCCGGTACGGCTCGATCGGGTCGCCGCCGAACGTGGCCGCGTACCAGGTGTGCACCGCCGCCTGGTTGCGCGCCTGCCACGGCGGCTGTGGCCACAGCCCCGCCAGCCGGGCGGTGGCCCGGTCGTCGTCGACGCGGCTCAGCCTCGCCGGGTCGAAGAAGACCACGTCCACGTCGCGGACCCGCGCCGGGTCGAACCCGTCGCCGTACCGCTCGCCCCAGACCAGGTCGCGCAGTGCGCCCGCGCCGATCCAGGCGTCCGGCAGCCCGGAGTCACGCACCACAGTCAGCGCCCGGGTCAGCCAATTGTTGCCGGCGACCAGTTCCCGCAGTTCCTCCTCGCCCGTCATCATCCGCCCACGGTAGGCAGCGGAGTCGACGCGCGCCGCCGGTGGGCGGGTGTGCCGCCCGTCGACGGGTATACCGCGGCACTTCGCCGTTGCGGGACGTCGGGGAGGGGGTGGGCGATGGGAGCCGGCACGAGCAGCGCAGGGACGGGCCCCGCTGGCCCGACCCTGCGGCGGGAAACCTCCCGGCTGCTGTCGTTCAGCGACGGGGTCTTCGCCATCATCATCACGCTGCTGGTGCTCGACCTCCAGCCGCCTCGGGTCGGCCGCGGTCAGCTTCTGCACGCGCTGGTCGAGCAGTGGCCGGCGTACCTCGCCTATGTCACGTCGTACGTGTACGTGGCGGTGGGTTGGCTGAACCACCGAGCCGCCTTCAACCGGGTGGTGAACAGCGGAAAGGCCCTCCAGTGGTACAACCTCGCAGTGCTGTTCAGCACCGCTTTGCTGCCGTTCGCCACCTCGGTCGTCTCGCAGGCCATGCGGGACGGCGACAAGGCGGACCAGCGCACCGGCGTGGTCGTCTACGGTCTGGTCGGCGTGCTGGTCTCGGTGAGCTGGCTGGGGCTGTACCACTACCTCGCCCGGCACCACGATCTGCTGGACCAGACGGTGCCGCAGCGGTTCTTCCCGGCCGAACGGGCCCGGGCCGCGATCGGTCTCCTGGGGTACGCGTTGGCGATCCTGGTCGGATTCCTGACCGGCCCGCTGTTCGCGTTGGTGATCTTCCTGCTGCTGCCGGCGTTCTACAGCCTGACCAGCAGCGGCCTCTACGAACTGCGACGCCTGCGACACCCACGCGGATAGGCCGGGGCGGTCGGCGTTACCCGCTCCCGGGCGGCGGGTAGACGGGCCGTGCCGACACCGAGAGGGGAGCACCATGACAACGGTCGGAGAGTTCATGACGACCCGGTTGGTGACGATGGACGGCAACGACACGCTCATCGCAGCCGCGCAGGAGATGCGTGACAGCGCGATCGGCGATGTGGTGGTGACCGACGGCGACAGTGTGGTCGGCATCGTCACGGACCGGGACATCACGGTCCGCGGTGTCGCGGAGAACATGGACCCGGGTTCGACCCGGTTGAGCCAGATCACCACTCGCGACGTGATCACGGTGAGTCAGTACGACGATGCCGTGGCCGCCGCGGACCTGATGCGGACGTACGCCGTACGCCGACTTCCGGTGATCGACGACGGGCGCCTGATCGGCCTGGTGTCGATGGGTGACCTCGCGGTCGAGCGCGAACCGCAGTCGGTCCTGGCCGACATCAGCGCCGACGACCCGAACAACTGACCCGTCCGCCGCGGCACGCGCCGGCTCTCCCTTCCGGGAGGGCCGGCGCTGTGGCGTCCCCACCCCCTCGGTGATCAAGAGATTCGCGTCAGGACACGCCGACAGTGATGACGCAAAGCTCTTGATCACCGGCGCAGGGCAGGGCAGGGCGGAGCGGGGCGGGGCGGCGCAAAGGGCGGGCGGAGGGCTGGGAGGGGTGACGGGTCACCCGAACTGGGCGAGGTTGAGCGGGGGAGCGGCGGGGACCCGTGCGGGGACGTGCAACGCCGGCCGTCCGTGCGACGCGAGCGCGGTGGGTGGGATCCCCGGCCCGGCAACTGGGAGGAGTGGACCCGATGGTGGACGCGACCACGAGGTTCTTCGAGGACCTGGACCGGCGGGGGTACGAACCCCTGCTGGCCAAGACCTCCGGGACGCTGCGGATCGACCTGCACGAGGGGGCGCAGACCCGGCACTGGCTGCTGCGGATCGACCACGGCCGGCTGAACGTCAGTCAGGAGGACCAGGAGGCCGACACGGTGATCGGGGCGAGCCCGGTCCTCTTCGACGACATCGCCTCGGGGCGCGAGCACGGCCTGGCCGCGCTGTTGCGGGGGGACATGACGGTGGCCGGTGACGCTCGTCTCGTCGTACAGGTGGAGCGGATCTTTCCGGGTTCCCCGGACGCCCGCGGGCCGCGTCGACGATTCGCCGGGGAGGTGCACTGATGGGGCAGAGCAACACGATCCGGATCCTGGACGGCAACACGTTCGTCGTCTGTGAGGACACCGGTGACATCGAGGCGACGCCGAGCGAACCCACCGGACTCTTCTCCATCGACACCCGGTTCCTGTCGACCTGGGTGCTGACCGTCAACGGCGAGCGACTCAACTCGCTCTCCTACGACGACCTGCAGTACTTCGAGTCGCGATTCTTCCTGGTCCCGGGGATGGCCACGCACTACGTGGACGCGAAGCTGTCGATCATCCGGGAGCGCACAGTGGGTGGCAGCTTCTGTGAGCAGTTGACCATCCTCAACCACGACGAGAAGCCGGTAGACCTGGAAGTGCGGATGGACGCGGCGTCGGACTTCGCCGACCTGTTCCAGGTCAAGGACGAGATCCTGAACAAGAAGGGCGAGATCTACACCGAGGTGGAGTCGGACCGGCTGCGGCTGGGGTACCGGCGGGGGAACTTCCGGCGGGAGACGGTCATCTCGTCGTCGATGTCGGCCCGGTACGACAGCAAGGGCTTCGCGTACACGGTGCACCTGGAGCCCAACGAGCAGTGGGACGCCTCGATCGACGTCCAGACCCACGCGGTCGGGCCCGGCGGCCGGGATCTGCGGTTTGGGCTGCGCATGCACGGCACCGAGCGGCTCGCCCTCCAGCACGACCTGGAGAAGTGGATCGCCGACGCACCGAAGGTCAACAGCGAGCACGGACGGGTGGCCAGCACGTACCGGCGCAGTCTGATCGACCTGGCGGCGCTGCGCTTCTCGCCGCTGTCGCTGGGCGGCGCCACCCTGCCCGCCGCCGGTCTGCCCTGGTTCATGACCATGTTCGGCCGGGACAGCATCCTCACCTGCCTGCAGACACTGCCGTTCACCCCGCAGTTGTCGAAGACGACGCTGCGCATCCTGGCGTCCCTGCAGGGCAGCCGGTTCGACGACTTCCGGGACGAGGACCCTGGGCGCATCCTGCACGAGATGCGCTACGGCGAGACCGCGGCCTTCGAGGAGCAGCCACACTCGCCGTACTACGGCTCGGTCGACGCGACGCCGCTGTTCATCGTGCTGCTCGACGAGTATGAGCGGTGGAGCGGGGACGTGGCGCTGGTCAAGGAGTTGGAGCAGGAGTCCCGGGCGGCGCTGAGGTGGATCGACAACTACGCCGACCTGGTCGGCACCGGCTACATCTGGTACGAGCGACGCAACACCGACACCGGCTTGGAGAACCAGTGCTGGAAGGACTCCTGGGACTCGATCTCCTACTCCGACGGCACGCTGCCACCGTTCCCACGGGCCACCTGCGAGGTGCAGGGGTACGCGTACGACGCGAAGATCCGCGCGGCCCGACTGGCGCGGGAGTTCTGGGGTGACCCCGAGTTCGCCGACCAGTTGGAGCGGGAGGCGGCAGAGCTGAAGGAGCGGTTCAACCGGGACTGGTGGGTGGACGACGGCGAGTACTTCGCCCTGGCCCTGGACCCGGACGGCCGGCAGTGCGACATCCTCAGCTCCAACATCGGCCACCTGCTGTGGAGTGGCATCGTCGAACCTGAGCGGGCGGAGAAGCTCGCCGCGCACCTGGTCGGACCGCGGCTCTTCTCCGGCTGGGGGGTGCGCACCCTCGCCGAGGGGGAGGCCCGCTACAACCCCATCGGCTATCACAACGGCACGATCTGGCCGTTCGACAACTCGTTCATCGCCTGGGGCCTGCGCCGCTACGGCTTCGCCGAGGAGGCCGCGACCATCGCCAACGGCATCCTGGACGCGGCCACGTACTTCGACGGCCGGTTGCCGGAGGCGTTCGGCGGCTATCCGCGAGAGCTGACCAAGTTCCCGGTGGAGTATCCGACGGCGTGCAGCCCGCAGGCATGGTCGACCGGTACGCCGCTGTTGCTGCTTCGCACCATGCTCGGTCTGGAGCCGCACGAGGGTCACCTGGCGGTCGAGCCACGGCTGCCGGTGGGGATGGGTCGCATCGAGGTGCTGGACATCCCCGGTCGTTGGGGCCGGGTGGACGCGTTCGCCCGGGGTCGACTGGACCTGGACAATCTCGGCGACTGACCGATTGGGCCGCCGAGCCGGCGGTGGCGCGCCACCCGCGTCGCCGCCGGTTCTCCACCCAGCCGATCCCCAGCCGGTCAGGGTAGATTCTGCGAATGCCGGAGCTCGTGTACCCGCCCGTTATCGCCGCCGCCAAGACGCTGTTCCGGGTCCTCGACCTGAAGATCACCATTGAGGGCGCCCACCACGTACCCCGCACGGGCGGGGCGGTGCTGGCCAGCAACCACGTCAGCTACCTCGACTTCATCTTCGCCGGTCTGGGCGCGAACGCGTCGGGCCGGCTGGTCCGCTTCATGGCCAAGGATTCGGTCTTCACGCACAAGATCTCCGGCCCGCTGATGCGCGGGATGCGGCACATTCCGGTGGACCGGCAGGCCGGCGCGGCCTCGTTCCGGGCTGCCGTGGGCGCGCTCAAGCGGGGCGAGGTCGTCGGCGTCTTCCCCGAGGCGACGATCAGCCGGTCGTTCACAGTCAAGGAGCTCAAGAGCGGCACGGTGCGGATGGCACGCTCGGCGAAGGTGCCGGTGCTGCCTGTCGCGTTGTGGGGCACCCAGCGCCTCTGGACCAAGGGCCGCCCGCGCACTCTGACCCGTCGGCACACGCCGATCACCATCCTGATCGGCGAGCCGATCAACCCGGCGGACTTCCCGGACCCGAACGTGCTGGCGGCCGAGCTGACCACCCGCCTCAGCGCCCTCGTCGAGCGGGCGCAACGGGATTATCCGGACACCCCCGCCGGCCCGGACGACACCTGGTGGCAGCCCGCGCACCTGGGCGGCAGCGCGCCCACACCGGAGGAGGCCGCCGCTCTGGACGCCGCCGCCGAACAGCGCGCGCCCAGCGCCTGACGGTGAAGGCGTGTGTCGAAGTCCTCGGCCCGGCCGCAGGCCGCCCAAGGGCTTCGGCACACGCCCTGGTTGGCCGGATCGTTCCGCATCCGGTCAGGATGGTGTCTGCCGGCGCGAACGCCGTCCGACCAGGATCGACGTCATGAGCAGAGCAGCACTCGTCGTGATCGACGTGCAGGAGTCCTTCCGTCAGCGCCCGATCTGGGCCTACGGCTCCAACCCCGACATGATCCGCCAGGTCGACCGCCTGGTGACCGCCGCCCGGGGCCGCGGCGACCTTGTGGTCTGGGTCCTGCACTCCGAGCCCGGCACTGGCGGGTTGTTCGACCCCGCCCTCGGGTACGTCAGGCTGATCGACGGTCTGGTCCCCACCGACGGTGAGCCGACGCTGGTCAAGACCGCGCACAACGCCTTCACCACGACGAACCTCCAGCAACTGCTCACCCAGGCGGGCATCACCGACCTCACCGTCTGTGGCATCCGCACCGAGCAGTGCGTGGAGACCACCACCCGGGTCGGCGCGGACCTCGGCTACCGGATGACAGTCGTCACCGACGCCACGCTGACCTTCCCCATCCCACACCGGGACCTGCCGGAGACCGCCACCGTCGAGGAGATCCTCGCCGACCCGCGCACCCTGACGAACGAGCAGATCGTGACCCGCACCGAGTACGCGCTGGCTGGCCGCTTCGCGACCATCCGCACAGTGGACGAGGTCACCGGCGCGACCCTCACCGGCAGCCGGGGCTGACGCCGTGACCCGGGTCGTCTTCCTGCTGGTCCCACAGTTGCACCTGCTGGACCTCGCCGGGCCGGCCCAGGTCTTCTCCAGCGCCGCCGACCTCGGGTACGACTATCAGCTGCACTACGTCGCGGAGCGCGAGCAGGTGCCCACAGTGCAGGGCGTAGCGCTGGTCGCCGACACCCGGTGGCCGGAGCTGGCCCCGGACGACCTGGTGATCGTGCCCGGTTGGCGGCCGGCGGCGCACGGGCCGCAGGGACCGGTGTCGTCCGGCGACCTGCGACGGCTCGCCGAGCACCACGCGGCCGGTGGCACCGTGGCCAGCGTCTGCGCCGGTGCGTACGCGCTAGGGCGGGCCGGGCTGCTCGACGGCCGACGCTGCACCACCCACCACGAGGTGCAGGACGACCTGGCCCGCCGGCATCCGGCGGCCCAGGTCGTCCGCGATGTGCTGTACGTGGTGGACGACCGGGTGGTCACCTCGGCGGGCATCGCCAGTGGCATCGACGTGGCGTTGCACCTGGTGGCGACCCGGCACGGCCCGGCGACCGCCGCGAAGATCGCCCGCACGCTTGTCGTCTACGCCCGCCGCAACGGGCACGAGCCGCAGGCCAGCGCGTTGATGCGGCACCGCTCACACCTGTCCGACTCGGTGCACCGGGTGCAGGATCTGATCGACAGCCGGTACGCCGAGCCCCTGCCGCTGGCCGAACTGGCCGCCGCCGGCGGTGTGGCCGAACGAACCCTGACCCGGCTCTTCCGGGCGAGCACCGGCCTGACCCCGCTCGGCTACCAGCAGCTGCTCCGGGTGGAGCGGGCCGAGCACCTGATCGGGCATGGCACCACAGTGGAAGCGGCCGCCCGGACTGTCGGTTTCACCGATGCCCGGATGCTGCGCCGCCTGCGAGCCCGCCCCACGAGGTCGGATCCGGTCTTGATCGGTAGTAGTCGTCCCGGGAGTGGAACTCCACCGGCAACGAGCCGGGCAGCGTGATCCGGGTGTCGCCGGCGAGCAGGCCGGGGCCGGCCCGCAGCAGCAGCACGTCGCGCTCCTGGGCCGAGAGGTCGACAAGTTGTGGACGGTTGAGCCGGAACATGGCAACCGCCCGGCGAACCTGCCGGGCCAGCGCCACGACCTCGGCGGTCGTTCCGCTGAGGGCCAACGCCGGCTGCTGAATGGTGCGCAGCGCGTCGCAGACGATCAGCAACTGCGCCGGGGCGTCCGGCGCGCTCGTCGGCAGCTCCAACCGGGACGGCCACTGCCAGCGGATCTGACCGCTCATCAGGCCGTTCAGTCGAGCCAGCGGCCGGGCCCGGTGCGTGCCGTCGGCGACCAGCGACAGCTGTGAGCCACTGCCCACCCAGCAGATCCGCTGGTCGGTGACGGTCACCGCGACCGGCTCGGGCAACTGCCAACGGCGTCGCACCTCGCTCGGCCCGAGCAGGTAGCCCGCGACCAGCAGCCGGTGTCGTCCGAGCAACCGCTCGCCGGGCGTCGGGCGCAGGTTGTAGCGGCGGTCCAGGGTCGGGCCCACGTCGTCGTCGGGGGCGTCGAACCGGTGGGGACCGATGAAGAAGGGGGACGCGTCGGCGTGCATCGTCACGACCTTCCGGTCAGCTGGCTGTGTACTGAAGCCTTCCGGACCGGAGCGCCCCTGTCATGACGCCTGTTAGGGGGTCGGCCGGTCGTGTGTCGCCTGTGACCGGTAGATGCCGATCTCCTCCGGGCGGACGAGACCGTCCTCGATCGCACGGGCGAGTAGTGCCGCCTTTGTGGCGGCTGGTCGCCCCGCCCGGGTGTACTTGATCCGCGCCCGGTCGACGTACTGCTTCACCGTGTGCTCGCTGATCTGCATCCGCCGGGCCACCGACGCCTTGGACATCGACTGGAACCAGAGCAGCAGCGCCTCACGCTCCTTGTCGGACAACATCGGCCGGTCCGGCCGTGGGTCGCCGACCATCGCACCGGCCAGCGCCGGCGGCACGTACGGGCGGTCGCTCGCGGCGGCCAGCACCGTTTCCACGCAGTGTTCCCGGCCCTCGTGCTTGGCGAGGAACGCCACCGCCCCGGCGTCCAGCGCGGCGAGCATCGTCTGCGGGTCGGTGTGCTCCGAATAGACCACCACCCGCCGCCCGGCGGCGCTCAGCTCGGCCAACTTGTCCAATGCCATCCGCCCGTGCAGTCGCAGATCGAGCAGGATGACGTCGGCGCCCGGCGCCGCCCGCAGCACCGCGTCCGGGTCGTCGCCGGTGGCGAGCACCGTCAGGCGAGGCTCGGTGGCGAGCCAGGCGCGGACCCCCTCGACCACCACCGGATGGTCGTCGACGATCGCCACCCCGACCGGTCGATCGCCGGTCACCGCCGCCACCGGGTCTGCGCCCATCTGATGTTCCCGTCCCGTTCGTAGAGGTACTGCACCGGCCCGTCGTCGTGCTCCCCGGGAGGCGGGCCGGTCGACTCCGGCCCCTCCCGGTCCGGTGTGACAAGGCTGACCACCACCTCGTCCGGGCCGGAGACCACTGTCAGGCGCGCCCATCCCCGGGCGTCGGCGAGGGTGCTGGTGAGCGGGTCGGCCAGCCGGCGGCGGACCTCCACCGGCAGCGGCGGCGGGGTGCCGATGGTGACCAGGTCGATCGGAAGGCCGTTGCGTTCCGCCACGTCGGCGGCGGCTCGCAACTCGTGCAACAGCGGGTCGGGCACATCGTCGGACTCGGCGATCAGCCGGCGCAGCCGGGCGGCGGCCAGCATGCACAGGCGCTGCACCTCCGGGTCGTCCGGGTCGGCCTGGCCGGCGGCCAGGTCCCCGAGGACCCGACCGGCCGCCGAGCTGACCAGGGCGAGCCGGTCCCGGCGTTCCCGAAGGCCCCGTTCGGCGGCATCCCGCTCCGCCGCAATCGCGTGACCGGCGGCCGAGACGGCGGCCCGTTCCCGAGCCAGGCCGACGATGACGGTGCTGCCCACGAAGACCGCCACCGGCAGGGAGAACGTGCCGTAGACGTACATCACGTAGCGGGCCACGTCGGCGGGGTCGGGGCCGTGCCCGAGCACGGCGACCAGGGCGATCAACGCGTGGGTGCTGAGGAGCGCGATCAGCCCCACGACGCGCCGACCCCACACCGCCAGCACGAAGAACCAGCCGAGCGTGCCCCACACCCAGTTGGCGGCGGTGAACAACTGCCGCTCACCGGCCGCGGCGAAGACGGCCGCGTCGACGACCAGCAGCAGCCCGGCCAGCGGCCATGGCGGCAGCGGCGAGCCTCGCAGCAGCCGTACGCCGGCCACCGCGCCGGTCACGGCGACCAGTATCCAGGCGCCGAGCACCACCGCTGGCGCGGCGAACTCCGCACGGGCGGACAGCACCGCCGGCAGCGCGATCGCGACGTGCCAGGCCAACGCGATGGCGACGGCGGCGATCCGGGCACCCCGGTCGGACGCGTGCGCCACGGCGGCCGGAGCGGCGAGCGCCGCGGGAGAGTCCGGCTCCCGGGGCGTCGGAACGCTGGTGCGATTCGGTGTCTCCGGCGCGTCGGTGGGGTGCGCCGGGGCGTTCAGGTCAGCCGACACCGGGCCACTCCAGCCGAATCCGGGTGCCCGAACCGACGGCCGAGTGCACGTCGGCCCGGCCACCGACAGTGGCCATCCGGCCACGGATCGACTCGCGCAACCCGTACCGGTGCGGGGGGACGGTGGCCAGGTCGAAGCCGGGACCGTCGTCGGCGACCTCGACCACGACGCCGATGGCGTCGCGGGCCAGCCGCAGCGTGACCCCGGCACCGGGCGCGTGGCGGACCACGTTGGACAGCGCCGCGTAGGCGCTCTCGCTGATCGCGTCCGCCACGCCAACCGGGACGGCGCAGGAGGCCAGGTCCAGCCGTACCTCAATCTCGGGTAGTCGGCCGACCACCAACCGCAACCGCCCGTCGAGCGGCACCGGGCCGTCACCGGCCACCGGGCCGACGTCGCTGAGCGTGACGAGGGTACGCAGGTCGGCCGCGCAACGGTCCCGGAAGACGGCAGAAGGCCCAGCCACCGCGCCCAGCCCCACCATGGTCAGCGTCCCGAGCACTGTGTCGTGCAGGTCGCGGTTCTGCTGGCGTTCGGCCTCGCGGGCGGCGCGCGCGACCAACGCCTCCCGGGTCAGCCGCTGGTGTTCGACGAAGGCGCGGTCCGCCCGGCCGATGCGTCGGCGCATGACCGCCGCCATCATCGCCGTGCAGGCGGTCTGCGCCAGTAGCGTGGCCGCGTGCGCCCGAGCCTCGGTGGGGTTGCCGGCGGCCTGCGCCCCGGTCACGTAGGTGGCTATCACGAGTAGCCCGGCCGGGATCGACCAGCGTGCCGAGGTCGTGGCCTGTGTGTTGATCACCGTGGTGCTGGCCAGCACGGCGATCCAACTGCCCTCGCCGGGCAGCACCTCGGGCGCCACCAACACCGGGATGAGCAGGCAGGTCAGCGCGGTGACCGCCACGTCGCCGCCGACGAGGGCGGGGCCGATGCCGTGGCGCAACGCGCGGTGTGCGTACCAGAGGGACCAGCCGGTCAGCACTGCCACAGCGGGCAGCAGCACCGCCTGCCGCACCGGCGGGGTCTGCACCGACACGGCCACCGCCGCGCCGAACAGCCCGCAGCTCAGCCGCAGCAGCGCTGGCAACGTGGTGAAGATGAGGCCCAGGGCCCCGCCGGCCGGATTGTCCAGCGTGGGCGGCGGCACGGTCGGGGTGGCAACGGCCGGCATCGGGAAGTGTCCTTCCGACAACGACCCGGTCCGGGTCCACACGGCGTAGATCGACATCGGACAATAGCATGGCGGACTGTGACGGGGTGATCCTTTGTGTGCGGAGTGTCGCCAATGTGTCACTCTGTGCTGCGGGGCTGAGGGAGGCCCCGGCGGTTGCCGTAGATATCGACGAACACCGCTACCGAACCGTACGCCTCGTGCCGCGGTTCCTCCAGAAAACGCACCCTCAGCCGCCACCATCCAGGCATGGTCCCGGCCGGAACCGGACGCGTCTGTCGTCCGTCTCATCCTCGGGTGGAAGGGTGGTGAGCCGGATGCGCTCGTCCCGGACGGTACTGGCGGTGGCACTGCTCGGCATGGCGCTGGGTGGCTGCGGTGGCACGGTGGTCGGGCCGGGCGATCCCAGGGAGCCCGGCGCGGCACAGATCGTCGACGGGTGGACCTCCTGTGCCAAGGCCGCACCCCGGGCCGGCGAGATCATCATGGCGCCGACCACTGAGACGTCGCCGCCGGCCGTCAAAGAGCCGACCGTCGGTCGCATCGACCCGGCGTTCACCCCGGTCGCGGCAGTGATCTGCGGGCGCGAGATTCGGCCTGGCCCCAACGGCGGCCAGGAGCAGATCGCCACCGAGCGCCGCGCCGAGCAGATCGCACCGCTGCTCACCGCGCTGCGTCTGCCCAGCGAGCAGACCGGCGGGGAGGCCGCCTGCACCCTCGAAATGGTCATCCCGCCGTGGTTGGCAGTGCTGGACGACCGGGGGCGCTGGCTGCGGCCCCACATCCCCACCGACTCCTGCGGCAAGCCTCGCGCCGAGGTGATCGCCGCGTTGGCCGGGCCGCAGTGGACCACTGTGGACACCCGTGCCATCGGGCAGATCGAATCCGCGGCGGCCGAGGCCGCCGGATGCGCGCAGCAGTGGACGGACATGGTGTGGGTGCAGACCCGCAACGGTAGCCCCGGGCCGCCCGGGCCGGTGCTGCCGCCGGCCGCCGGGCCGCTGCGCCTCTGCGTCTACCAGGTGCCCGCGTCGGTTCAGGAAGGCGAGAAACCGGCCGGCGATTTCGTGTACGGCGGTCCGCTGCCAACCGAGCGTCAGGCCGGCGTGCTCCGGGCGCTGAACAACCGCCGGGCGGTGGTCGACTGCGCCACCCCGGCGACCCGCTTCGCGGTGCTGCGTCCGCTCGAAGGCGTGGGCCCCGACCGGTACGTGGAACTCGACGGCTGCCGCCGGTTCCTGGTCGCGCCAGCGACCGGCGCTGCGCAGCTCGGCCAGGGCGACGACGCGCTGGTCGCCCTGCTGGGGCCCGTCTGAGCCGGGTTCGGCGGATCCACGACGTCCCGCCCTGTCGGGGCGGGGAACCCTTCGGGGACGTTGCCCTCGGCGTCGTATAGTTGTCGCCGCAGCCGACGCTTGGGCGTCGGTCAGTCAGCGTCCAGCAGCGGGCGCCCGGGCTCCGTTGGCGAGTCCGTGCGGCGCCCCGTGCTCGCGGAGCGCCATCACCACGCGCGCTGCCGTCGCCGTCCTGCAACCGGTACGCGCCCCGGGCACGAGGACCTTGAAGTCATGGCACAGCAGCCCATTGATCCCAATGTGGCGATCTCCGAACTTGGCCAGATCAAGCTTGGCGAGACCGATCTGTCTGGGGTGTTGACCCAGGTCTCCGAACTGGCGCGGCGCACGATCCCCGGTGCCGAGGAGGTGTCGGTGACGTTGATCAAGCGGGAGGGTGCGCACACCGCCGCGTTCAGCGGTGAGATGGCGCTGCGACTCGACGAACTGCAGTACGAGCATGGCGAGGGTCCGTGTCTTCAGGCGGCCAGAGACGCCGCTGTCGTGTCCGTCCCCGACATGTCCGAAGAGGCCCGCTGGCCGCAGTGGGCGGCCGAAGCAGTGCAGGGCGGCGCACACAGCTCACTGTCGATCGGGTTCCCGATCCAGGAGTCAGTGCTCGGTGCGCTGAACATCTACGGGGCCGAAGCGGGTGCCTTCGACGACGACGCTGTCACCCTCGCCCAGACATTCGCGGGGTACGCCGCCGTCGCCCTCGCCAACGCCCACCTCTACGACGCCACCGCCACCCTGGCCGCCCAGATGCAGTTGGCAATGCAGAGCCGGGCCGTCATCGAGCAGGCCAAGGGCATCATCATGGGCGAACGCCGCTGCACCCCCGACGAGGCGTTCGCCGTCCTCGCGAAGGTTTCCCAGGACTCCAACCGCAAACTGCGGGTGGTCGCCGCCGCCCTTGTGGAAAGGGCCACCCAACCGCCGGGTCTCAAACGTGATCGCGGTGGGTTGGGCAACCTGCCGTAGGCGTTCGGCAGCGGGCTGCCGTTCGCCGGGGA
Source organism: Micromonospora sp. NPDC053740 (assembly GCF_040677775.1). Classification (NCBI taxonomy): domain Bacteria; kingdom Bacillati; phylum Actinomycetota; class Actinomycetes; order Micromonosporales; family Micromonosporaceae; genus Micromonospora; species Micromonospora sp. NPDC053740. The sequence goes on from NZ_JBFASO010000014.1 coordinate 153,800, forward strand.
AGGGTGGCCCGCCAGCGCAGCGCCGGCTGACCTCGGCCATAAGCGGACGCGCCGACTGGCGGCCGGCTGCGCAGCCGATTATCGTCGGGGTTGGTCAAGCCATGCGCCAATCCTGTTCGCATTTCCACAGGAGGCGTGTGCTCCTATGCCTGAGCGTTCCTGGTTCTTCCAGAGCCACTTCGAAAGATTTCCGACGGCAGTCGACCTTGGGCAGGTCAGGCCAGCGGCGCTCGCCGGCAGCCAGCGCGACGGGCGTTTCGACGACGACTCCTCCGGGCCGCCGTTCCGGGTGACTCGCTACACCGAGCCCACGAACCTGTCCGCAACCATCTCGGCCGACCGGATGGTCGTCGCCCCGGTGGGGTACGTCGACATGGACACCGCGCCACGCCTGGCCACGGCCCTGATGAACGCGATCGACAGCCATCCCGAAGTCTGCTGCGACCTGACCGGTGTCGGCTTCTTCAGCGCCGCGGGTGTGCGCGTCCTCCTGCTGGCGCGGGACCGGGCGGACCAGGTCGGCTCCCGCTTCTCGATCCGGGGCGCCGGGGGAATCACCCAGCGGGTGCTGCGGATCACCGGGGTGGAGCGCCGGCTCCTGGGCCCCGAACAGGACACCGGCCCAGCCGCGTGGCTCGGCTGATCCGCCGCTCGTGAACCACCCTTCCGCCACGCGGTGGCCTCACCAGGTGTCTGGGCGGTCGAGATCGCGGGCCGGCTGGTACCCGCCGAGGATCGCCAAGCCCTCCGCCTCGGTGTAACCGTTCCCCCAACCCCTGCGGAACGCCTCGACGTGGCAGGGCTCGACCACCATCTCCAGCACGTCACTGCCTTGCCGGCGGGCCCGGTAGGGCCCGGCGACAAGATCCCCGCGGCGGGCGTCGTCGCCGGCCGGGGCGGGTTGGGCCCGAACGGTCAGCCACCGGCCGGATGCGTCACCGACAACCAGAGAGCCCTCGACGAAAAAGTCCCGCACAGACCGGCCGAGCGTGACCGAGCACTCCAGCAGCCGTCCGTCGGGCGGCAGCGACTCCAGGCGGAACGGCACGACGCAGCGGTGGGCACCGTCGAACCGGACCCGGCCGGCTGTGCCGGCCGCCTCGTCGCTGGTGGTCGCGTACGTGTCCACCTGGGCCCAGAGCCCGTCGACGGGTTGCCAGCGGACGAACCACAACTTCCCGTCACCGGACGGATCGAACCAGGCGACCCCCGACCGGTCGCCGACCCGTACCTCGGTCCGTCCCTGCGGTCGCCCCTGCGAGGACAACGTCTGCTGAAGCCCGTCCAGCAACACCTCGGTACGCGCCAACACGAAACGAGCCTGACCGCGCGGGCCCCGAAACTCGACGCTCTCGATGCCGCGCCCGGTGCGCCACGACACGAAATCGGCATCGCTCACCAGGGCGTCGGTGGAGAAGTGCACAGTCGCGGGATCCGCACCGACCTCCTCGGGGCGTACGGTCCCATCGCTCCGTGCCTCCGGCAGCATCAGCGCCGCGGGCGGCACTGGCGGATCATCGCTGGTCCCGCCGCCCGGGATCACCAGAACCACCGAGGTGAGAGCGGCACACGCCGCTGCCACACCGCCGGCGATCAGTCCCCGTCGCCGCAGGCGCAACCGCCGCCCGCGATGCCGTGCCTGTTGCACGATCGGCGTCGGATCGATGTCGCCGCCCGCTCGATGCTTGAGCGCGGTGGCGAGCTGCTCATCGAGGTCACCGAACATCTGAGCTCTCCTGCCATGCGTGGGTTGCTGCAACCTGTCGCTGACGCAGCGCCGCCAGGGCCCGCCTCGCGTGTGTGCGTACCGTCCCGGTCGAACAGGCGAGAATCTCGGCGATCGACGTGTCGTCCAGATCCTCGTAGTAGCGCAGGACGATCACGGTGCGCTGACGCGCCGGCAGAGCACAGACCAACCGCCACAGCGCGTCGCGCTCGGCGACCCCGGCGGCCTCGTCCACCTCGCCCGCCTGATCGAGCACCGCGGCAACCGAGATCTCCCGGCTGCTGAGCCGCCGCCACCACGAGTTGTGGGTGTTGACGAGCATGCGCCGGACATAGGCATCAGGACGATCCGTCCGCGAGATGCGCCCCCACCGGGCGTACGCCCGCGCGAGGACATCCTGAACCAGATCCTCGGCTCGGTGCTCGTCACCGGTCAGCAACCGGGCGAGCCGCACCAGCGCCGAAGTGCGAGCGAACGCGTACTCCTCGAACGTCACGCCCTATTAACGCCGCAGGCCGGCCAGCCCGTAGACACCTGCCGGGCACTTTGTGCCCAGCCTGCCCGGATCAACCTCGTGACGCGCCCACCTGTCGCTGACGTAGGTGCCCCGCTGCGGCACCGTCATCAGAGCTGTTGATCCGATCTGGGTCCGGGTCGGCCGTCCAGGCGGGCGGTGTGGTCGGTCCAGGGGAGCACCGCAGCCCTTCGCACCGGCAGGACTACCTCCGTCCTCGGAGAAAATCTATGAGCGAAGCGCTAGACATTCGCGTGGGTGTCGGCTAACGTTCCTGGGGTCGAGAACAGAGTAAACAAAGACGCTGACGTTGCCGCCCCGCACGAGGGCGAAGGAGCGGGGCCCCGGAACCTGTAGGGCCTGCTCAGCTCGGCGGCAGACATTTGCCGTAGTTGTCTGGTACGTAGCAAGGCGTGTGACAGCGGGTGGGGCCGACGCTCGTTCAGGGCCGCACCCGAGGTGAAGGAAGTTCGTCGTACGTGTTCAGGCCATGAAGTCGCGTGGGGCTCGGACACCGACGGACAGCACGGAGTACGGCAGAAGAAACAGAGGCAAGGGAGGGCATTACACCGTTGGATCGCCCGCTGCCAGTCGCATTCGTGGGCTGGGCGCGGACACCGCAGTTTTCCTCGAACGAGAGGTGGTCTCCGGTCACGCTTATGCGATCCTCGCACCCGAAGCCGTCCCTGACGGCCGGTGCGGATAAGACAAGCCGACGTTCTGTCGGTAGATGGTGTTCCTGACCCACAACCCTTGGGCCCCGGCGCTTCCGAGCGCCGGGGCCCTCGTGATGGAGGTTCGATGGCTCAACCCGACGACATGCTCGACGATGAGGACTACCCCGCCTACACGATGGGCCGTGCTGCCGAGATCCTCGGTTGCTCGCAGGATTTTCTACGCCGACTCGGCGATGCGAAGCTGATCGACCCGCAGCGCTCCAGTGGAGGGCATCGTCGCTACTCCCGCTACCAACTGCGCCTTGCCGCGAGGGCCCGGGAGATGTGCGACCAGGGCACCGACATGACCTCGGCCTGCCGGATCATCATTCTTGAGGACCAACTCGAAGAGGCCCTTCGGCGCAATGAGCGCCATCAGCAGGGCTGAGCACACCCTCCGCTCGGGCCTGCCCGCCAGGTGAAGCCGAGCGCCCATATGGTCCCTCCCGCTGCCCTTCGAGAACGAGGCGGGCTTGAGCGCAGATCGGGTTGGGTGCGTGGCAGCTGCCGTGCGATGCCCCCGCAGGAGCGATCGTCAGAGCTGTTGGACGATCTGAACGGGGTTGCCGTCCGGGTCGGCGGTCCAGGCGATCAGCAGACGATCGAGCCACCGGTGGGGTGCGGCCAGAGCGGGGGCGCCGTTCGCCGTGAGTTCGGCGTACGCGGCGGCGGTGTCGTCCGTCCAGAGGATCACCGCGGCTCGTTGCCCCTGGGGTACGGGGTCGAGCCCGTGATCGTCGCGGGTGGAGGCCACCGAGGCGATGCCGATCTTGTAGCGGTCGAGCGTGAGGTCGATGTGGATCGGCTCGCCCTCGGCCGGCACCCGGAAAGTCTCAGTGAAACCGAGACCGGCGTAGAACTCGGCGGCGCGGGAGACGTCCTCGCTGAAGAGGATCACCTGAGGGCTGCGGAACATCGACACTGCTCGACGCTATCAGTGCAGCGACTGCTCGCGAGGCGGGCAGGTCCGCCGAACTTCCGCTAGCGCGTCCGCCCAGCGCGACCCCGCTACGCCCGCGACGGCCACGTACGGCGTTGACGCGCCCGGCTCGACAACGCATCGAGCCGGGCGCGTCAGGTGAGCTACGCCACGAAGCGGGAACGGCGTCGGCGTCCGATCAGGTAGCTCGCGCCGCCGAGGAGCAGGAGCACAGCGCCAATGCCGGCCACGGTCGTGGTGCCGGCACCGGTCACGGGCAGCCCACCGCCCTTGCCATCCTCGCTGTCGCCGGGGGCGCCCGGGCTGGCGGAGACGGTGGGAGTCGGTGCGGCGGTCGCCGTGGCGCTGGGCGTCGCGCTCGGTGTGGGCTGAGACGTCGGCGTCGGTGTGGGCTGCGACGCGCAGTCAAGCTCACGGGCGGTGTACAAACCGTCGTTCAGGTAAGCCAGGTAGGCATCGACTGTAGCCTCGCCGAGCACCTTCTGCGCTGCCGCCTCCACGTTGGTGCCAGCGTCAGTCAACGTTCGAACCACAGTGATCCGCAGAGCGGTTGACCAGGCTTTCTGTACGCCCGTCTTGAGGAATGCGCGGAGCTCGTCCGGAGTCCCCTTCAGCGCCTCCTGAATGGCGTCCGGCAGAACGGGCAACGAGTCGGCGTTCGCCGCAGCCAGGATCTGGGCGGTCAACACCCGAATCTCCTGATCAGTGGCGGTATCCAGGTCGATGGTGACAAGCTCGCGAATGTCCTTGTACACCTTGCGCTCGACCGTTTGACAGGCCTCGTTGAGCCCGGGCGACTCGATTTGAGCCACCGCCGGCGTAGCCGGAATCAAAAAGGCCAGCGCCAATAGGGCGCCAGCCGGAAACTTCCATCGCATGTGGTATTCCTCCCCGTTGCAAGCAAAAACACGGAGATACTACCGTCAGTGGCCGGAAGAGCAAGAGGCGATGCACGTCCAAAGACTGCGCAATGAGCAGGACCGCCGCGGGACGGCCACTCAAACCTCTCCACAAGGGATGTAACGGCTGCGGCTAAACGACTGGTTGGCGTACCGGCTCAGCCTCGTCTCTCCTGATCACATCGCAGACTTCCAGCTCCACCCATGGACGGCCTCTGTAGCGGCGACGCGTTCTGGTACTTCCGACCATGGCTCACCGCCAGGGGCGGCGCTGGTGGCATCACGCCGGCGGTGGGGGAGCGGTGGCAGGATCACGGCCCGGTCTTCCCGTCCAAGGTCGGTCCGCCGGTGGGCCCGGACCACATCGACCGGACCCGGCACAAGATCCGGGCGACGGCCGACCTCGGCTGACTTGGCCGTACGAATCGCTGTCCGGAGGCCATGGTGATCGTCTCGACCGGGAGCGGAAACCCGCTGACCTGCGGCGAAGTGGGTGCGCCCGGCAGGATTCGAACCTGCGGCCTTGGGATTAGAAGTCCCCTGCTCTATCCGCTGAGCTACGGGCGCGTGTGGCGTGGATGTCGCGCCCAGAGGGTACCGCCGTCCCACTGCCCGACGGCGAAAAGGGTGCCCGCGTCCACGTTGCCGAGCAGAGTCTCACGTCCGCCTCGTGGCGGGCATCCGGGTTACCGCGGACCGGCCTCGCCTCGGACCGTACCTTTGGCTGGTGTTGCTGGATTCCGACGCCGAGAGCGACGTCGCCTACGAGCTGTGCCAGGTCGTCGGTCGCGCCATCCTGCCGTACCGGTCCTCGGGCGACTTCGGTACCGCGTTCTTCTTCCAGGGCGGCGACGACCCGGTGGGGGAGTCGCTGCTGACGGCTGCCGACCTGGTGGGCGGTTCGGGTGGTGAGTTGGGCCTGCGGGCGAGCGTCACCGAGCCGGCGGGGGTGGCCCCGGCCGTCATTTCCGAGGCCGAGATCGTGCCCGGTTGGGCCCGTTTCGCGGCCGACGGGGTCGCGGTGTTGCCGACCGCCGGCCTGCACCGGTACGCCGGCGACGGCGGCTGGCGCTGGCGCGTCCAGCCGGTGCCGGCGGGGATCGCCGCCGGGCCCGAGGTCATCGCACGCCTCGGCGCCGACGCCAGTTCCGCTTTCGTGCTGGCCCATGGGGTACGCGAAGACGGGTCGCGGCCGTTGGAGGTCGCGATCGAGCGGGTGGTCCGCGACGGGGACGCCGTGCTGATCACCACCGAGCTGCCGCCGGGGTACGTCGGCGCGCCGGTCTTCATCGTCCAGGCTGAGCCCACCGGTGAGGTCGCCCCGTACTGCCTGGGCCTGGTCCTACCTGGTGTCGGCGCGCACCCGGTGGCGACCTTCGACCGGATCCGTGCCGTCCTCCCGGCAACGCCAGGCGACGTCTGAACCGCGCGCCGCCCGGCCAGGTCAGCCGGTGGGCGTCGCTGCCCCGGCCGTGTCGGCGGTCTGCGCGTCGGCCGGGGCGGTGGGGCCGGCGGCGAGGAACGCCTCGGCCCAGCGGCCCACCTCGTCGAAGACCTTTGTCCGTACGGCGGGACCGGAGAGCGTGAGGTCGTGCAACCCGCCGTCGAAGCGGGCCACCGTGACGTGGCGGCCGAGGCGGGGCGCGTAGCGGATCATGTGCTCGACGTCCAGCACGGCGTCGGCCAGTGTCGCGTTGTCGTGCCACTTGGTGCCACGGAAGGAGCGGGTCGAGCAGGCCAGCAGCACCGGCACCTGGATGTCCAGCCCGGCGCGGAGCCGGCGTTGCCCGGTGCGGATCGCGTTCAGCCAGCCGGCCCGGACCGGGAACCCGGCCAGCGGCTTCCACGCCAGGTCGTAGGTCCACTCACCGCGGTGGTCGGAGTGGAGGCTCTCGCCGTACACAGTGCCCAACCCGAACGGGAGGATGCGGTGCGGCGCCCTGCGGCCCAGCCGGGACGCGGCGGCCGCGAGGGGTCGGCGGACCGCCCAGGGGGCGTTCAGGTCGAAGAAGGGGCTGTTGAGCACCAGGCCATCGACGGTGTCGGTGTCGCGGCGGGCATGTGCCCAGAGCGAGATGATCAGGCCGCCGGTGGAGTGGCCCATCGTCAGCAGGGTGTCGTGCCCGTCGTCCTTGCGGATGATCTCGGCGGCGGCGTCCAGCTCGGGGAAGTAGTCGCTGATGTCGCGGCAGAAGTTCGGGGTCTGACCCGGGAGCAGACTGCGACCGTATTTGCGCAGGTCGAGCGCGTAGAAGTCCCAGCCTCGCTCGGCGAAGAAGTCGGCCAGATGGGTCTGGAAGAAGTAGTCGACGAAGCCGTGCACGTAGAGCACGGCGCGCCCGGTGGGGCGCTCGGCCCGCCGCCGGACCAGTGTCGCGACAACGGGGCCTTCGTCGTCGGTGCCCAGGTCGATCGTCTGCCGCTCGTACGGCGGCCCCAACACGTCCGGTTCCACGAACGCGACGCTACGCCGCCAACCTACCGAGCGGTAGCCCACGCCGCCGCCCGCCCCACCGGCCTCACCCGCCCCACTCACCCCCGCGATCTTGCACTTCCTGTCCCGACAAATAGGGGCAATAGCCGCCGATGGGGAGCCGAAAGTGCAAGATCGCGGGGATGGGGCGTGGGTCAGGCCGTTTCCGCGTCGGCGCGGGGGGCCGGGTTGTCCGACTCGTCGGCCTCCAACTGCGGCTGGGGGAGGTCGCGCAGGTGCTTGTTGTGCCGGGGCTCCTGGCGGGTCTTGGCGTCGTTGAGCCGCCGGCGCAGGTCGTCACGGACGTCATTGAGCGCGGCGTGCAGGTCCTCCTCGGCGGAGGTGGTGACGATCTTCTGCCGGCCGGCGATCCAGCACTCCAGGGTGACCTTCTGACCACGCGCCTCCCGGTCCTTCACCGACACCTCCAGCTCGGTGGCGTCGGCGTGGAAGCTGGCGAGCCGGGCGTCGAGGGTGCCGAACTGCTCGGCGATCCAGTTGCGGTCGCCCTGCGAGAACCCGGCGCCCACCCGCAGGCACTCAGCCACTGTGGCCGGGTTCGCCACGGCGCTCATCGCTGCGCCTCGGAAGCGTTCGCGGAGCCGATGGTAGTGATCATCATGGCGCTGACCTCTCGTCGACGTGGAGCTGTCGGTGGTGCGTTGATCAAGTCCTTACCCAGTTCGGGCGGCCTGGGAAACCGTGGACGGCGGGTCGGGTGGGTCGGGCGTACCACATCTGGGCTTGATCAGGGCTTTGTCCACAGGTCGGTTCGTCATCCACAGGTCGGGGATGGGTGCTCACGAAGTGCGTCCTCAGTGTCGATGCTCGGAGTCGAGTCGACTCGCGCTGGCAGGCCCCGATCCCCCTGGAGGGACGATGTTCGACACTTACGTGACAATCGTCGGCAATGTGCTGACTACGCCCGAGTGGCGGCGTACGACCCAGAGCAACACTCTGGTGGCCAACTTCAAGGTCGCCTCCACCGCCCGCCGACTCGATCGGGACAGCGGCCGGTGGGTTGACGGCAATTCGCTCCGCGTCCGCGTCAACTGTTGGCGCAAGCTCGCCGAGGGGGTGGCCGCCTCCGTCATGGTGGGCGATCCGGTGGTGGTCTGCGGGCGGCTCTACACCCGCGACTGGACCGACGACGGCGGTAACCACCGCACGCTCTACGAGTTGGAGGCGGTCGCCGTCGGCCATGACCTGTCCCGGGGTCGCGCCCGCTTCCTGCGCAACCGGCCGAGCATGGCGACCAGCACCGTGGAGGACGCGGAGGCCGAAAGCCGGGTGCACGGCGAGCCCACCGAGCCGGTGCCGGCCGGGCAGGCGCCAGTGCTGCCCGACGACGGTCCGCTGGACGACGACTTCGAGCTGCCCGATTACGCGGAGCTGCGCACAAGCCCGTTCGGCAACGTCCCGGCGGACGACGACAGCTCCCCGAGCGGCGAGGTTCTCGGTGACGGCAGAGCGCTCGCGAGCAGCGGGCAGGCCGACGTTCCGCCGGAGCTCGACGACGAGTTGGCCCCTCCGCCCGAGGCGGACGACGACAACGCCGACGGTGACCTGGACATCGAGTTGGGGCCGGTGCCCGACGAGGGGCAGCCGCAGCCGGCGCAGCCCGGTCGAGGGCGGCGTGGTCGGGGCCGGATCCCGCAACCAGCCTGACTGGCCGGCTCGACCGCCGCCCAACCAGCGACGGTCGAGCCCGGCCGAGGCACCGCCTCGGCGACGGGTGCTGCGGTGAAGCGGCACCGCCCGGCCCGGCACCGCCCGGCCCGGCACCGCCCGGCCCGGCACCGCCCGGTGCGGTGCGGTGCGGTGCGGCACGACGGGGGCGGGGTGGCGGCGCGGCAAGCGTCGTCACCCCGCGTGACGGGCGTCAGCAGGTTGGCCTACCTGTCCACTCCACGGATTCTCGTTGCTGGTGCGCGACAGTGGATTGGGCTGGTTCACGGCGTGCTCGTCTAGGCTGGCCGGCCGGAGGTGGTGCGGGTGCGACGGACAGCGCCGATGGCGAACGCGGTGGGGCTGCTGGCCGGGTATGCGCTGGACAGGGCGCTCGGCGACCCCCGCCGGTGGCACCCGGTGGCCGGTTTCGGGCAGGCAGCGGGCGCGCTGGAGCGCCGCCTCTACCGCCCGGACCGAACGGCGGGCACGGCATTCACCGCGCTGGCCGTGGGCGGGCCGGTGTTGCTCGGGGCGGCCGCCGCGGTGGCTACCCGGCACCGGCCGGTGACCCGGGCGGTGCTGGTGGCGGCCGGCACGTGGGCCGTGCTGGGTGGCCGCACGCTACGGCACGAGGCGACCGTCATGGGTCGTACGCTGCGTGACGGCGACCTGCCCGCTGCCCGGCGGCGCCTCGGTCACCTCTGCGGGCGGGACCCGTCGACGTTGGGCGAGTCGGAGCTGGCCCGTGCCACAGTCGAGTCGGTCGCGGAGAACACCTCCGACGCGGTGGTCGCACCGCTGCTCTGGGGTGCGGTCGCTGGTCTGCCCGGGCTGCTGGGCTACCGCGCGGCGAACACGCTCGACGCGATGGTCGGGCACCGGTCGACGCGCTACGCGCGGTTCGGCACGCCGGCCGCTCGGCTGGACGACGCGCTCAACCTCGTGCCGTCCCGGCTGACCGGGCTGCTCACCATCGCCGTCGCGCCGGTCGCGCACGGGGACCGGCGGCGCGCCTGGCAGGTGTGGCGGCGGGACCGCAACGACCACCCGAGCCCCAACGCCGGTCAGTGCGAGGCGGCGATGGCCGGTGCGCTCGGGGTCCGCCTCGGTGGTCGCAACGTCTACTTCGGGCGCTCCGAGGTGCGGCCGTTCCTCGGCGACGGTCCCCGCCCGGAGGCGCGGCACCTGAAGCGGGCGGCCCGGATCTCCGGCGCGGTGGGGTTGGCCGCCGTCGGGTTGGCCGCCGCGTACCCCGTGACACTCGGCCGGCTGGTTGGCGCGGTGAGCAGGCGTGCGCTGATCGGTGCCGTGGGCCGGCGAGGGCCGGCAGGTGCGGCCGGCGGGCGCGGGCTGGGCGGCGTGGCCGGGGCCCTGCGGCTGGGCAGTGCCGGTGAGCATGGGCTGCGGGGCGTCGGTATGGGCAGGGCTGCCGGGGTGGCCGAGGGCGTCGGGGTGCGGCGGGGGAGTGGGAGGTGAGCGGCGGGCTGCTGGTGGCCGGTACGACGTCCGATGCCGGCAAGAGCGTGCTCACCGCCGGCATCTGTCGTTGGCTGCACCGGCAGGGCGTGAAGGTGGCGCCGTACAAGGCGCAGAACATGTCGAACAACTCGGCCGTGGTCGTCGGGCCGGACGGGCGCGGCGGCGAGATCGGGCGCGCCCAGGCCATGCAGGCCGCGGCGTGCGGGATCGCACCCGACCTGCGGTTCAACCCGGTGCTGCTCAAGCCGGGCAGCGACCTGGCCAGTCAGGTGGTGCTGCTGGGCGAGGCGGTCGACACCATCACCGCTGGCACCTTCCGGCAGCTACGTCCCCGGCTCGCCGAGACGGCGTACGCCGCACTGGCCGAGCTACGCGAGACGTACGACGTGGTGATCTGCGAGGGTGCCGGCAGCCCTGCGGAGATCAACCTTCGGGCCGTTGACTACGTCAACATGGGGTTGGCCCGGCACGCCAACCTGCCCACCATCGTCGTCGGCGACATCGACCGGGGTGGTGTCTTCGCCTCGATGTTCGGCACCGTGGCCCTGCTCGACCCGGCCGACCAGGCGCTGATCGCCGGATTCGTGATCAACAAGTTCCGGGGCGACCTCGGGCTGCTCCAGCCGGGTCTGGACATGCTGCGTCAGGTCACCGGCCGCCCCACGTACGGGGTGCTGCCCTGGGCACTGGACCTGTGGCTCGACGCGGAGGACTCGCTCGCCTACGGTCGGGTGCTCGGCCGGCCCGCCGCCCCGCACGGCAGTGAATGGCTGGACGTGGCGGTCGTCCGCCTACCCCGGATCAGCAACGCCACCGACGTGGAGGCGCTCGCCACCGAGCCGGGCGTCCGGGTACGCCTCACCATCGAACCAGCCGAACTGGCCGCCGCCGACCTGGTCGTCCTACCCGGCTCCAAATCCACGGTCGCCGACCTCGGATGGCTGCGCGAAACGGGTCTCGCCGACGCGGTAGCCACCCATGTGGCGGCCGGCAAGCCCCTGCTCGGCCTCTGCGGCGGCTTCCAGATGCTCGGCCGCGCCATCCACGATCCGGTGGAGAGCCGGCAGGGCAGCGTGCCGGGGCTCGGTCTGCTGCCCATGGACATCACCTTCGACCCGCGCAAGACCGTCCGCCAGTCGGTGGGCACCGGCCACGGTGGCCTCCCGGTGCGGGGCTACGAGATCCACCACGGGTACGTCTCACAGGCCGACCCGAACCTGACCCCGTTGCTGACCAGCGATGACGGTGTCGGAGAGGGTGCCGTGCTCGGCGTGGTGCACGGCACGCACTGGCACGGGGCGTTCGAGTCCGACGAGTTCCGCCGGTGGTTCCTCACCGAGGCGGCTCGCCTGGCCGGTCGCAGTGGGTTCCGGGTGGCACCGGCCACCAGCTTCGCCGCCGCCCGGGAACGCTCACTCGACCTGCTCGGCGACCTGGTCGAGGAACACCTGGACACCGATGCCCTCTGGCGTCTCATCGAAGCCGGTCCACCCGCCGACCTCCCCTTCATCCCACCCGGCGCCCCGACCTGACCCTCTTGGCCGGTCCACCGTCCCATGCGGAGCGTGGTGCGGAGGCCGCGCCACGGGCAGCGAGGGTGCTCTTTACCGCGCGCCTGTTGGGCCGCCTGTCGGGCCGCCTGTTGGGCCGTCTGTTGGGGTCCGCCGGGGCCACCGCTTTCGCATGATCGTGCTCGATCCTTGTTTCAGGGGCCTTGTCCGCGCGAGGAGAGGCCTGTTTCCTGGTTCGAGCACGATCTTGCGCAGACCAACCGCCCCGGAGCGGAACCTGCGGGGCGAGGTCGGGAGGAGTCAGGGGCGGATGTCGGCGGGACGGTCGGTGGTGGGCAGGCCGGCGGCGAGCCAGGCGTCCACGCCGCCGATCATGTCGGTGGCCCGGCGCAGCCCGAGGGTCTGCAGGCTGGCTGCGGCCAGGCTGGAGCTGTAGCCCTGTCGGCACACCAGGATGATCTCCCGGTCGTACCCGTTGGCTTCCGGGATCCGCCAGGCGCTGGCCGGATCGAGGCGCCACTCGAGTACGGTCCGGTCGATGACGACCGCGCCGGGCAGGTCGCCCTGTTCGCGGCGCTGCAGTTCGGTACGGGTGTCGACCAGCAACGCGCCGCCGCGGACCGCCTCGACGGTCTGCTGCGGAGTCAGTCGGTGCAGCCCGGCGCGGGCCTGTTCGAGTAGGGCGTCTATACCGGGGCTCATCACGTCTCGGAGCACCACCCGATCATGCCGATTCGCTGGCACCCCGGGCGGCGAACGGGCCGCCCGTCACCCGTCGCCGCCCCAATTCCCCCGGACGTGACGGTGGCCGGCCGGGGCGGTCAGCCGGACGTGTCAGGCTGACCAACTCCGGCCCACCAATCGGCATGATCGACACGGTCGCAGACAACTGTGGTCCCGCCGACAGGGGCGTCGACGAACCTGAGTCGATCACCCTGCCCACCAGCGGTGGCGGCATACTTCGGTCATGCACCACGGGAGGCTGCGCTGAACCCGGGAACTGTCGGACCGACGGTGGCGGTCGTCGAGGCGTACGCCGAACTGGCTCGTCGGGTGCTCGCGGGCCCGGCGCGGTTGGGGCGGACCCGGCTCGTCGCTGTCGACGGGCCGAGTGGCGCTGGTAAGAGCCGGTTCGCCGCGCAGCTCGCGGATGTCCTGACGGGGCCGCTCGGCGGCCGACCGCCGGTGGTGCACACCGACGACCTGCTCGACGGGTGGGACGACCAGGTCACCTTCTGGCCCCGGCTCGACGAGGGGGTGCTCGGCCCGCTGCGTAACGGAGAGCCGGGCGCCTACCGGCGGTACAGCTGGGTCCGGCGGTGCTTCCTGCCCCGGCCGGTTCCGGTGCCGGTGGCTCCGGTGCTGGTGGTCGAGGGGGTCAGCGCCGCCCGGGCGGTCGTCCGGCCGGAGCTGACGCTGGCCGTGTTCGTCACCGCGCCCGCGTCGCTGCGGCTGGCTCGCGCTGTCGCCCGGGACGGCCCGGAGATCCTGCCCGAGCTGCGCCGCTGGCATGACGGGGAGCGGGCGCACTTCGCCGTCGACGAGACAGCTGTCCACGCCGACCTGGTGGTGGATGGCGCGCCGACACTGCCGTACGACGCGGATCGGTACTACGTGCGGCTCCGATGAGCGGGGCATGGACGTGGGCCACCGACTGCGGCACGATGCGGAGAGCTACGGCGAACGGGGAGCCACAATGACGGCAGCGGACGCGCCAGCGCGGCGTCGGATCACCCTCACCGGCATCAGCTCGCGGGCCTGGGAGCATCCGGCCGACCGGGGTGCCCTGGTCGCGCTGCGGGAACTGCGCGGTTTCGACGACGTGCTGCGGGCGTTCTTCGGGATGTGGAACGAGCGGGGTTTCCGGCTGTCCGTGCTGGCCTCCGGCATCCGGGTCGACCACAGGCAGTACCCGGCGGTGTGGCAGCGCTACACCGAGGCCGCGGCGGCGCTCGACGTGGCCGAACTGCCCGAGCTGTACGTGACGCAGTCGCCCTGGTTGGGCGCCGAGGCGGTCGGGCTGGAGCGGCCGTTCATCGTGCTGAACTCCGCCTGCGTGCAGCAACTCGACGAGGATGAGCTGCGCTGCCTGCTCGGCCACGAGTTGGGGCACGTGGGCAGCGGGCACGCGGTCTACAAGACCATGCTCATGATTCTCACCCGGTGGGCGGCCAACCTGAGCTGGTTGCCGGTCGGCGCGATCGCGCTGCGCGCCATCATCGCGGCAATGCTGGAGTGGTGGCGCAAGGCGGAACTCTCCGCCGACCGGGCCGGCCTGCTCGCCGGGCAGGACCCGGGCGCCGCGCTGCGGCTGCTGATGAAGCTCGCCGGCGGCGGTGACCTGTCCCAGGTCGACACCACCGCCTTCCTGGAGCAGGCCGCCGAGTACGCCGGTGGCGGCGACCTGCGCGACAGCCTGCACAAGATCCGGATGACAGCGTGGAGCACCCACCCGGTGCCGGTTGCGCGGGCGGCGTCGCTGCGCCAGTGGATCGACTCCGGGGAGTACGGGCGGGTGCTGGCGGGGGACTATCCGCGCCGCGAGGATGACAGCTCGACAAGCGTGTCGGAGGAGATCAAGGCGGCTGCCGAGTCGTACCGGGAGGAGTTCAGCCGGTCGACCGACCCGCTGGTCGGGTTGCTGCGCCGCCTCGGCGACGGCGCGAGTGACGTCGGCGAGTGGGTGGGCGGCACCGCCGGTCGGGCCCGTTCCTGGATGGACGCCGCCACCGAGGCGGCGGGCCGCGCACACCGCGCCGGGCGGGCCGCCCCGGGCGCGCGGGCCGGCACCGGCCCCACTGACAGCGGTGACGGCACGGGCTCCGCCGACACGCCCCGGTAAGGCCGGCATACGATGCCGGTCATGACCTCACCGATCATGTCCGAGTCCGAGGTGCGGGCCGCCGTCGAGCGGGAGATGCCCGGCGTCCGGGCCGACCTGGAGCGCCTCGTCCGCATCCCCGGCATCGCCTTCGAGGGCTTCGACCACTCGCACGTGGAGCGCTCGGCCGAGGCGGTCGCCGAGCTGCTGCGCGGCTGTGGCCTGGACGTCGACATCGTGCGATCCGGCGGCCAGCCGGCGGTGATCGGCCGTCGGGCCGCCCCGCCCGGCGCGCCCACCGTGCTGCTCTACGCCCACCACGACGTCCAGCCGGTCGGCGACCGGTCGCTGTGGGAGTCCGACCCGTTCGAGCCGGTGGAACGCGACGGCCGGCTCTACGCCCGGGGCGCGGCCGACGACAAGGCCGGCGTCATGGCGCACGTGGCGGCGCTGCGCGCGTACGGTGACGCGCTGCCGGTCGGCGTGGTCCTCTTCATCGAGGGCGAGGAGGAGTATGGCTCCGACTCGCTGGAGCAACTGCTGGTCGAGCACCGCGACGAGATCACCTCTGACGTCATCGTGATCGCCGACTCCGCCAACTGGGACATCGGCGTACCGGCGTTGACCACCTCGCTGCGGGGCATCGTCAACTGCTTCGTCGAGGTGCGCACGCTGGACCACGCGGTGCACAGCGGCATGTTCGGCGGCGCCGTGCCGGACGCGCTCACCGCGCTGGTCAGGCTGTTGGCGACGCTGCACGACGACGCCGGTGACGTGGCGGTGGACGGCCTGGTCGGCCGGGAGGGCGCCACGGTCGACTATCCGGAGGACCGATTCCGGGCCGAGGCCGGGCTCGCCGACGGCGTGCAGCTCATCGGCACCGGCCGGATCACCGACCGACTCTGGACCAAGCCAGCGCTGGCCATTCTCGGTGTCGACGCGCCGTCCACCGGCGAGGCGCCGAACGCCCTGGTTCCGGCCGCGAAGGCGAAGCTCAGCATCCGCCTCGCTCCGGGCGACGACCCCAAGCGGGCGTACGCGGCGGTGCGTGCGCACCTGGAGCAGCACGCGCCGTGGGGCGCGCAGGTGACTGTCACCGTCGAACACGACGGTGACCCGTGCGTGATCGACACGTCCGGGCCGATGTTCGACGCCGCCCGTTCGGCCTTCCGGACCGCCTGGGACGGCACCGACCCGGTGGACGTCGGCATCGGCGGTTCGATTCCGTTCATCGCCACCTTCCAGGAGATGTTCCCGAAGGCGGCGATCCTGGTGACCGGCGTGGAGGACCCGCACGCCCGTGCGCACGGCCCGAACGAGAGCCTGCACCTTGGTGAGTTCGCCAGGGTCTGCCTCGCCGAGGCGCTGCTTCTGCGCAACGTGGCGGCGGTGAGCAGTTAGGTGTCAGAACGGCAACTTTGGGCCTGATCTGGGAGTTTACGGCGTGTCGGATGGTCAGCTGTTATAGCCTTTCGTACATGAGTACGAACGAGGTGATGGCCCGGTTGGGGGCCGCTGTCAGCGCGCTGGGAGATGTCGATGTCTCCGCGTGGTCCGAGGACACGCTCAACGAACAGCTCGGTGAGCTCTCCGCCGCACTGGTCGCCCTCGACTCGGTGCTCTCCCGGGTCGCCGGCGAGGTCCGCGCCCGAGGTCTGCGCATCGAGGAACCCGTCTCCGCCTGAACCGTCGTCCGCGTGAGTGGGCGGCACCCTGCCGACACCGCCCGGGCGGTGTCGGAGGTGACTGGCAGGATGAGCTGCGTGCGGTTCCTCGATCTGGCAGCCACCTCCGCCGCCGTCGGCGCCACCAGCGGCCGACGGGCCAAGGTGGAGCTGCTCGCTGACGCGCTGCGTCGGCTCGACCCCGGCGAGGTCGAGCCCGGTGCCGGCTATCTCGCCGGTGAGCTGCGCCAACGGCAGACCGGGGTCGGCTACGCGAGCCTGCGTGACCTGCCGCCACCGGCCGCCGAGCCGACGTTGACGGTGGCCGCCGTTGACGCGGCGATCGCGCAGATCGCCGCGGTGCACGGCTCGGGTTCACAGGCTCGGCGTCGGGCGTTGCTCGGCGCCCTCTACGCGGCGGCGACGGCCGACGAGCAGCGGCTGCTCACCGGCCTGTTCAGTGGCGAGCTACGGCAGGGCGCCCAGGCCGGTCTCCTCGCGGACGCGGTGGCCCGGGCCGCCGAGGTGCCGGTGGCGGCGGTCCGCCGGGCGCTGCTGCTCGCCGGTGATCTCCGGGCCGTGGCGGTGGCCGCGCTGGCCGGAGGGGCCGCCGAGTTGGCCGGGTTCGGTCTCCAGGTCGGCCGCCCGCTGGCGCCGATGCTCGCGCAGAGCGCCCCCTCGGTCGACGAGGCGCTGGCCGCTACCGGCACGCCGGCGGTGGTCGACGTGAAGCTCGACGGCATCCGCATCCAGGTGCACCGCTCCGGCACCGACATCGCCGTGTTCACCCGCAGCCTCGACGAGATCACCACCCGGGTGCCCGAGGTGGTCGCCGCGGTCCGTGCCCTGCCGGGCCGGGAGTTGGTCCTCGACGGCGAGGCCATCGGCCTGGACGAGACCGGTCGCCCACTGCCATTCCAGCAGACGTCGAGCCGGGCCGCCCGACGCACCACCCCCAGCACCACCGGGCGCACACCTGTCGCTCCGGCGGTGCTCGCGGCGGCTGCCAGCACCGGCGCGACGGTGCTCACCCCGTACTTCTTCGACCTGCTGCACCTCGACGGCCAGGATCTGATCGACAGCCCCGGCCGGGAGCGGTGGGCCGCCCTCGCCGGTTCGGTGGATTCGTCGCTGCTTGTCGGTCGGATGGAGGTCGACGGCCCGGAGCAGGCCGCCGCCGCGTTCGCCGCAGCGCTCGACGCCGGGCAGGAGGGCGTGGTGGTCAAGGCGCCGGACGCCCCCTACGACGCCGGCCGGCGCGGTGCCGCCTGGGTCAAGGTGAAACCGCGGCACACCCTCGACCTGGTGGTGCTCGCCGTCGAGTGGGGCAGCGGCCGACGCAAGGGCTGGCTGTCCAACCTGCACCTGGGTGCGCGTGACGCGCGCACCGGTGACTTCGTGATGCTCGGCAAGACGTTCAAGGGGCTCACCGACGAGCTGCTGCGGTGGCAGACCGAACGGTTCCTCGGCCTCGCCGTGGAACGCGGCGACTGGGTGGTCCGGGTCCGGCCCGAGCAGGTGGTGGAGATCGCCTTCGACGGGGTGCAGACGAGTTCGCGCTATCCCGGTGGGATGGCGCTGCGGTTCGCCCGGGTGGTGCGCTATCGCGACGACAAGTCCGCAGCGGAGGCGGACACCATCGACGCGGTCCGCGCCATCCACGCCGGCCGCGTGACCGGCTGACCGGGCGGGGTCAGGCGGAAGCGGTCGGCGTCGGCTCGGCGGCCCGGTCCAGGGGAGCCGGGGTGGTGCCGATGCCGGCGGCCCGGCGGGCCTCCCGACGGGCCACCCAGCCGTAACCGAAGAGGGCCATCACCGCGAACAGCCACCACTGCACGACGTAGCCGAAGTTCTGCCAGTTGTTGGCGTGCCCGACCGGGACCGCCTTGAACACCGGATCTGCTGCCGGGGTCTGTTCGTCGAGCAGCAGATACGCACCGTAGACCGGGTAGGGAAGCTCGCCGGCCAGCCGCGACACCCCGATCCGCCGGATCTCCAACAGCCCGTCGCGTCGGGTCACCGCGCCGGCGCCGCTCTCGGTCTCATGCACCCGGCCGACCACAGTCACGTCGCCGGTCGGCGCGGCCGGGACCGACGGCTTAGCGGTCGCCCCACCGGGTGCCGGCGGGATCCAGCCCCGGTCCACCAGCAGCGCCGTGCCGTCGGCGAGCACCAGCGGGGTGAGCACCTCGAAACCGACCCGGCTGTCCACCGTCCGGCCACGGACCAGCACTGTGTTCGTGGGGTCGTACCGGCCGGTGACTGTGACCCGGGTCCAGACCTTGTCCTCGGCGGGGGCCGGACCGGCCGTCCCCCCGCCGCCGGTGGGGGCGCGCAGCGCGTCGGCGATCGGCACGGGAGCCATCCGCTGGCCCGCGTCGATCCGTTCGTTGACCTCGGTGCGCCCCCGGTAGCGGTCCAGCTGCCAGTTGCCGAGGAACACCATGACGGCGGCCGCGACCAGGGTCAGCGCGAGGGCGCCCAGCCAGCGTGGGCTCAGCAGGAACCGGTACACGGGACCGAGGCTACTCGTATGACCGGCGCCACTGACCTGGACCGGGCCGGACCGGGCCGGGCGGATGCTCCGGGGCGCTGCCAGGGCCGGGTCGCCCACCCCGGTTGGCGGTGCTCGCGCCTTGAGCCGGGCGGGTATCGTCACGCCGACGGATCGGCCTTGGTCGTCCCGTCGCGTACCCGCCGCCGCTCGCGAGGAGTCGATGATGACCGTCGTGCCGCGCCTGGTGCTCAGCGCGCCGTCCTCCGGGCACGGTAAGAACGCGCTGGCGATCGGGCTGCTCGCCGCCCTGGCCGAGCGAGGGGTCGACGTCGCCGGGTTCAAGCTCGGGCCGGACCACGTCGACGCCGCCTACCTCGGTCTCGCCTCCGGTCGGCCGGGTCGGGTGATCGACCCCCGACTGGTCGGCCTCGACCGGCTCGCCCCGCTGGTGGCGCACGGTGCCGCCGGTGCCGGGCTGGCAGTGGTGCAGGGCAGCATGGGGTTGTACGACTCGGTCGGTGGCCGCCCCGAGCAGGAGTCCACCGCCGCTGCGGCCGCCGCGCTGCGCAGCCCTGTGGTGCTCGTTGTCGACGTGGCCGCGATGGGTCAGTCGGTGGCGGCCCTGGTGCACGGTTTCCGCTCGTACGACGAGCAGTTGTGGCTCGGCGGGGTGATCCTCAACCGGGTGGCGTCGTCGCGGCACGAGGGGATGCTGCGCGAGGCGCTGGACGACGTGGGGGTGCCGGTCTACGGCGCGCTGCGTCGACAGGATTTGCCAGCTGTGCTGCCGTCGCGGCGCCACGGGGTGGCGCCGGTGGTCGACGACTCGGCCGACGCCGTCCGTGCGGTCCGCCGGCTGGGCGAGGCCGTCGCTGCCACTGTCGACCTGGAACGGCTGCTCGGGCTGGCCCGCTCCGCCCCGCCGCTGCCGACGCCGGCCTGGTCTCCCGAGGAGGCCCTCGGCACGTTCACACCCCCGGCGAACCGCCCACTGGTGGCGGTGGCCGGTGGGCCGGGCGGCAGCTTCAGCCACCCGGAGACCACCGAGTTGCTCCGGGCCGCCGGCGCCGAGGTCGTCGTCGTCGACCCGCTGCGCGACGAGGCGCTGCCGGTCGGCACCCGCGCGCTGGTCGTCGGCGGCGCGCTGCCCGAGGCATACGCCGAGCAGTTGTCTGCCAACCGGCGGCTCTGCATCGCGGTGGCCGAGTTGGCGCGGACCGGGCGTCCGGTGATCGCCGAGGGCGCCGGGTTGCTCTGGCTGGCCCGGGAGTTGGACGGGCTGCCGATGTGCGGTGTCCTGGACGCTGTCGGCGTCAGCCGCGACGGTGTGGTGGCCGGCTACCGGGAGGCGACCGCCCAGACCGACAGCGTGGTCGCCGCCACCGGCACGGTGCTGGTCGGGCACAAGGCACACCGTGCGGTGCTCACTCCCCGCGCCGGTCAGCGCCCGGCCTGGAGCTGGGACGGCGGCGCGCCGGAGGGCTTCGTCTGGCGCAACGTGCACGCCTCGCAGCTCACACTGCACTGGGCGAGCCATCCGGAGACGGCGGCTCGGTTGGTCGCCGCCGCGGCGGCCGACCCGACGAGCGAGGTGGTGCCCGCGCAGTCGGGCGAGGTGTCGGTGTGATCGGTCAGGTGGCGGTGCGCCGATTCCCGGCGTTGACCGTCTCCACTCCGCGTACCGAGGTGCGTCAGCTCACGGCGGCTGACGCGGCGGCGGCCGGGGAGATCTTCGCCGACAAGCTGACCCGGCGGTGGCTGCCGCTGCCCGACGACTCCGGCCCGATCGACGGGCTGGCCTGGTGCACCGATCTGGCCCGGCAGCGGCGCGACAGTGGGGAGGGTGACCACTACGCGGTGCTCCGGCGGGAGGACGACCAGGTGGTGGGCTCGCTGTGGACCCGGCGCACCGACTGGGGCGCCCGCCTCACCGAGATCTCCTACGCGATGGCGGCGCACGCGCGGGGCTTCGGCTTCGCCGCCGAGGCGGTCGACGCGGTGGCCATCGCGCTGATCCTGGAGCACGGCTTCCAGCGGGTCGAGTTGCGGGTGGCTCCCGGCAACCTGGCCTCGCGCAGGGTCGCCGAGAAGGCCGGGTTCAGCTACGAGGGTCTGCTGCGCAACGCCGGGTTCGTCAGTGGCGGCCGGGTGGATCTGGAGCTGTGGTCGTTCGTCGCGGCCGACCTGCGCTGAGCCCTGCGCCGGTCAGCCGACGATGGCGTCCGACGGTGGGGTGAACTGGCGGGTCGGGGTGCCTTTCAGGCCGTCGCGCAGGGTCTCCGAAACCGCCTTGATCGGGATCTGGGACTGCCCGTCACCGACAGCGTTGAACGGGTTGTCCGGGTCGGAGATGAAGCTCGCCGCTGCCAACTCCGGGGTGTAGCCCACGAACCAGGCCGACCGGGTGCTGTCGGTCGTACCGGTCTTGCCGGCCACCGGGCGTCCGACGGTGCCCCGCACGCTGTCGGCGGTGGACCAGCCGCCGCAGCTGCCGCGCGCCGGGGTGTCTCCGGTCGGGCAGCGGGCCGCGTCGGTGGCCGCCCGTGCTGCGTCCGCGCTCACCACCTGCCGGCAGCGTGGCTTGGCCACCTCACGGTGCAGGCCGCCCGGGGTGGCGTAGGTGGCGGGCGTGCCGTCCCGGTTCATGATCGCTTGTACGGGGATGGACTCGCAGTAGCGCCCGTCGGCGGCGATGGCGGCGTACGCGTTCGCCATCTCCAGTGGGGTGGCGTCAGAGACGCCCAGGGTGAAGGCACCCCACTTCTTCGCCTTGTCCGGGGAGGCGTGGTCCCGGTCGACGTCGGTGCGCCACCGCAGCCCGAGCTGTTCGGCCAACCGGACCGCCCGGTCCGCGCCGACCTTCTCCTCCAGCCAGACGAAGTACGTGTTCACCGATTTGCCGAAGCCGGACCACATGGTCTGCTGACCGGTCATGGCGCCGCTGGCGTTGGAGGGCGCCCAGCCGTCGTAGACCTCGGAGCGGTAGCGGTATGGGGCGTTGAACGAGGTGGAGAGGGTCATCCCCGAGTCCAGCGCGGCCAGCATCGGGAACATCTTGAACGTCGACCCGGCCTGGTAGCCGGCCAGGTCACCGCCGCCGAGCAGTGGTGCCACGGTGTTCGGGTAGTTGGCCTTCACCTTCGGCCCGGCCTCCGGGTTGGAGCTCTGCGGGTTCTCGGCCAGGTCCAGCGAGTATGTCCGGTTCACCGCCATGGCCTTCACCCGCCCGGTGCCCGGCTCGGACACCACGATGCCGTTGGCGAACGGGCTGCCGGTGGCCTCCTTGGCGCCCACGCTCTTCTCCGCGGCCTCCTGGATCTTCGGGTCGAGGCTGAGCACGATGCGGTAGCCGCCCCGGCGCAGGTTGTCCATCCGTTCCAGCCGGTTCGCCCCGAACGCGGGCTGCGCGCTCCACCAGTTCTTCAGGTAGTCGCAGGCGAAGCCCCAGCTGTTGTACTTTTCCGCCACTGCGGCGCAGTCGTGCGGTGGGGTGGTCAGCTTGAGCCGGATCGGTTCGGACTTGGCGGCGGCGGCCGAGTCGGGGGAGAGATAGCCGAGTTGGCTCATCCGGTCCAGCACGTAGTTGCGCCGCCCGGTGGCCTCCTTCTGGTCGGAGTCGGCCGGGTCGTACTCCGAGGGGGACTTGACCAGTCCGGCGAGGGTGGCGGCCTCGACCGGGGTGAGGTCCTTCGGGGTCTTGGAGAAGAAGATCTCGCTGGCGGCGTAGATGCCGTACGCCCGGTGCCCGAAGTACGCCGAGTTCAGGTAGCGCTCCATGATCTGTTCCTTGCTGATCTCCTTCTCCAGGTCCAGCGCCATCCGCATCTCCTTGACCTTGCGCAGGCTGGTCTGCTGGGTGGCTTCCTGGACCTCCTTGGGCGTGGTCGCGCTGTCCCGCAGGGCCATCCGGACGTACTGCATGGTCAGCGTCGAGGCGCCCTGGGAGCCGCCGGAGCGGGCGTTGGAGACGAAGGCCCGGGCCACGCCCTTCGGGTCGACGCCGTGGTGCTGGTAGAAGCGGGAGTCCTCGGCGGCGACGATCGCCTGCTGGATGTTCGGCGACATGTCCGACAGCTTGGTGTACTGCCGGTACTCCTCGTAGAACATGGTCAGCACGGTCTTGCCGTCCGGGCCGTAGACGTACGAGGTCTCGGCGGGCAGGGCGGTCTTCAGCACCCGGGTCTTCTGGTCCACGGCGTGCGCGGTGGCCTTCGCGCCGAGCCCGGTGAGGGCGACCAGTGGATAGGCGGCGGCGGCGATCACGATTCCGGCGATCAGTCCGGCGCGGAGGAGAGGGACGAGTCGACCAGCGGCAGCAAGGGGTCGGTTGCTCACCTGGTCAAGTTATGACATTTCCGATTCGTACATGAGAAGAACTCTTAAACCGGCGAGTGGTGACGCGGCTTACGCTGGGATGGACTGTCCCGCCGGCCACCTTCCCGGCAGGATCGCGGACATGTCTGATCAGCCGAGCGCTGTCGCCCCACCCGCTGAGGGCGATCCGGACCTCGCCCACCACGGCGACGCGGAGGCGACAGCCGGTCTGATCGACCTCGCCGTCAATGTCCGTCGGGCGCGACCGCCCGCCTGGCTGGCCGACCCGATCGCCGCGACCCTGACCGACCTGGCCCGCTATCCGGACCCGGCACCGGCCCGGGCGGCGGTCGCCGCCCGGCACCGCCGTCACCCGAACGAGGTGCTGCTCACCGCCGGCGCCGCCGAGGGGTTCGTGCTGATCGCCCAGGCGCTGCGCGGCGTTCGTCGCCCCGTTGTGGTGCACCCTCAGTTCACCGAGCCGGAGGCGGCGCTGCGGGCCGCCGGACACCCGGTCGAGCGGGTCCTGCTCGACGCCGCCGACGACTTCCGGCTCGACCCGTCCCGGGTGCCCGCCGACGCCGACCTCGTGATGATCGGCAACCCGACGAATCCGACGTCGGTGCTGCATCCCGCCCAGACGGTGGCCGCGCTGGCCCGCCCCGGCCGGGTGCTGGTGGTCGACGAGGCGTTCGCCGACACCACAATCGCCTCCGGGCAACCCGGCGAACCGGAGTCGCTGGCCGAACGCCGCGACCTGCCCGGGCTGCTCGTGGTGCGCAGCCTCACCAAGACGTGGGGCCTGGCCGGGCTGCGGATCGGCTACCTGCTCGGCGACGCGGAGCTGCTGTCCCGGCTGGCCGCCGTCCAACCGCTCTGGGCCGTCTCCACGCCCGCGCTGGCGGCAGCGTCGGCCTGCGCCAGCGCCGTCGCGGTCCAGGCCGAACGCGCGATCGCCGCCGACCTTGCCGCCGACCGCGAGCACCTGGTCGCGCGCCTCGCCGAACTGCCCGGTGTACGCGTCGTCGGCCGGCCCGCCAGCGCGTTCGTCCTGCTGCACCTGCCGGGCGCGACAGCGATCCGGGCCGCCCTGCGCGAGCGCGGCTGGGCGGTGCGCCGAGGCGACACGTTCCCCGGCCTCGGCCCGGACTGGCTGCGGGTGGCGGTACGCGACCGAAACACCACCGACGCGTTCATCGACGTGCTGCGCGAGACCATGGAGGCATGATGCTGGAGACCACTGTCGCGGCGATCCGCCCGGCCGACGAAGCGGCCATGGCCGCCGCCCGGGAGCTGCACGGCCGGCTGACCAAGCCGGCGGGATCGCTGGGCGCGCTGGAGGAGCTTTCGGTACGCCTCGCCGGCCTGGCCGGGGTCTGCCCACCACCGCTGCCCGAACCGGCCGCAGTGGCGATCTTCGCCGGCGACCATGGCGTGCACGCCCAGGGGGTGAGCCCCTGGCCGCAGGAGGTCACCGCGCAGATGATCGGCAACTTCCTGGCCGGTGGAGCGGTGGTCAACGCGTTCGCCCGACAGGCCGGCGCCTCGGTGACAGTGGTCGACGTCGGCGTGGCCACCCCGCTGCCCACCGAACCTGCCGCCGAGCCGGCGGTGCGCGACCCGGCCGTGCCTCGGCTGGTTGCCGCGTCCGTCCGCCGGGGCACCCGCGACCTCACCGCGACCGCCGCGCTGACCCGGGACGAGGCGCTGGCGGCGGTGCAGACCGGCATCCGGATCGCCGACGAGCTGATCGACGCCGGCGCCGGCATCCTGCTCACCGGGGACATGGGCATCGGCAACACCACCCCGGCCGCCGTGCTGATCGCCGCGTTCACCGGCGCCGACCCGCTCGACACCACCGGTCGGGGCACCGGGATCGACGACCCGACGTACGCGCGCAAGGTGGCCGTGGTGCGGGCCGCGCTGGCCCGGCACACCCCCGACCCGGCCGACCCGCTGGGCGTGCTGGCCGCCGTCGGTGGTCTGGAGCACGCCGCCCTGGCCGGGCTGATCCTGGGGGCTGCCGCACGCCGCACGCCGGTGCTGCTGGACGGCGTGATCGCGGTCTCGGCAGCGCTCGCCGCCGCCGCGTTCGCCCCGGAAGCGGTCTGTGCCATGGTCGCCGGCCACCGCTCGGCCGAGCCCGGTGCCACCGTCGCGCTGCGCCACCTCGGCCTCGACCCGCTGATCGACCTGGGGCTGCGCCTCGGCGAGGGCACCGGCGCGCTGCTGGCGTTGCCAGTGGTCACCGGCGCGGTCCGGGTGCTGCACGAGGTGGCCACCTTCGACTCGGCCGGGGTGGTCGAGAAGTGAGCACGTGCAGCGAACGAGCCGTGCGCCTCGGTGGTGCGGCGTGAGCTCCAATCCGTACCCCCTGGGTTTGCGGCTGCACGGGCGGCGGGTGGTCGTGGTGGGTGGCGGCGCGGTCGCCACCCGGCGCGTACCCGCGCTGCTGGACGCCGGTGCGGACGTCCTGCTGGTGGCCCCGGAGCTGACTCCGGCGTTGCGCGCCCGGGCCGACGCGGGTCGGCTGCACTGGGTGCCGCGCCGGTTCGTGCCCGAGGACCTGGACGGCGCCTGGCTGGTCCAGGTCGCTGTCGACGACCCGATGGCGGCGGCCTCGGTGAGCGCCGTCGCCGCCGAGCGGCGGATCTTCTGCGTCCGGGCCGACGACCGGACGGCCGCCACCGCCTGGACCCCGGCCGTGACCCGGCACGGCCCGGTCACCGTGGCGGTGCTCGGCGGCGGCGACCCGCGCCGGGCGATGACGGTCCGCGACGCCATCCGCGACCTCCTCGCCGTGCGCGTGGCACCGGACGGGATCGCTGGCCGGCCCGACGCTTCCACCGGGACGACCGGCGGACGGCAGGCCGGGCGGGTGGCGCTGGTCGGGGCGGGGCCGGGGGACCCGGAACTGATCACAGTGAAGGGCTGGCGGCTGCTCACCGAGGCCGACGTGGTGGTCGCCGACCGGCTGGTACCCGGGCTGCTCCTCGACGAGCTGCGCCCGGACGTCGAGCTGGTGGATGCCTCGAAGATTCCCTACGGCCCGTCCCGGGCCCAGGAGGAGATCAACCAGATCCTTGTCGACCGGGCCCTCGCCGGCGCCTTCGTGGTGCGGCTCAAGGGCGGTGACCCGTACGTCTTCGGGCGCGGCGGTGAGGAGTTGCTGGCCTGCGCCGCCGCCGGAGTGCCGGTGACAGTGGTGCCCGGCGTGACCAGCTCGATCGCCGCGCCGGCCGCGGCCGGCATCCCGGTCACCCATCGGGGGGTGGCGCACGAGTTCACTGTGGTCTCCGGGCACCTGGCACCCGACGCTCCAGCTTCGCTGGTGCGCTGGGACGCCCTCGCCGGTCTGCACGGCACCCTGGTGATCCTGATGGGGTTGAAGAACCTGGCCGCCATCACTGCCACCCTGATCGCCCACGGTCGGTCGCCGCAGACACCGGCCGCCGTCGTCCAGGAAGCCACGACGGGCACCCAGCGGGTGCTGCGCTCCACGCTGGGCGAGGTGGCCGCCGACGCGCTCACGGCCGACCTGCGCCCGCCCGCCGTCGTGGTGGTGGGCGACGTGGTGGGCGCGCTCGACGGCTGAGGCGACGGAGCGCGGCGGTGAACTCCGGCGACGCGCCGGTCAGAACATTGGCGGTGTGGCCCGAGGAAGCGGGTCGGTGTCCCCGAAACCGCCTAGAGGTGCCGGCACAGACGACGGGCCGGAGCAGCGCTGCTCCGGCCCGTCGTGGTCTGTCCGTCGACTACTGCTTGAGCATGTTGTCCAGCAGCAGGGCACAGCGGATCAGCCCGAGGTGGCTGTACGCCTGCGGGTGGTTGCCGAGGCCGCGCTCCGCGAGCGGGTCGTACTGCTCGGGGAGCAGCCCGGTCGGGCCGGCGGTCAGCACCATCTGCGCGAACAGCTCCTCGGCGTCGGTGCGGCGGCCGGTGCGCAGGTACGCCTCGATCAGCCACGCCGTGCAGATGTGGAAACCGCCCTCGCGGCCGGGCAGGCCGTCGTCCCAGTGGTAGCGGTAGACGACCGGGCCGCTGCGCAGGTCCGCCTCGATCCGCAGGACGGTGGACAGGAAGCGCGGGTCGTCGCCCGGGAGCAGGCCGGAGAGGCCGATCCAGAGCGACGAGGCGTCCATGTCCTCGTCCCCGTACGCGACGCTGTACGCCTCGACGTCGGAGTGCCAGCCGTGCTCCAGCACGTTGGCGCCGATCCGGTCGCGCAGGTCCTTCCACTCGGGCCGGTCCTCGCCGCCGTGCTCGCGCATCACGTGCAGCGCGCGGTCGACCGTCATCCAGCACATCACCTTGGAGAAGACGTGGTGCCGAGGTGGCAGCCGGGCCTCCCAGATGCCGTGGTCGGGCTCGTGCCAGCGGCGGCGGACCGCCTCGACCATGTTCTCCAGGACCCGCCACTCGTCGTCGCGGACCGAACCGCGAGCGTCGGCGACGGCCGCGATCAGGTCGGCGATCGGGCCGAAGACGTCCAGCTGCAACTGGTGGTTGGCGAGGTTGCCGACCCGGACCGGCCGGGAGCCGGCGTACCCGGGCAGCGTGTCGATGACCGCCTCGGCGCCCAGCTCGTAGCCGTCGATGGTGTAGAGCGGGTGCAGACGCTCCGGGTGCCCGCCGGTGCGCTCGATGCAGCCGTCCACCCAGCGCAGCAGCGCCTCGGCCTCCTCGACGGAACCCAGGTCGACAAGTGCGCGGGCGGTCAGCGCCGCGTCGCGCAGCCAGCAGTAGCGGTAGTCCCAGTTGCGGACGCCGCCCAGCTCCTCGGGGAGCGAGGTGGTCGCTGCGGCCAGGATCGAACCGGTGGCTTCGTGGCAGAGCCCGCGCAGGGTGAGGGCGCTGCGCGCGACCAGGTCACGGGCGGTGGACGGCAGCCGCAGCGAGGCGACCCAGTCCTTCCACGGCTGCTCGGCGGCGGCCTGCCGCTCGTGGATCGGCACCCGGTGGTGCTCCAGGCTGTGCGTGCCGAAGCGCAGCTCCAGCACGACCTGCCCACCGGCGGCGGAGAGGTCGACGATCGCCTTGGCGGTCTCGTACCCTCCGTCGTTGCCGACCTCCCACTGCACACCGGGGGCGTAGAGCGCCACCGGTTCGTTGGAGCCGAGCACCAGCAGACCGTCGCCGAGCGGCTGCAACTGGACGGCCACCTGGCCGAACTCGGGCCTCGGCGCGAACTCCACCTTGGCCTTGCCGCTGCCGGTGAGCACCCGGACCAGTGTCGAGTCGCCGGTGATGACCGCCGGGCTGTCGTCCGGGGTGGTCTCCCGGGCGGGCTTGTCCAGCCAGTCGGTGACGGTGAGCCCGGACCAGCGGGTCTCCACTGTCATCGTGCCGGAGCGGTAGCGCTGGCCCAGCGGGATGCCGCCACGTTCCGGTGCGACGCTGAAGTGGCCGGCCGGGCTGCCACCGACCAGGTCGGCGAAGATCGCCGCCGAGTCCGGCTTGGGGTGGCAGAGCCAGCTCACCTTGGCCTCGGGGGTGAGCAGCGCGACGGTACGACCGTTGGCCAGCATGGAGTGCCGTTCGATCGGCACCGCCCGCTCACCGAACAGCCAGTGCCGCCGTGTCTCCAGGAGCAGCGCCAGCGCGCGGGCGGCCTCCAGCGGGTCGGCCACCCGGTAGCTGGCCTGGGTGTCGCCGGGGCCGATCTTGATGCCGAGGTCGGGGCCGTGCAGGTGAGCGAACCCGTTCTCGTCGGTGATGTCGTCGCCGATGAACAGCACCGCGCTGGAGGCGAGCTGGGTCCGCAGCTGGTCGAGCGCGGTGCCCTTGTGGGTGGCCACCACGGAGAGTTCGATGACCTCCTTGCCCTGGGTCACCGTGACGCCGTCGAAGGTGGCCGGACCGTTGCGGACCGCCTCGATGGCGGCGGCGGCGATCTGCGGGTCGACCCCACGGGTGTGCATCGCGACGCTCGCCGGTTTGCGTTCCAGCCTGATGCCCGGGTGCTGGGCGGCGATCTCACGCAGCGCGTTGCGGACCTGGGTCCGCACGGCGACCAGCTCGGGGGAGAGTCGCTCGACGAAGCCGATGTCGAACTCGGAGCCGTGGCTGCCGACGAGGTGCACCTCGCTGGGCAGCCGCGAGAGCGCGGCCAGGTCGCGCAGCGCCCGACCGGAAACCACAGCCACTGTGGTCTGCGGCAGCGCGGCGAGCGCGCGGACCGCTGCCACCGACTCGGGTAGCGGGACGGCAGTGCTCGGGTCTTCCACGATCGGCGCCAGGGTGCCGTCATAGTCGCAGGCGACCAGGAGCTGGGGGACCCGGGCGATCCGGCCGATGGCGGAACGCAACTCAGGGTCCATGACCCCGGTGGCGTTTGCCGCCCCATCATTGACGGACGTGTTCACTCGGCCTCCGCCTCGGGAACTCCGAGCTCCGAGAGGAAAGACTTGGCCCAGTGGCCCACGTCGTGGGTACGCAGGTGACGTTGCATTGTCCGCATCCGGCGGCGTGCCTCGGTTTTCTCCACGTGCACTGCCCGGAGGAGGGCGTCCTTGACCGCGTCCGGGTCGTGCGGGTTACACAAAAATGCCTGGCGAAGCTCGGTGGCGGCACCGGCGAACTCACTGAGTACGAGCGCGCCACCCTGGTCGGCACGTGATGCTACGTATTCCTTCGCCACGAGGTTCATTCCGTCTCGCAGCGGGGTCACCATCATCACGTCGGCAGCAACGTACATCGCCGCCAGCTCACTGCGACTGTACGACTGATGGAGGTAATGGACCGCCGGCACGCCGACCCTGCCGAACTCGCCGTTGATCCGACCGACCTCGCGCTCCACCTTCACCCGTAGTGCCTGGTAGTGCTCCACGCGCTCGCGGCTGGGTGTGGCGACCTGAACCATGACCGCGTCGGGAACTGTCAACTTTCCGTCAGCCAGCAGCTCCCGGAAGGCCTTGAGTCGCAACTCGATGCCCTTTGTGTAGTCCAGCCGGTCGACGCCCAGGATTATCGTCTTCGGGTCGCCCAACTCGGCGCGAATCTGCTTGGCCCGGGCCTGGATCGCCGGATCGGCGGCCATCCGTTCCATCTCCTGGGTGTCGATCGAGATGGGGAAGGCGCCCGCCTTCACCTGTCGACCGTCGACCTGGATCATCTGCCCCTCGTAGCGCAGCCCGAGCAGGTGCCGGGCCAGCCGGACGAAGTTCTGCGCGGCCAGCCGCTGCTGGAAACCGACAAGGTCGGCGCCGAGCAGACCGCGCAGGATCTCGGTACGGAACGGCATCTGCATGAACAGCTCGATCGGCGGGAACGGGATGTGCAGGAAGAACCCGATCCGCAGGTCCGGACGAAGCTCGCGGAGCATCGCCGGCACCAACTGGAGCTGGTAGTCCTGGACCCAGACCGTCGCGCCCTCGGCCGCCACATCGGCTGCGGCCTCCGCGAACCGGGCGTTGACCAGGCGGTACGCCTCCCGCCACCGGCGCTTGTAGGCCGGCGTCTCCACAGCGTCGTGGTAGAGCGGCCAGATCGTGGCGTTGGACTGGCCCTCGTAGTAGCGCTCCAACTCCTCGGCGCTGAGCGGGACCGGGTGCAGCCGGATCCCCTCCAGGTCGAACGGCTCGGGGGCCGCGCCGGTGCCACCGGCCCAGCCGACCCAGGTGCCCTTGTGTTCGGCGAGTACGGGATGCAGCGCGGTGACCAGCCCGCCAGGGCTGCGTCGCCACTGCCGACCCTCGGGTGTGCTCACCTCGTCGACCGGCAGACGGTTCGCCACTACGACAAAGGAGCTACGGACGGTCACGATCGGCTACCTCCGGGTACTGACGGGTCCACCGCGATGAGCGTACTGAGCGTAGCTGCGGCGTCTTGTGCCCCGTGCCGGAGTCTCCTACCCGCCTCGGCGCGACCGAATCCTAAAGGTGATCTTGTCGACAGCTCGCCGGCCAGAGGTCGATGATCGGCCATTCCTTCGGCAGTACCTCGCCGAGCAGCTCCCGCCGATCCGTCATGATCGGTACGAGGGGGTGGGCGGCGGCGTCCATCGCCAGCTGGGCCAGGTCCGTGTGCCCGGCCATTCGGCGTGACCATCCGCCGAGAAGCGAGCACATGTTCGGCTCGACCGGGGTTACCCGGATGTGCGGCAACGCGGCGAGCACTTCGAGCATTTCCCACTGGCCGGGAGTGGCCTCCTGCTGCGCGCGGACGAGGCAGAGTGCCGGCACCAGCACGTGAACGCCATAGTCGGCGGCCTCCGCGATGCGGTGACCGACATCCCGTTCCGACGACGAATAGGCCAGCAGGGCGGTCGCGTCCAACGCCAAGCCGTAGCCCGTCACCGGTTGGCTCTCGCGCGTGCTGCCAAGACCTCGGCCTGGAGTTGGGCCGCCTGTTCGCGCAGTTCGGGGGTGATGCTGGCCCTCAACTGCTCCATCTCGGCGTGAACCCGCGCTACACCCTCATCAGTGATCTCGAAACCGACCTGCCGAAGGATTTCGCGCGTCTTCTCCCCGGCCACCCGCCGTCGGAGAGACTCGGCGACATAGGCAGAGGCGTTCGGCTCGTCAGTCAGCCGATCTGCAAGATCATCGGGCAGGCTGATGGTGATCTTCTTGGTCATACCGAAACCGTAATTTGCCTTACCGGCTCTGGTAAGGAGGCTCGCCCGCGTACTCCTGGGGCGGGGTGATGTGGGCGAAGCGCGTCGTACCTGTCAGGATTGACGATGGCGTGCGCGCGGCCGGCTCCCGGCCGGCGGCGGCGGGCGGTCCTCGCAGCCCGCGCCGCGCCGCCGATCAGCGACAGCAACCGACGGAGGTAGCCCGCACCGTGGCCCAGTACATCTACGTTCTGGAAAAGGCGCGCAAAGCGCACGGCGACAAGGTCGTGCTCGACAACGTCACGTTGAGCTTCCTGCCGGGAGCCAAGATCGGTGTGCTCGGTCCGAACGGCGCCGGTAAGTCCAGCCTGCTCAAGATCATGGCAGGGCTGGACAAGCCGAGCAACGGCGAGGCCCGACTCATGCCCGGCTACACCGTCGGCATGCTCGCCCAGGAGCCCCCGCTCAACGAGGCCAAGACCGTGCTCGGCAACGTCGAGGAGGCGGTCGCCGAGACCAAGGCCAAGCTGGAGCGGTTCAACAAGATCGCCGAGCAGATGGCCACCGACTACTCCGACGAGCTGATGGAGGAGATGGGCAAGCTCCAGGAGGAGCTCGACCACCTCGACGCCTGGGACGTCGACTCCAAGCTCGAACTGGCCATGGACGCGCTGCGCTGCCCGCCTCCGGACGCCGACGTGACCCAGCTCTCCGGCGGTGAGCGTCGCCGGGTCGCGCTCTGCAAGCTGCTGCTGGAGGCGCCCGACCTGCTGCTGCTCGACGAGCCGACCAACCACCTGGACGCGGAGAGCGTCTCCTGGCTGGAGCAGCACCTGGCGAAGTACGCCGGCACCGTCATGGCGATCACCCACGACCGGTACTTCCTCGACAACGTGGCCGGCTGGATCCTGGAGCTCGACCGCGGCCGGGCCATCGGCTACGAGGGCAACTACTCCACCTACCTGGAGAAGAAGGCCGCCCGGCTGGCCGTCGAGGGTCGCCGCGACGCCAAGATGAAGAAGCGCCTCACCGAGGAACTGGAGTGGGTCCGCTCCAACGCCAAGGCCCGGCAGACCAAGTCCAAGGCCCGCCTGGACCGGTACGACGAGATGGCCAACGAGGCGGAGAAGACCCGCAAGCTCGACTTCGAGGAGATCCAGATCCCGCCGGGCCCGCGCCTGGGCAGCACTGTGATCGAGGCGGTCAACCTCAGCAAGGGCTTCGGCGACCGGCTGTTGATCGACAACCTGTCGTTCTCGCTGCCGCGCAACGGCATCGTCGGCATCATCGGCCCCAACGGCGTCGGCAAGACCACCCTGTTCAAGACCATCGTCGGGCTGGAAGAGCCGACCGGCGGCCAGGTCCGGGTCGGCCCCACCGTCTCGCTGTCGTACGTCGACCAGAACCGCGAAGGCCTCAACGGCGACAAGACCGTCTGGGAGGTCGTCTCCGACGGGCTGGACTACCTGATGGTGGGCAAGGTCGAGATGCCGTCGCGGGCGTACATCGCCGCGTTCGGCTTCAAGGGACCGGACCAGCAGAAGCCGACGAAGGTGCTCTCCGGCGGTGAGCGCAACCGGCTCAACCTGGCGCTGACCCTGAAGATCGGCGGCAACGTCATCCTGCTCGACGAGCCGACGAACGACCTGGACGTGGAGACGCTGTCCAGCTTGGAGAACGCGCTGCTGGAGTTCCCCGGCTGCGCCGTGGTCATCTCGCACGACCGGATGTTCCTGGACCGGGTCGCCACGCACATCCTGGCCTGGGAGGGCGACGACCAGGACCCGTCCCGGTGGTTCTGGTTCGAGGGCAACTTCGAGGCGTACGAGAAGAACAAGATCGACCGCCTCGGCGCGGAGGCTGCCCGGCCGCACCGGGTGACCTACCGCAAGCTGACCCGCGACTGACCGGCCGAGAAGGTGTCTGACCGCTTCGTCTACCACTGCACCCTGCGCTGGTCCGACCTGGACGCGTACGGCCACGTCAACAACTCGCGCTTCCTCACCCTGTACGAGGAGGCGCGGGTGGCGTTGATGTTCGCCGGTGGCCGGGCCTGGGGCGT
Organism: Micromonospora sp. NPDC053740; assembly: GCF_040677775.1. Lineage (NCBI taxonomy): Bacteria > Bacillati > Actinomycetota > Actinomycetes > Micromonosporales > Micromonosporaceae > Micromonospora > Micromonospora sp. NPDC053740. The sequence continues at coordinate 187,644 of NZ_JBFASO010000014.1, forward strand.
CGGCTCGTTCGCCGACGGGGTGGTGATCCGCCGGCACGAGGTCGACTACCTGCGCCCGGTCGACTACGCGCTCGGCCGCGCCACCGCGGAGGCGGCACCCACAGTGCGGATCGAGCTGTGGGTGGAGGAGATCCGGGCCTCCCGGTTCACCGTCGCCTACGAGTTGTACGACGGTGAGGTGCTGGCCAGCCGGGCCCGCTCGGTGCTGGTGCCGTTCGACCTGACCCGCCAGGTGCCCCGGCGGATCACCACCGAGGAACGCGACTTCCTGCTCACGTACGCGCCGCAGGGTGGTGTGGCGTGACCCGGCCGGGCACCGCCGAGCCGGGCCGGACGGCGGCGTCCACCCACGGTGTCGCCGGGGTGGCGGACGCGGGCGCCTTCCTGGCCCGGCTGGTCCGGTTGGATCCGGTCGCGCTGGTCCGGCTGCGGCCGGCCGGCGCACCGGGCCGGGTCGCCCTGTGGGCCCGGCTGCCGTGGCAGGTCCTGGTGGTCCGCACTGTTGCCGGTGGGCCGACCGACGGCGTCGCTGAGGACGTCACGGTGGCCGCCTCGGAGCTGCTCGGCGAGCTGGAGCGGGGCGGCGCGAGCCTGCCGACCCGCCGGGACGCCCAGTGGCGGTGGCCGCTGCCGCCGACGGGGAGCCGCCAGGTGGAGGCGCTGCCCGTCGCCGAGTTGCGGCGGATCGCCGACGCGGCGGCGGGCACTCTGCGGACGGCGAGCGAGCAGGGTGTGGCCGGCCGTGCCGTGGGCCAGCGGGTCTTGCGCGACGCGCTGCTCGACCACGTGGCGGTGCTGATCACCCCGGACGGGACGCCCGCCGCGCCGGTCGAGGTGCCGCAGCGGCTCGTGCAGGGGGTGGTCCGGATGGGCTTCCTCGGTGCCCCCCACGGCTCGTCGGCTGGCGAGGGCGGAAACGCCGTTCAGGTGCGGGTGGCCGGTCGTTGGGTCGGCCTGGTGGGACCGCACGGAGCGGCGTGGTTGCAGAAGGCCACGGATCTTGCCGTGACACCCCTGAGCGCTCGTCCGAACGGATGACCCCGGATCATTCTTCTGGTCAGGGGCGGTCGTTGGGGGGGTGCTTCAACCCGGCTGTCCGGGTACCGTCCATCCTCGGATCCAACGCACCGTAGGCGACTGGATCCGCTGGGGAGTGAGGTGCGCGAGCGATGCCGTGGTGGTCATGGCGCCCCGGTCCCGCCGACGGCGGCGATCCGGAAACCCGAAGCGGGGTCACAGTCGATAGCGCGGTCCGGATCGGGCCGCCCAGCCCTCGTCAGCCGGGGGACGACTGCCCGTCCAACGAGCGGCCCGTGCTGACCGAGATGCCCGCCACCGTCGAGCCGGTGAGTCTGCGCCGGGTCTGTGACGCGCTCGATCTGCTCGACGTGCGTTACCTGGCCGACGGCGACGGCAACCTGCTGGCGATGTGGGAGCGGCACGCGGTGCTGGTCACCCTCGAAGGGCCGGAGGACGAGATCCTGGTCATGCGGGCACGCCCGCACGCCACGGTCCCGCCGGACTGGGCCGACCGGGCGTACCGGGTGGTCAACGAGTGGAACCACACCCGCCGGTTCTGCAAGGCGTACATCGGTGACCCGACCGAACGCGGTCAGCTACCGATCTACGCCGAGCTTCAGGTGCCCCTGGGCGCCGGCACCCACGACGCGCTCCTGGTCGAGATGCTCGACTGCGGCGCGGCGGTAGCCACCAGCTTCGTGGACTGGCTGCACGACGAGGGCGCGCTGCTCTGACGCCGCTCCGGGTGGGCTGGGTCAGCCGCCGTTGGCCGGGTCGTCCTCGACGTTGACCATGAAGTACGCGGCCCGCTCCAGGTAGTCCCAGAGGGTGCCTGCGATCTCCGGCTCAAGGTCGAGCCGGTCCACGGCGCGGCGCATGTTCCGCAGCCAGGCGTCCCGTTCGGCCGCGCCGATCCGGAACGGCGCGTGGCGCATCCGCAGCCGTGGGTGCCCGCGCTGAGCGGAGTACGTGTTCGGCCCGCCCCAGTACTGCATCAGGAACAGGGTCATCCGGTCCGCGGCCGGGCCCAGGTCCTCCTCCGGGTACATGGGTCGCAGCAGGGGGTCGTTCGCGATGCCGGCGTAGAACTCGTCGACCAGCTTGCGGAAGGTGGGTTCGCCGCCGACCGCTTCGAAGAGGGTCATCGACGCACCGGGACGGTCGGATTCACCTGCGGAAGTCACAGTTCCATCCTGCCAGGTGCGTCAGGCGCCGACCCGACCCGCACGACGTGCGTCGGATCACGCCGCGTCGACGACCCCGAATATCGGTCACCCGGCCTGCACGGCTGGCGGTCGGTTCGACGCTCAGGTGACAGCGTGCCGGCGGTGGCCGTCACCGGCACGCGGGTCGGACGCGCCCGCCACCGGGCGCCCGCCGGCCGGGTCGCCGAGCCCGGAAGGCGGCGGGTCGGCGTTGGCCAACGCGGCGGCAGTGATCGCGTCGTCCACCGTCTGCCGATCCGGCCAACGCAGCGTGGCCACCGCCATCAGCACCACCCCGGCTGCGCTCCAGACCCCCACCACGATCGGAATGGGGAACCGTTCGGCGAGCAGCCCGGTGACCAGCACCGAGAGGCCCTGGATGACCTGTATGCCAGTGGCCATCACCCCGAAGGCGCGAGCGCGGAAGCCGTTGGGCAGCGCCTGGACGAACAATCCGTTGGCCATCGGCATCATGCCGGCGACAGCGAACCCGCAGAGCGCGGCGAGCAGCGCGACCACCAGCGGCGGGGGGTCGAGTAGCACCGGCACGAGCACCAGCGGGGCGAGCACCGCGAGCGGCCGCATCAGCTTCAGCCGGCGAGCCGGCCCGAACAGCCGACTCACCAGCAACCCACCGAGGATGAAGCCGATCGGGTTGGCCACCATGATCGCCGCTTGTGCGGTGCCCGCGCTCACCGCGCCACGGCCCTCCTCGTTGGCCCAGGCTGCGGCCAGGCCCTCGGGAACGATCGAGAAGAGCATCGAACTGAACACCAGCACCGCGATGGCCCGCAGCACCGGTGTGCGGAACACGATGCCGAACCCCTGCCGAGTCTCCTGCAGCAGGTGGCTGCGGTGCTCCGGGTGCATCACCGGCGGGCGGTGGCGCACACCGAGGCGAACCAGCAGAGCCGAGAGACCGAACGTGACCGCGTTGAACAGCAGCGCCGCCTCCGGGTCGACAGCGGCGACAGCGGCGCCGAAGACGTACCCCACGACCTGGGCGGCCTGCCCGACGCTGCTGTTCAGCGACAGCCCCAGCACCAGTCGGTCCCCGGTGAGCAACTGCGGGATCAGCGCGGACTTCGCCGCCTGGCTTGGCGGGTTCGCGAGCGTGGCGGCGAAGATGAGCACCAGCACCGCCTGGTACGGCAGGCCCGGAATGGCGATGAGCAGCATCAGCGCCATCCGGATGAGGTCGCACGCCACCATCACCCGACGGAACGGGTACCGCTCAGCGAGTGCGGCGAGCACGGGACCGCCGAGCAGCCAGGGCAGGAAGCTGACCGCGAAGGCAGCCGCGGACAGCGCGACGGACCGGGTCTGCTGATAGACGAGCAGGGTGACGGCGGCCTTCGCGACATAGTCGCCGATCCAGGAGAGAGCGCCAGCCACGAACACAGCACGAAACTCGTGCTGGGCGAAGACTTCGCGGAATGTGGCGGGGCCTTCCGCAGAAGGTCGCTCGTCAGGCACCGTCGCCTCCATCGGCCCCGGCTCAGCCGCTCGTGGCAGCCCGGCCGGAAGCGCTCGTCAGATCTACGGATCAGCGAGGATGTGATCACGCTTTGGTGGGAACGCGTGCTCCGGATTCTGCCCGATCGTCTGACAACTAGCTAGGTCGAACGGGCCGTTCGTCGCCTCCCCGACTGAACGAACGGACGATACCCGAGGGGCCGGCCGGCCCGCGACCCCTGAATTGCCGGACATTGTCGACGGTGTCAGGTGGCGCCGCCCTGACCGGTCTCGCCCTCGGACAACGGCCGGGTCGACAGACCGGGATAGATGCGGGCCGCAGCGATCTGCGCGGTGATCCCCGAGTTTTCCAGCGCCTCGGCGAGACGCCGACGCAGTTCCCGGCCCACCGCGAACTGTCCGTCCGCTGTCGTCTTCACCACCGTGCGGATGACCGCGCCGTCCACCGTCACCTGCTCGACACCCAGCACCTCGGGCGCCTCCACGATCTCCGGTGACAGCTCCGGGTCCATTGCGACCGAGGCGGCCGCTGTCCGTAGCACCGCCGTGGCCTCCTCGGTGCTGTTGAAACCGATGGGCAGGTCCACCACCACGAGGGCCCAACCCTGGCTCTTGTTACCCACCCGGATGATCTCGCCGTTGCGGATGTACCAGAGCACGCCGCGGCCGTCGCGCACATTGGTGACCCGCAGGCCGACCGACTCGACCACGCCCATCGCCTCACCCAGGTCGACGTTGTCACCTACGCCGTACTGGTCCTCGATCAGCATGAACAGGCCGGCGATCAGGTCCTTCACCAGGCTCTGCGCGCCGAAGCCCAGCGCGACGCCGGCGATCCCCGCGCTGGCCAGCAGCGGAGCCAGGTCGAAGCTGAACTCCCGCAGGATCATCAGCAGCGCGATGCCGAAGACGAACGCGGTGGTCAGGCTGCGCAGCACCGACCCGATCGCCTCGGCCCGCTGCCTCCGTCGCTCGGGCACGAACTCGGCCGGGTCGACAGCGGCGGTGGGTACCCGCTCGCGCAGCGGCCGCAGCATCGTCGGCACCGCACCGTCGGTGGTCGTTCGAACCAACCGGTCGATCGTCCGGTGCAGCGCCCAGCGGGCCACCATCGCCAGTGCCAGGATCAGCAGCACCCGAAGCGGTTTGAGCAGGATCCAGTAGCTTCCCTCGGCGAACCAGGCCGACCCGGTGATCCGGTAGATCCACTCGCAGGAGGTGCTGCCCTGGCAGCTCACCGAGACGGCGTCGGACAGGGCTAGGGGCGTCACGCTGGGGGCACTCACCCTGTCTTCGTACCGCAAGGGGCCCGAGCGCCCGCCGCCGACCCACCGGCCGGGTGAGACCTCCCGCCGAGGGCAGGATGTCCGCTGCCTGTTGCTCACCCTCTCCCGGGCAACGCGGCGCGCAACCGTTCGTACTCGGCCTGACTACCGATCGCCGCCCGGTGTTCGGGGTGCGCGACGTAGTGCCCGATGACCGCGGCGAGGAACCCCGCGTCGACGATGTCCGTCCGCAACGCCCCCCGGCTCCGCGGAATGCCGCGTCGCCGAACCAGCCGGGGTTCTGTGATCCTCATCGGGAGCCACTGGCGGCGGTCAGCAGCCGGGGGGATGTGCGGGGCCAGGAGGGCCTCCCACGGCACGGTGAGCGAGCCCAGCGGCCAGGTCTGCCGTACCCCGGACGGATGCAGCCGCACCCCGTGACCCCGCCACGCCCATGTCACCAGCAGCGCGGCCAGGACGATCCAGAGAACATCGAGAACCACGTCGAACGTCGACAGGGTGCCCTGTCTGGACGAGCGCAGCAGTGCGTCGACGCGGGTGGACGCGGGCCCGAGGTAACCCAGGGCGAAGAGCACCGTCCAGGCGGGCCCGGGTGTGGCGAAGGCCGGGATCTGCGGCCACACCACGAAGTAGGCCGGACGGACCCCCATGATGACGATCGCCAGGATCAGCGCCGCCAGGGAGATGAGGATCAACAGGCGCTGCCCCACGACGGAGGCGGCCCCCGAGGCTACGGCGTTCACGCCGACCAGGAGAAGCCCAAGTGCCAGGACGACGTGCCGGTGGCGCACTATCGCGTCGGCAAGCTTGTCGATCATGCCGCTGACCATAGGGGTGGATGGCTGCTGGACCTGTCGGCCGATCGGTCGAGGCTGAGCACTGGAGCGTCGTACCGAGGTGGCTGGTGAGACCGGTGGCGATCAGGCGGCCGGTGCAGGCCCGGCACCGGTGGGACCGGCGGCGGGGGTGTCACACGTCAGCGTCCGCCCAGGCTGGAGCAGTTGCCCGTCCCGGCGTGGGTGATCCGCTTACCAGAAGAGAGATTAGTACGTGCAATCCGGGGTCCGATCAGGGACTATTGGCGCAACGGACGTCGGTGATCGGCCCGGCGTCGACCGTGTGGGCCCTTGTGCCCGGCCCCGGTCGGCGGCGGTCCCCAGCAGCCGCTGAACCGGGAGGGTGAGCGCGATGCCTGACATACGACCCACTGTGGGCTCCGGCGCGTTGGTCCTCAACGCCACCTACGAGCCGCTGTGTGTCGTGTCGGTGCGTCGCGCCGCGATTCTCGTCCTCACCGCCAAGGCGGTCTGCGTCGCCGACGGTGACGGCATCCTGCACAGCGCCCGGGACGCGCTCCCGGTGCCATCGGTGGTCCGGCTGACGCGCTTTGTCCGGGTGCCGTACCGAACGCATGTCGGGCTGTCCCGCCGGGCGATCTTCGCGCGGGACGGGTGGCGGTGCGCCTACTGCCGAGGCCCGGCCGAGACCATCGACCACGTCTTTCCGCGCAGCCGGGGTGGCCGGCACGCCTGGGAGAACGTGGTCGCCGCGTGTGCCAGGTGCAACCACACGAAGGGCGACAAGACCCCTGCCGAGATGGGGTGGCGGTTACACGCGTTGCCGACCGCCCCGAAGGGCACCGCCTGGCGGGTGCTGGGCCACCGGGCCCCCGACCCCCGCTGGGCCGACTGGCTGGACCTGCGGGAGCCCGAGGCAGCCGCCTGACCCCGCACGGCTTCGTCAGGTTCCGGATTGGGGGCGGATCGCCCGGCGCGCTGCGCGTTCGTGGCGGTCGACCGCTCGGCGGTACGCGATATCGAGTAGCCGGTCGATCTCGGGCAGCAGTTGCGGACCGGGCATGACGATGCTGGCGAAGCCGTACTGTGCGTAGCCCGGGTGCGGTACGAGGGTGTCCAGTCGGGCGAAGTCGAACTCGTGCCGGTGCTCATCGAATGCCTTGGGCGGGAAGCCGAACAGCCGCTCGAACTCGGCCCGGCCCACGTCCAGGTTGAGGCGGAAGACGCCGGGGCGGTCAAGCTGTGCGGCCTCGTCGAAGCCGGGCACGTCATGCTCGACGATGGTGGCGAACGGCTGGCGGCGGTCCGGGCCGACGAAGAAGAACCGGTCGCCCCAGGCCGGCTCGGGTGATCCGTTCTCCTCGCTCGCCACCAACTGCTCGACGCCGCCCAGCGCGACGATCCGATCGGCGAGCACTGCCGGGTCGACACCGGTCGGCACGTGCAGGACCACGTCGGCGTGTTCGATGGCGGCCTGGTCCAGCGGGAAGTAGCGGTAGTCGTGCGTCCGCTGCTCGGCCGCTGCGATGTCGGACGTCGGCAGGTACCGGGGAAGGTTGGTCTCCTGCTGGAGTCGGCCCTCGTAGGTCGAGGCGGCGGGTGGTCCGATGCCGAGCGCCGGGCTCGCGCCGAGGCTGCCGGCGATCACCGCGTACCGGTCGCCCAGCAGCGACGCGACGATCGCGCCGGCGCCGGCCCAGGACACCTGGGTGTCGGCGAGCGTCATAGTGCTCAGGTGTCGCTGCAGGTGCGTGTTGTGCGCGAAGACAAGCGTGGGCCCGCGGTGTGCCTCGGCCGATCGGATCGCGAGCAGGTTCTCGGCCATCAGCGCGTCCCGGACCGCGGCCAGGCGGGCGAAGCGTTCCTCCTGGGCCAGTGGTGCGGCGGCTGCGGCGTGGTAACGCAGCAACGCGACAGCGGCCGTGGCGTGCACGAACGCCGCCGGCCAGCCCGCTGACCTCCACGGCGCCCGCAAATACAGCTCGGTCAGCAGGTCGTCGGCGAGCACCCGCAGTCGCTGGGCGTCGGCCGAGCGCCCGACCGATCGGCCCGGTTCCCAGATCGCGGCCGTGTCGCTCCACCGCGCGTCGTCCCCGATCAGGTCGTCGATCTCGGTAGCCCGGTCCAGGTTCAGGAACTGGCAGACCTGGGAGAGGTGACGGCGCGGGCTCGGGGCGCTCTCCAACTCCACCGGGGCGTCGAAGCCGTGGAACGTCAGGCGCTCGGCGACCGGCCGTCCGGCGTTCCACTCCCGCATCCTCAGCAGGAGGTCGCGGTTGGCCGGGGCCGCACCGAATCCGTGGCTGAACCCTTCGGCGAGCGCCCGGTCGAGCGTCACGGCGGCGACGCCCTGCACGAAGTCGTCGGCGATCAGCCCGGCCGCCCGGTCGCTCTCCACGGCGATCGAGCGGTAACCGTGCTCCGCCAGTGACAGAAAGGCCTCGTTGCGGAGCTGGAGGAAGGCGGACTCACCGTGCGTCGGTTCGCCGAGCGCGAGCAGGTCCGGGGATACCGCCAGCAGGTCGAGAAATTGTGGCATTCCATGAACCGTATCGTTGAACCAGCGTTTGAAACTCACGAGCCTTGGAGCGCGGTGACAGCCACAAAACCTTCAAACACGGGGGTACGCAGGCCGGTCGACCTCGCGCGCGCCCACGGTCTCTCCGCGCAGGCAGTACGCAACTACGAACGAGACGGCGTCCTGCCGCCGGCCCAGCGCACCCCGAACGGCTACCGTCGCTTCACCGAGCAGCACGCCAAGGCATTGCGTGCCTACCTCGCGTTGATCACGGGCCACGGCTATGCGGCCAGTGGCGAGATCATGCGGGCCGTCAACCGGGGTGAGATCGACACGGCGTTGCGCGTCATCGACGAGGGCCATGCCCTGCTCCAGCGCGATCGGGAAACCCTGGACGCGGTCGAGACGGCGGTGGCGACGCTCACCGGAACGAGACCGCAGCCGCAGAGCCAGAAAGCCGTGCCGATCAGCGTGCTGGCCCACCGGCTCGGTCTCCAACCGGCCACGCTGCGCAAATGGGAGCGGGCCGGGGTGCTGCGACCGGTACGTGATCCGGTGACCCACTACCGGCTCTACCGTCCCGACGACGTCCGGGACGCCGAACTGGCGCACCTGTTGCGCCGCGGCGGGTACCGGCTCGACCACATCGCCGGCGTGCTGCGTCGAGTGCGCGAGGCTGGCGGTGCCGAACCGCTCGCCGCGTCGCTGCGCCAGTGGCGGCAACGGCTCACCGAGCGAGGCCGGGCCATGCTCACCGGGGCCGCCCGGCTCGCCGAGTACGTCGACGCCGGTCAGCCGCCTGAACCCGAATTGACCAGCGAGGCGAAGACCACCACGTTGTCCGCGTAGCCGGTCTCGCTGCCGTCTTTTCGATACATGCCGAGCTGGATCGCACTGTAGAACATTTAGTTCTACACTCTGTCCCATGGAGCGTATCGGGGTCCGGGAGCTGAACCAGAACACGAGTCAGGTCCTGGCTCGGGTGAGTGGTGGCGAGACCGTCGAGATCACCGATCGTGGGCGTCCCATCGCCCGACTGGTTCCGGTCACTGACGACAGGTCGATGCTGGCCAAGCTCGTAGTGGCAGGGCGGGCCGTTCCGCCAACCGGGAGCGGTCCTGTCCCGCTTCCGCCAACGCTCGGTGCCGAGGACGTGGACGTGGCTGCCGCGCTCGCCGAGATGCGGGACGAGGAGCGCTGGTGATCTACCTCGACTCCGCCGCCGTCGTGAAGTTGGTTCGGCAGGAGGCGTGCAGCGCTGACCTTGTTTCCTGGATCAACGCTCAGGGCGACGTTCCGCTGGTCTCCTCAGCTCTCGTCGAGGTTGAGGTGCCCAGAGCGTTGCGCCGGTCAGCCCCGCAAGCGTTGATCGGAGTGCCGGCAACTGTCGGGCGCCTCTTCCGGCTGGAGATCGACGGCACTATCCGCGCGACCGCCGCCGCGTTCGCCGAGCCGACGCTACGCAGCCTCGACGCCATCCACCTTGCCACTGCCCAGGTCCTGACAAACGAGTCCGGGGTGGCACTTGTCGCCTTCGTCAGCTACGACCGGCGACTGCTCGACTGTGCCAAGGCCGTCGGGTTGCCTGTGGCCAGTCCGGGCCAGAACTGACTCGTAGTCCCGATCTGACTGCCTCAACCACCACGCGCCTTGACCAGCGAGGCGAAGACCACCACGTTGTCCGCGTAGCCGGTCTCGCCGCCTACCCACTGGCCGCCGCAGGTGATCAGTCGGAGGCTCGGGCGACTGAAGTCGCCGTACACCTCGTCCACCGGCAGCCCGCCCTTGTCGAACTTCTCCACCGAGTTGACCTCGAAGACCGCCACGCGCTGATCGGTGCGGGTGACCTCGATCTCGTCACCGGAGCGCAGCTCGCGGAGTTTGTGGAAGACCGCCGGCCCGCTGGTGGTGTCGACGTGCCCGACGATCACGGCTGGGCCGTACTGGCCCGGGGTGGGCCCCTGGTCGTACCAGCCGGCCTCCTGGGCGCGGGCCGCGTCCGGCACGGCGATCGTGCCGTCCGGGGCGATGCCCACGTCGTGTACAGGCGCCTGCACGTCGATCTTCTCGATGGTGAGGCTGGTGGGATGGCTGGCCGGCAGTACCGGGAACTTCTTCGGAGGCGGTCGCAGGCCGGCGCTGAGCCGGTCCGGCAGCAGGCTCATTCCGGTCACCTGCTCGACGCCGAGCATCGCCACGATCAGCACCATCAGCGCGGCGATGGCCAGCACCGGGAAACCGGGGCTCGTACCGAACCGGTGTCGGGCCGACGACGGCCCGGCCGGACGCTGCGGCGGCAGCGGGCCGGCGGCCGGATCGGTGGTGGTGACGCTGGCCGACACGGCCTGCCCGGCGACCCGGCGCAGCCGCCCGGAGACGCGGGCCACCAGCCGGCCGGACGCGCGTAGCGCCGGCCCGGCCCGGAGGCGGGCGCGGCGGTCCCGCCGCGCACGCGCGGATCTGCGGGTCATTGGTGATCCGGCTCAGGAGCCGGCTCCCGGTCGACGTCGGCCGCCGGCCATCCCGAGCACTATCGCGGTGGCCACCAACGCCACGCCACCGAGCACCAGCAGCGAGCCGGTGCCACGCCCGCCGGCCATCCCACCGCCGCCGGTCGCCGGGCCCTTGCTGGGTGAGGCCATGTTCAACACTGTCAACGTGGTCGAGGCCGTCTGGCCGTTCTCGCATTGCAGGTCGACCGGGTAGTCACCGGCCGCCTTGTCGCTCGGAATGGTTACCTGCCCGGTCAGGAAGCCCTTGTCGGGTTTGAGCATCACGTGCCCGAACGCGTCGGAGTGCACGTTGGACTGCCGGTTGTTGTCGTTGTCGCAGCTCGCCTTGATGTTGACCCGGCTGCCTGCCTGGGCGCTGTTCGGTGTCACCTCGACGAAGACGTTCTCGCCAGCTCGTGCCGGCGCGACCGACAACAGGACGAACGCCCCGACCAGCCCCACCAGTGTCAGTGCGGACGAGAGCGCGCGGTTGATCGTGCGGATTGCCTGCATGATTTCCCCCCAACCGGCGACGACCGCCGGAACCCTCCCCTGGGCACGCGCGCTGCTTTCCCGCTGGCCCGGAGGCAAACCCGCCCCACCCCCACCCCACCCCTCGCCCCTCGCCCCTCGCCCCACCCACGCTCGCGATCTTGCACTTTCTGCGCCGACGAAGCGTCTCTTAGACGACATTTCGCCAACAGAAACTGCAAGATCGCGGGGGCGGGGGCGGGGGCGGGGGCGGGGGCGGGGGGGGGGGGGGGTGGGGTGGGGGCGGTGGGGTGGGGTGGGGGCGGGGTGGGGTTAGCGGGGGCGGGGGATTGGTCCGGTGGTGGGCAGGGGGGTGACGGGATGCCAGTTCAGTGGGGAGGAGAGGACCATCGTGCTCGACGGTTGGCCGTACGGGGCCAGGCGGTCGATGACTCCCTCGAACGCGCCGATCGAGCCGGCCGCCACCTTCAGCACGCTGCATGCGTCCCCGGTGATCCGGTGGATCTCCAGGATCTCCGGCCAGTCGGCCACCGCCGGGTCGTGCAGGATGCACCGCGCGCCGTAGCAGGACATTCGGATCAGCGCGACAACGGTACGGCCGGCGCGGGCCAGGTCGACGTGGGCGTGGTAGCCGGTGATGATCCCGGCCTCCTCCAGCCGGCGGACCCGCTCCGCGACGGACGGTGGCGACAGGTGCACCCGGCGGGACAACTCGCTGAAGGAGAGCCGCGCGTCGGCCTGCAACTCGCGCAGCAGCGCCCAGTCCATGTCGTCCACGCTCAGACCTTACTTTCGTGAACCGACTTCGCCTAGTTGCCTTTGGTTTGCCAGGAGAAGGCGGCGAGAGCCGTTGATTCGGCATTCCGCAGGCCGATCCGACCGCGAGATCATGACGTCGGCTAGTCCGGGGGAGGGAGACGAGATGGTGGATCAGACGGAGCGGCGGGCGCCGAACCGCCGTGCCACGGTGCAGCCGGTGACCCCCGGACAGCGCGTCGCGCAGGCGGAGCGCACCGGCGGTGAGCCGACCCTGGAGTTCGCCGACATGGTGCCGTACGACGCGTACGTGCAGGCCAGCGCCCTGCACAAGATGCAGCACCCGCTCAGCAGCGATCCGGGCGAGATGTCCTTCCTGATGGTCAGCCAGATCATGGAGCTGTACTTCGGGCTGACCTGCCACGAGCTGCGGGAGACCCAGCGGCTGATCCGCGCCGATCAGATCTGGGAGGCGTTGGCCCCGCTGGGCCGAGCCAAGCTGCACCTGGAGGGGCTCAACGCCGCCTGGCAGGGCCTGCGCTGGATGAGCCCGGCCGACTTCAACCGGTTCCGCAACCTGCTCGGTGAAGCCTCCGGCTTCCAGTCGGCGATGTACCGGCAGTTGGAGTTCCTGCTCGGCCTGCGTGACCCGACGTTGATCCGTCCGTTCCGCCGGCAGGCCGAGGTGCATGCCGAGCTGAGCGCCGCGCTGTCCACCCCGAGCCTCTGGGACGACGTGCTCGCGCTGCTCGCCCGGCGCGGCTTCGACCTCCCCGCCGACCTGCTCGACCGGGACGTGGCCGTCGAACACGACCCGCACCCGTTGGTCGAGGCGGCCTGGGTACGGATCTACGACGACGCGAGCCCGGATAATCACCTGCGGCTGCTCGGCGAGGCGCTGAGCGCTGTCGCCGAGGAGTTCGGCGACTGGCGCTGGAACCACGTCAAGGCGGTGCAGCGGACGATGGGCGCCAAGGTCGGCAGCGGAGGCTCCGCCGGCCTGGCGTGGTTGCAACGCAGCATGGCCCGGGTGGTCTTCCCGGAGCTGTGGTCGGCCCGCACCGCGATGTGACCGGAGAGCGAGAACAAGCAATGACTACCCCTGAAGCCGAGTCGCACCGCCTCGCCCCTGGCGACGCCGAGTCGCACCGCCTCGCCCCTGGCGACGCCGAGTCGCACCGCCTCGCCCCTGGCGACGCCGAGTCGCACCGCCTTTCCGTTGGCGAAGCGGAGGCGCGCCGCCGTGACGAGGCCGACCCCGGTCACCGGCACCTGTTCCACGTGCCGCCGGCCGACGGCGGCGACCACAGCGAGTCGGCGTACCTGGCCGGCAACTCGCTCGGCCTGCAACCTCGGGCCACCCGCGACGAACTTCTGGCCGACCTGGAGGCGTGGGGGCGGCTCGGCGTGGAGGGTCACCTGGAGGCGGAGCGCCCCTGGCTGCCGTACCACGAGTTGTTGACCGGGCCGGCCGCGCGACTGGTCGGCGCCCGGCCCGCGGAGGCCGTGGTGATGAACTCGCTCACCGTCAACCTGCACCTGCTGATGGTGAGTTTCTACCGACCGGCCGGCGCGCGCACCCGCATCGTCATCGAGGACGCCGCGTTCCCCTCGGACAGTTACGCCGTGCGCAGCCAGGCCCGGTTCCACGGCCTGGACCCGGACGACGCAGTGGTCCGGTTGCGTCCGCGCGCGGGTGAGGACGCCCTGCGTACCGAGGACGTGACCGACTACCTGGCCGCTGAGGGGGACCGGGTGGCGTTGCTGCTGCTCGGCGGGGTCAACTACCTCACCGGTGAGCTGCTGGACATCCCGGCGATCACGGCTGCCGGCCGGGCCGCCGGCGCGGTGGTCGGTTGGGACCTGGCCCACGCGGTGGGCAACGTGCCGCTGGCCCTGCACGACTGGGACGTCGATTTCGCCGCGTGGTGCTCCTACAAGTACCTGAACTCCGGCCCTGGTGCGCTGGCGGGCGTCTTCGTGCACGAGCGGCACCTCGGCGACGAGAACCTGCCCCGGTTCGAGGGGTGGTGGAGCACCGCGGCGGCGACCCGGTTCGAGATGACGCCGGTGTCCCGGCCACCAGCCACTGTGGAGGCCTGGCAGATCTCCAACCCGCCGATCTTCGCGATGGGCCCGGTGCGTACCTCGCTGGAGCTGTTCGACGCGGTGGGGATGACCGCGCTTCGCGCGCGCAGTCAGCGCCTCACCGGCTGGCTGGAGTCACTGCTCGACGAGGTGACAGTCGGCCGGCCGCTGCGGGTGGTCACCCCGCGCGACCCGGCCCGCCGAGGCTGCCAGCTCTCCGTGCGCATCGGTTCGGGCAGCGCCGCCGAGCTGACCAAACGCCTGCGGTACGAACACGGGGTCATCGCCGACGCCCGCGAACCCGACGTCGTGCGGTTCGCTCCGGTGCCGCTCTACTCCACGTATCTCGATTGTTGGCGTGCGGCTGCCGCGCTCGCCGCGACGGTGGGGGCGACCTCATGACAGCGCGGCGCGACGAGATCGCGATCATCGGTGCCGGGCTGGCCGGCTGTCTGGCTGCCTGCTTCCTGGCCCGGCGTGGCTACCCGGTGGCCCTCTACGAGCGCCGCTCCGACCCGCGTGTCGGCACCGCCGAACGCGGTCGGTCGATCAACCTGGCGCTCTCCGAGCGCGGCCTGGACGCGTTGCGCCGCATCGGGCTGGCCGAGCAGGTGATGACCGACGCGCTGCCGATGCGCGGCCGGATGATCCACCCGGTCGAGGGCGAGCAGCAGTTCCAGTCGTACAGCGCGGCCGGCGACCGGGCGATCAACTCGATCAGCCGGGGTGCGCTGAACAACGCCCTGCTGGACGAGGCCGCAGCGCTGCCGGGCGTGCGGGTCGTCTTCGACCACCGGCTGGTCGGGCTCGACCCGACCGACGGCGCCCTGAGCTTCGAGACCCCGCAGGGCACGGTCGCGGCGAAGGCGTCGGTAGTGCTCGGTGCCGACGGCGCCGGCTCCGCGGTGCGCGGGCAACTGCTGGCGTACGGGCTGCTGGACGAGAGCGTGGACTTCCTCGACTACGGCTACAAGGAGCTGACGATTCCGCCGCTGGGCGGGGACTTCGCCCTGGACCCGGACGCGCTGCACATCTGGCCCCGGGGCACCTCGATGATGATCGCGCTGCCGAACCCGGACCGCTCCTTCACCTGCACGCTGTTCTGGCCCAACGACGGTGCCGGCAGCTTCGCCTCGCTGACCAGCCCAGCGGAGATCGAACGGCACTTCACCGAGCACTACCCGGACGTGGTCCCGCTGGCCCCGAACCTTGTCGACGACTACCAGCACAACCCGGTGGGCGTGCTCGGCACTGTGCGCTGCACCCCGTGGCAGGTCAACGGAAAGGTCGGCCTGCTCGGCGACGCGGCGCACGCGATAGTGCCGTTCTACGGCCAGGGCGCCAACTGCGCCTTCGAGGACGTGGTCGAGCTGGACCGCTGCCTGGACGAGTGCGCCGACGACTGGTTGGCGGCGCTGCCGCTGTTCCAGCGGCGCCGACAGGAGAACGCCGAGGCCATCGCGACGATGGCGCTGACGAACTTCGTGGAGATGCGGGACAAGGTCGCCTCCCCGGTCTTCCAGACCCGGCGGCGGGTGGAGCACGCACTGGAACGGGCCCTGCCCGGCCGGTACGTTTCCCAGTACGAGCTGGTGTCGTTCTCCACCACCCCGTACGCGGAGGTGCGCCGCCGGGTGCGCCGACAGCACCGGGTGCTCGGGGCGGTCGTCGGCGGGGCCGCGCTGCTGCTGGTCGGCGCGGTCGGTGCGGCACTGAGCCGAGGGGGGCGGGCATGACCGGCAACTGGGATCCGCTGCTGATGGCCGGCCACGCGCCGAGTGGCCCGCAGCGGTTGCGTAACTTCGTCGCCGGCGAGTTCGTCGACGGCGGGGACACGTTCGCCAAGGCCAGCCCGGTCACCGGGGAGCAGGTCTTCGAGGTGGACGAGGCGTCGCAGTCCACTGTGGATGACGCGGTGGCCGCCGCCCGGGCGGCGCTGCGGGGGCCGTGGGGCCGGATGGGGGAGCGCGAGCGCGCCGAGGTGCTGCGGCGCGTCGCCGACGAGCTGGAGCGCCGCTTCGACGACCTGGTCACCGCCGAGGTCGCCGACACCGGCAAGTCCATCGCCCAGGCCCGCACCCTGGACATCCCGCGCGGCGCGGCGAACTTCCGCGCGTTCGCGGAGATCGTGGCGACCGCCCCCACCGAGTCGTTCACGACTGTCACCCCGACCGGCGGCCGGGCACTCAACTACGCGCTGCGCAAGCCGGTCGGCGTGGTCGCGGTCATCGTGCCGTGGAACCTGCCGCTGCTGCTGCTCACCTGGAAGGTGGCTCCGGCGCTGGCCTGCGGCAACACCGTCGTGGTCAAGCCCAGCGAGGAGACTCCCGCCTCGGCGACGGTGCTCGCCGAGGTGATGGCCGCCGCTGGCGTGCCGGCCGGGGTGTTCAACCTGGTGCACGGCTTCGGGCCGGACTCGGCGGGTGAGTTCCTCACCCGTCACCCGGGCGTCGACGCGATCACCTTCACCGGCGAGTCGGCCACCGGCGGCGCGATCATGCGGGCTGCCGCCGACGGGGTGAAGGCGGTGAGCTTCGAACTCGGCGGCAAGAACGCCGGCCTGGTCTTCGCCGACGCCGACCTGGACGCCGCGGTGGCCGGCTCGGTGCGGTCCAGCTTCACAAACGGCGGGCAGGTGTGCCTCTGCACCGAGCGCATCTACGTGCAGCGTCCGGTCTTCGAGGAGTTCACCGCCCGGCTGGCGAAGCGGGCCGGCGAGCTGGCGTACGGCTGGCCGACCGACGAGGCCACCGCCACCATGCCGCTGATCTCCCACCAGCACCGGGCGAAGGTGCTCGGCGCGTACGAGCTGGCCCGCTCGGAGGGCGCCGAGGTGCTCACCGGCGGCGGCACGCCCACCTTCGGCGACACCCGCGACGGCGGGTCGTACGTGCAGCCGACGGTCCTCACCGGGCTCGGCCCGGACGCCCGCACCAATCGGGAGGAGATCTTCGGCCCGGTGGTGCACATCGCGCCCTTCGACACCGAGGACGAGGCGTACGCCCTCGCCAACGGCACCGAGTACGGCCTGGCGGCGACCGTGTGGACCCGGGACGTGGGCGTCGCGCACCGGGCCGGCGCTCGGCTCGACGCCGGCATCGTCTGGGTCAACACGTGGTTCCTGCGTGACCTGCGGACCCCGTTCGGCGGGGTGAAGGCGTCCGGGATCGGTCGCGAGGGCGGCGTGCACTCGCTGAACTTCTACTCCGAACTCACTAACGTCTGCGTGGACCTGTCGTGAGCCGTAGCGAGGGAGCGGGCATGGAAGCTGACATCGAGGCCGCCAACCGGGAGTTGGCCGATGCCCGCAGCACCGGTAAGCCGTGCGCGCCGCTTCGGGGCCGGCTTTTGCCGGAGGGCGACGTCGAGGCCGCGTACCGGGTGCAGCAACTCCAGTCGCGGGCCTGGCAGGGCCGCGGCGAACGCCGGGTCGGCGCAAAGATCGGGTTGACCTCCCGGGCCGTGCAGGAGACCTTCGGGGTGTTCCAACCGGACTTCGGCATGCTGACCGACGCCATGGCGGTGGGTGACGGGGTCGAGGTTCCCATCGACCGGCTGCTCCAGCCCCGCGTGGAGGCGGAGATCGCCTTCGTGCTCGACAAGGATCTCCCGAACCCCCAGCTCACCACCGTCGACCTGATCCGCGCGGTCGACCACGTGCTGCCGGCGATCGAGATCGTCGACTCCCGGATCGCCGCCTGGGACATCTCCATAGTGGACACCGTTGCCGACAACGCCTCCAGCGGGCTCTTCGTGCTTGGCACCACGCCGCGCCGGCTCGCCGACGTGGACCTGCGGCTGTGCGGGATGGTGCTGGAGCACGCCGGCGAGCCGGTCTCGGTGGGCGCGGGCGCCGCCTGCCTGGGCAACCCGCTGCACGCCCTGCAGTGGTTGGCCGGCACCCTCGCCCGCGCCGGTGACCCGCTGCGCGCCGGGGACGTGGTGCTCTCCGGGGCGCTCGGTCCGATGGTGCCGGTCACCCCGGGTGCCGCGTACGAGGCCCGGATCTCCGGTCTTGGTTCGGTACGGACATCCTTCAGCGACAGGGGCGGTCAGTGACCACTAACGTGGCGGTGCTGGGATCGGGAAACATCGGCACCGACCTGATGATCAAGGTGCTGCGGCTGAGTGACAGCCTGCGCATGGTGGCGATGGCCGGCATCGACCCGGCCTCCGACGGCCTGGCGCGCGCTCGCCGGCTCGGCGTCGCCACCACCGCCGAGGGAGTGGACGGGCTCGTCGCGATGCCCGAGTTCGCCGACGTCGAGCTGGTGTTCGACGCCACTTCCGCTGGCGCGCACCGACGCCACGACGAGGTGCTGCGCGCCCTCGGCCGGACTGTGGTCGACCTGACCCCTGCCGCGCTCGGCCCGTACGTGGTGCCGCCGGTCAACCTCGACGAGCACCTGCACCAGCCCAACGTCAACATGGTGACCTGTGGCGGGCAGGCGACAGTGCCGATCGTCGCCGCCGTTCGCCGGGTGACCCCGGTGGCGTACGGGGAGATCGTCGCCTCGATCGCGTCGAAGTCCGCCGGGCCGGGCACCCGGGCCAACATCGACGAGTTCACCGAGACCACGGCCCGCGCCATCGAGGTGGTGGGCGGGGCCGAACGGGGCAAGGCGATCATCGTGCTGAACCCGGCGGACCCGCCGCTGCTGATGCGGGACACCGTCTACTGCCTCTGCCCGGACGCCGACGCCGACACCGACGCCATCGCCGCCTCGGTCGCCGAGATGGTGGCGGCGGTGCAGGAGTACGTCCCCGGCTACCGGCTCAAGCAGGACGTGCAGTTCGACCGGGTCGAGGCGTACCTGCCGACGCTCGGGCGGCGGCTCGTCGCCCTTCAGGTGTCGGTCTTCCTGGAGGTCTCCGGCGCCGGGCACTACCTGCCCGCGTACGCCGGGAACCTGGACATCATGACCTCCGCCGCGCTGCGCACCGCGGAGCGGCTGGTCGCCCTGCGTTCTTCGGAGGTGGCCGCGCCATGACCGACCTGTACATCCAGGACGTGACGCTGCGCGACGGCATGCACGCCATCGCCCACCAGTACACAGTCGACCAGGTACGCACCATCGCCGCCGCCCTGGACGCCGCCGGGGTGGCCGCCATCGAGGTGGCGCACGGCGACGGCCTCGCCGGCTCCAGCGTCAACTACGGCCACGGCGCGGCCAGCGACGCGGAGTGGATCTCCGCGGCGGCCGAGGTGCTGACCACGGCGAAGCTGACCACCCTGCTGCTTCCGGGCATCGGCACGATCGCCGACCTGAAGGCCGCGAAGGCGCTCGGGGTGACAAGCGTCCGGATCGCCACCCACTGCACGGAGGCGGACATCTCCGCCCAGCACATCTCCTGGGCCCGGGAGAACGGCATGGACGTGGCCGGGTTCCTGATGATGTCGCACATGAACGATGCGGCCGGGCTGGCCGGGCAGGCCAAGCTCATGGAGTCGTACGGGGCGCACTGCGTCTACGTCACCGACTCCGGCGGTCGGCTGCTGATGTCCGACGTGGCGCAGCGGGTCGACGCGTACCGGCAGGTCCTCGCCCCGGAGACGCAGATCGGCATCCACGCGCACCACAACCTGTCGCTCGGGGTGGCCAACAGCGTGCTCGCCGTCGAGCACGGCCGGGTCACCGGGTCCGCGCCGGTCGGCCCCGACGTGGTGCACGGCCGGACGGTCCGCGTCGACGCCTCCCTTGCCGGCATGGGCGCGGGCGCCGGCAACGCCCCGCTTGAGGTCTTCGTCGCGGTGGCCGAGTTGCACGGCTGGAAGCACGGCTGCGACGTGTTCGCACTGATGGACGCCGCCGACGACATCGTCCGCCCGTTGCAGGACCGGCCGGTCCAGGTGGACCGGGAGACCCTCTCCCTCGGGTACGCCGGGGTCTACTCCAGCTTCCTGCGGCACGCCGAGCGGGCGTCGGCGAAGTACGGCGTGGACGTCCGGTCGATCCTGGTCGAGCTGGGCCGTCGCCGGATGGTCGGCGGCCAGGAGGACATGATCGTGGACGTGGCACTCGACCTGGCCGACCAGGAGGAGGCTGTGAGCGCGAGGAGTGAGCCGGGTTTGCGAGCCCCGCAGTCGCGAACGGAAGGTGGCTCGCTGTGAGCGCGAGGAGTGAGCCGGGTTTGCGAGCCCCGCAGTCGCGAACGGAAGGTGGCTCAGCATGATCGGACCGGACATCGTGGGGATCGCCGAGAAGTTGGGCACGGCGGCCGACACGGCCACCGCGATCCCGCAACTCGCCGCCGAGACCGGCCTCGACGTGGACACCGCGTACGCCGTGCAGGCCGCGCTGCTGCAACGCCGGCTCAACGCCGGTGAGCGGTTGGTCGGGCTGAAGATGGGGCTGACCAGCAGGGCGAAGATGGCCCAGGTCGGCGTGGACGAGGTGATCTGGGGGCGGCTCACCAACGCGATGCGGGTGCCCGACGGCGGCACCGTGGATCCGGCCGCTTACATCCATCCCCGGGTCGAGCCGGAGGTGGCGTTCCTGCTGGACCGGCTGCCCGAGCCGGGCGAGCCGGTCGGCGACTTCGCCACTGCGGTCCGCGCTGTCGCCCCGGCCATCGAGTTGATCGACTCCCGGTACGCGGACTTCCGGTTCTCGTTGCCGGACGTGGTCGCGGACAACACCTCGGCCGCCGCCTTCGTGATCGGGCCGTGGTCGCCGGTGCCGGCGGGGCTGGACAACCTGGGCGTGCTGCTGGAGGTCGACGGGCGGGTGGCGCAGGTCGGCTCGACGGCGGCGATCCTCGGTGATCCGCGCCGGGCGCTCGACGAGGGCATCCGGCTGGCGGGCCGGCACGGTGTGCGGCTGGAGTCCGGCTGGGTCTTCCTGGCCGGTGCCGCCACCGCCGCTGTTCCGCTGCGTCCCGGCGCGCACGTGCGCGCCGTGGTCGAGAAGCTCGGCACCGCCTCGCTGCGGGCGTCGTCATGACCGCCCGGGTCGTGGCCGGGAAGGCCGTCCCGCGGGGGGCTTTTCCGCACGTCAAGGTCGCCGGTGGGTTCGTCTTCGTCTCCGGTACGTCGTCGCGGCGCGCGGACAACACCTTCGCCGGTGTCGAGGTGGACGGGTTCGGCACCACCAACCTCGACATCCGTGTGCAGACACGGGCCGTCATCGAGAACGTGCGGGATCTGCTGCGTTCGGTCGGCGCGGACCTCGCCGATCTGGTGCAGGTGACGGCGTATCTGGTCAACATGAACGACTTCGGTGGTTACAACGAGGTGTGGGCCGAGTTCTTCGACGCCTCCGGACCGACCCGTACGACGGTGGCGGTACACCAGTTGCCGCACCCGCACCTGCTGATCGAAATCCAGGCCGTGGCCCTTCTTCCCTCGGGAGGTCAGTCGTGAGTGAGATCGCCGAGCCGTTCAGCTTTCCGGGCTGGATCGCCGACAACCAGCACCTGTTGAAGCCCCCGGTGGGCAACAAGGAGATGTTCCCCGGCGGGGACGACTTCATCGTGATGGTGGTGGGTGGGCCCAACCAGCGCACCGACTTCCACGTGGACCCGTACGAGGAGTTCTTCTACCAGGTCAAGGGCAACATGCACATCAACCTGGTCACCCCGGAGGGGCCGCGCACTGTGCACGTGCGCGAGGGGCAGATGTGGATGCTGCCGCGCAACACTCCGCACTCGCCGCAGCGGCCGGAGGCCGGCTCGATCGGTGTGGTCGTCGAGCGGGTCCGCGAGGAGGGCACGCTGGAGACGTTCCAGTGGTACTGCCCGGAGTGCGGCAGCAAGGTGCACGAGGTCGAGTTGCAGGTCCGCGACATCGCCGCCGACCTGCCCCCGGTGTTCCAGGCGTTCTACGCCGACGAGGCGGCACGCACCTGCGCCAACTGCGGCACCCTGCACCCGGGCAAGGGCTGATGCCCGCAGGCGTGGTCGACGTGCACACGCACGTCGTACCGAAGGGTTGGCCGGACCTCGGCGCGGCGTGCGGTGGGTCCGGTTGGCCGTGGTTGCGGGTCGACTCCGAGCGCGCTGCCATGATCATGGTGGGGGAGACGGAGTTCCGCCCGGTCGGCGCCGAGTGCTGGGACGCGTCGCGCCGACTGGCCGACATGGACGCCGACGGCGTGGCAGTGCAGGTGGTCTCGCCCACCCCGGTCTTCTTCAGCTACGACCGCCCGGCCGACCAGGCCGTGAAGGTCGCCCGGATCTTCAACGACCTGACCCTGGAGGTCACCGCGGCCGGGGGTGACCGACTGGTGCCGTTCTGCCAGGTGCCGCTCCAGGACCCGGACGCCGCGTGTGCCGAGCTGGACCGCAGCCTCGCCGCCGGGCACGTGGGCGTGGAGATCGGCAACCATGTCGGCGACCGGGACCTGGACGACGCCGGCGTGGTCACCTTCCTTCAGCACTGTGCCGAGGTGGGCGCACCCATCTTCGTCCACCCGTGGGACATGCCGGGCGGGCCACGACTGGACCGTTGGATGGCCCGTTGGCTCACCGGGATGCCCGCCGAGACGCACCTGTCGGTGCTGGCGATGATCCTCGGCGGTGTCTTCGACCGGGTGCCCGAGACGCTGCGGATCTGCTTCGCGCACGGCGGCGGCAGTTTCCCGTTCTGGCTCGGCCGCGCCGACAACGCCTGGCACCGCCGTGGCGACCTGGTCCGGGGTGCGTCCGCCGGCCCGCCCAGCAGCTACCTCGACCGGTTCAGCGTCGACTCGGTGGTCTTCGCGCCGCCCGCCCTGCGGCTGTTGGTCGACACCCTGGGGGAGGATCGGGTGCTGGTCGGCAGCGACTACCCGTACCCGCTGGGTGAACGGCCGGCCGGCGCTGTGGTCCGTGCGGCCGACTTCCTCAGCGAGGGCCAACGCGACAAGCTGCTGTCCGCCAACGCCCTCCGTTTCCTGCACGGCTGAGCACGGCGCCTCATCGGCGCGAGGAGATCTTGGACAGTTTCCGTCAGCAGTGAACGGAAACTGTCCAAGATCTGCGGCTCGACCCGGCAAGC
Organism: Micromonospora sp. NPDC053740; assembly: GCF_040677775.1. Classification (NCBI taxonomy): domain Bacteria; kingdom Bacillati; phylum Actinomycetota; class Actinomycetes; order Micromonosporales; family Micromonosporaceae; genus Micromonospora; species Micromonospora sp. NPDC053740. The sequence goes on from NZ_JBFASO010000014.1 coordinate 210,751, forward strand.
GGGCAGCGCTCGACCCGGCAAGCGGGCAGCGCTCGACCCGGCAAGCGGGCAGCGCTCGACCCGGCAAGCGGGCAGCGCTCGACCCGGCAAGCGGGCAGCGCTCGACCCGGCAAGCGGGCAGCGGGTGTCCGCTTGGTCCGTTTCCGATCGCCAGCGCGTGTCGGCTGCGCGAAGGGCCGACTGCCGGCAGGATGACGGCATGGCCGAGCCGCACGACCTGACCGCGTTGGAACAGGCCGCCGCGATGACCCGCGGCGAGCTGTCCAGCGTCGACCTGGTCGAGCACTCCCTGCGCCGGGTGGCGGCGCTCGGCGACACCGTGGGCGCGTTCGTCACCGTCACACCGGACCTCGCCCGGCAGGCCGCGCGCGCCGCCGACGCGGTGCCGAAAGAGGAGCGCGGCCCGCTGCACGGCGTGCCAACCGCGATCAAGGACCTGACGCTCACCGCCGGGATTCGCACCACCTTCGGTTCGGCAGCCTTCTTCGACTTCGTCCCGCCGGTCGACGCCGACGTGGTCCGCTTCATCAAGGCCGCCGGTCTGGTCAGCCTGGGCAAGACGACGACCTCCGAGCTGGGCTGTTCGCTCTACTCGGAGGGCCGGGTCGCGCCGCCGGCCCGCAACCCGTGGCAGTTGGCGTACACGGCGGGCGGGTCCAGCGGCGGCGCGGCGGCGGCGGTCGCGGCCGGGCTGGTCCCGGTCGCCCAGGGGTCCGACGGCGGTGGGTCGCTGCGCATCCCGGCGTCACTCTGCGGCCTGGTCGGCTACAAGCCCAGTCGGGGCCTCGTCTCCGGCGGGCCGGTCGGCTCCGGCGCGTTCGGCCTGCCCATCAGCGGCCCGCTCGGGCGGACGGTCACCGACGTCGCGGCACTGCTGGACGTCATTGCCGTTCCGGTCCCCGGCGAGCCCTACCTGCCGCCGCCCGCGCCGTCCGGCGGCTACCTGGCCGTCGCGCGCCGGGCCGAGCCCGGCCCGCTGCGGATCGGCCGGTTCACCACACCGATGCTCGCCGACGAACCGGTGCATCCCGACTGCGTGGCCGCCGTGGACCGGGCCGCCGCGCTGCTCACGGCGGCCGGCCACGAGGTGGTCGAGGTGCCGCCGCCGCTCGGGCCGGCGGCGTGGCCGCTGTTCGAGATCCTCTGGTACGTGCTGGCGCTCGCCCCGGTGCCACCGCAGCGGGAGGCGGAGCTGCTGCCGTTGACCCGGCTGCTCCGGGCCCGGGGCGCCGAACTCTCCGCCGGCACCCTGTCCGCCACCCTCGGGGAGTTGCAGGCGCAGGTGCGCCTCGGTGCCCGCCGCACCGCCGGCTGCGACCTGCTCCTCTGTCCCACCCTGGCCACCCCGCAGGCACCCGTCGGCTGGTTCACCGCCGACGCGGACCCGGCCGCCGACTTCGACAGGCAACGCCGGTTCTCGCCCTACTGCGCCATCTTCAACGTCACCGGCGATCCCTCCGTCTCCCTGCCACTGGGTACCACCACCGACGGCCTGCCCGTCGGGGTGCTGCTCACCGGTCGGTACGGCGATGACGCGCGGCTTATCGCTACCGCTGCGCAACTGGAGAACTCCAGTGACGGATGGGATCGGCACCCCGCAATCTGGCGGGCCGTCGACTCCGCTAACGTGAATGGTGACGGAGTCGGGCGGTCGGCAGCGTGATCGTCCATCCGACCCGGTTGTTCACTGTCGTCCTTCTTCCGCCTGGGGGCGTTGGGATTGTCTGTTACCGAGACGTTGCTGGTCTTCGTCGGCATCCCGTTGGCCGCGGTGCTGGTCATCGCCGGCCTGTCGTACGCCGGTAGCCGTGGGGGTGCCACCGGTGGCGGCGGTGGCGCGAAGCGCTACCGGCCGGGCCGGCCCTTCGACTTCACTCCGGTCTGGTTCCTGGGCCGTCCGGAGCAGCTGGCCGACTCGGCCGGCACCGCGCTGACGGCGGGGGCGCAGGCGCCCGCGCTGACCAGCCACAAGCTTGAGCAGGCCAGCGTCGAGGCGCCGGCCGGTGGAACCGGAGGCGCAAGTGACCGTTGGTGAGAAGCAGGCCGGGTCGGAAAATCCGCCCGAGGTGCTCGACGGGCCGTTCTCGACCCGCCAGCTGCTGCGCATCGACGAGGCGTTGCGCCTGGCCGACAAGGGCACGGGTCTGGTCTTCTCGGTCTTCGTCGGTGGTCTCGACGAGCCGATCCGTGAGCACGCCCAGCGGCTGCACCGTCAGCTCGCCGAGCCCGACAAGTCGGTGCTGATCGCCGTGTCACCCAACCAGCGTCAGTTGGAGATCATCACCGGGCGGTACGCCCGCAAGCGCATCCCTGACACGTACGCCAAGCTGGCCGCGCTCTCCATGGTCGGCGCGTTCAGCGGCGGTGACCTGGCCGGTGGCATCATCAACGGCCTCGACCAGCTCGCCAGCCACGCCGGCAGGGGCTGACCGACACGACGCACGGGCATGCACGATCGTGCCTGATCCAGGAAAGAGGGGCCTCGGCTGCGGCTGAGGCCCCTCTTTCCATGTTCGAGCACGATCTTCGCCACCGACGGTCCGGGGCCGGCGCGGGCTCACACCCACGCCGGCCCCGGCCGGACAACGCTGCTCAGGCGCTCTGGGCGTCCTTCGCGCGGGCCTTCAGCGCCCGCATCACACCGTCGCGGCCCTCGGCCACCAGCCGACGCAGCGGGGCGGGGTGCCCGTCACCGGCCAGCCACGCGTCGGTGGCCGCGACCGTGTCGTCATCCACCAGGTAGGTCGGGTACGCCAGCTGGGCGAACTCCTGCGCCGGCTCGCTGTCCCGGGTGGCCCACACCTGCCCGATCGCCGCGAAGTACCGCTCCCGGTACGGCGTGACCAGCTCCACCTGCGCCGGGTGGGCGAAGCCCTGCAACAGCGCCCGGTGCCGCCAGTTGGGCAGCGCGTCCGGGCCGGTGAGCAGGGCCCACACGGCGGCCTTGTTCTCGGCCGTCGGCACCAACGCGTGCGCGTACGCGGCTTCCCGCTCGCCGCTGGCGGTGCGGTCGCTGCTCAGCTCCGCCTCGATCTCGGCGGCCCCGGCGGCGCCGTTGGCCACCAGCGCGGCCAGGACCGACCAGCGCAGCTCGGTGTCGACGGTCAGCCCGGCCGGCATCCCGGTGCCGTCCAGCCAACCGCGCAGCGTGGCCAGGTCCTCCTCGGAGCGGACCGCCGAGGTGAACGCGCGGGCCCAGGCCAACTGGAACCCGCTGCCGGGCTCGGCGGCGGCGAGTGCGTCGCGGGCGGTACGGGCCAGGTCAGCCCAGCCGGTCGGCGCCCACGCCGAGTCGGCGTACAGGGTGAGCGTGGTGGTCGCCTGCCGCAGGGTGGCGGTGACCAGGTTGATGTCGGTCTCCGCGGGCAGCCCGCTCAGCGTCAGCGCCACGTAGTCGCGGGCGGACAGCTCGGCGTCGCGGGTCATGTCCCACGCGGCGGTCCAGCAGAGCGCGCGGGCCAGCGACGAGTCGAAGCCCCCGATGTGCTGCACCACCGTCGCCATCGAGCGCTCGTCGAGGCGCAGCTTGGTGTAGCTGAGGTCGTCGTCGTTGAGCAGCAACACGTCGGCCGCCCGGACGCCACGCAGCGGGGCGAGATCCGTGTGCTCGCCGGTCACGTCCACCTCGTACCGCTCCCGTCGGACCAGCCGCCCGTCGGTCAGGTCGTACAGGCCCACGCCGATCCGGTGGGTCCGCAGCGTCGGGTACGCCGCCGGGGCCTCCTGCCGCACCAGCACCTGCTCGTACGTGCCGTCGGCCCCGATGGTCACCTCCGGACGCAGCGTGTTGACCTGCGCGGTCTCCAGCCACTGCGCGGCGAACTTGCGCAGTTCCCGACCGGATGCGGCCTCCAGCTCGGTGAGCAGGTCGTCGAAGGTGGCGTTGCCCCAGGCGTGCTTGCCGAAGTAGGCCCGCAGCCCGGCCACGAACGGCTCCTCACCCACGTACGCGACGAGCTGCTTGAGCACGCTCGCGCCCTTGGCGTAGGTGATGCCGTCGAAGTTGACCTCCACGGCCTCCATGTCCGGCATCTCCGTGTAGACCGGGTGGGTGGAGGAGAGCTGGTCCTGCCGGTAGCCCCAGTTCTTCCGGATGGACAGGAAGGTCGTCCACGCCTCGGTGAACCGGGTCGCGTTGGTGTTGCACCAGTGGCTGGCCCACTCGGCGAACGACTCGTTCAGCCACAGGTCGTTCCACCAGCGCATGGTGACCAGGTCACCGAACCACATGTGGGCCAGTTCGTGCAGGATCGTGTTGGCCCGCTGCTCGTACTCGAAGTCGGTGACCTGCGAGCGGAACAGGTAGTGCGACTCGGCGTGCGTCACGCAGCCGAAGTTCTCCATCGCGCCGGCGTTGAAGTCGGGCACCCAGAGCTGGTCGTACTTCGGCAGCGGGTAGCGCACGTCGAACTTCTCGTGGAAGAAGTCGAAGCCCTGCTTGGTGATCAGGAAAAGCTCGTCGGAGTCCAGGTACTGGGCCATCGACGCCCGGCAGAACACCCCCAGGTCGATGCCGTCGTGCGCGTCGCGCACCTCGTGGTACGGCCCGGCGCACATCGCCGTGATGTAGGTGCTCATCCGGGGCGACTCGGTGAAGTGCAGCGTCTTGAGCGCCTCACCCGCCGGCTCCTCCCGCTGCACCGGCATGTTGGAGACCGCCCGCCAGTGCGCCGGCACTGTGACGTGCCAGGTGTAGACGCTCTTCAGGTCGGGCTGGTCGAAGCAGGCGTACACCCGCTGCGCGTCGGCCGTCTCGAACTGGCTGTAGAGGTACGTCTCGCCGTCCACCGGGTCGACCGTCCGGTGCAGACCCTGCCCGCTGCTGGAGTAACCGAAGTCGGCGTCGACCACCAGGACGTTGTCGCTGTCCAACCCGGACAGGGTCAGGCCCTTCTCCGCGGACCAGTCGGAGAGGTCGACGGGCGTGCCGTTCAGCGTCGCGGACCGCACCGACTCGGCGGCCACCTCCACGAAGGTGCTCGCGCCCGGTTCGGAGCAGCGGAACCGGACCTCGGTCGTCGACCTGAACGTGCGGCCGTCGGCCGCCAGCACGGCACTGGACAGGTCCAGACTGATGTCATACCCCGTCACGTTGAGCAGGCGTGCCCGCTCGGTCGCCTCGACCTGCGTCAGGTTGCGCACTCCCGGCACTGTTCGTCTCCATCCCACATGTCGCCGTACGCCCGGCGGCGCCCGTTCGCCTACCGCTCGTGACGGCTGGCCCGAATCGAGTCTTCCATGTACGGGCAGCCCGCGGTGGCCGAGGTCACGCTCTCATTCGGGTGCCGGTCAATGCGCTGCGGGGTGAAGATTCACCTGAGACGCCGACCTGTCGGCGCCACCCGTCGCGAAGGGATCTCACAGTGACCGAACGTGTCACCGCCGACATGTGGTTCGACCCGGCCTGCCCGTGGGCGTGGATCACCTCCCGCTGGCTGCTCGAGGTCGAGCAGATCCGGGATGTGGACATCCGCTTCCACGTGATGAGCCTGGCCGTGCTCAACGACGGCCGGGACGAGCTGCCCGAGGACTACAAGGAGTTCCTGAAGACCGCGTGGGGCCCGGTGCGGGTCTGCATCGCCGCCGAGCAGCTGCACGGCAATGACGTGCTGCGCCCGCTCTACACCGCACTCGGCACCCGGATCCACCTCCAGAAGCAGGAGCGGGGTCCGGAGCTGTACGTGGCCGCGCTCACCGAGGCCGGCCTCGACCCGGCACTGGCCGCGGCTGCCGACAGCACCGACTACGACGAGGCGCTGCGGGCCAGCCACGAGGCGGGCATGCGCCCGGTCGGGCAGGACGTGGGCACTCCGGTGGTGCACGCGCCCGGCCCGGACGGCACCCCGGTTGCGTTCTTCGGCCCGGTGATCACTCCGGCTCCGAAGGGGGAGGCCGCCGGCCGGCTCTGGGACGGCGTGCTGCTGGTCGCCGGCACGCCGGGCTTCTACGAGCTCAAGCGCACCCGCGAGCAGAGCCCTATCTTCGACTGAGCGACGACCACCGCGCCCCCGTCCGTGCCTGCCTCATTGGCGCGGACGGGGGCGTTTCTCGTCCGATGCCGAGGTCGGCGCAGGCTCGTGGCGTCACCGGGAGGCGGGCGGCGTCGTTTCCCTCGGTGTCCGCCGCAGCGACCCGAAGGGCCGCACGCCGCAGTTCGTGGAGGCAAATCCCGATGGCCAAGCACCGAGCGTCCGGTGACGATCAGTTGACCCGGCAGGGGGTGATCGAGACTCCCGGCGCTGACTACTGGTCCGTTGACGACTCCCGCTGGCCGACGGTCCGCCCGGACCTGCCCGCCCACCTGGTGGATCTACTCGCGCCGCCCATCGTGGTGGGCGTGGCCCGGGTCCCGGTGACCTCCCGGCTCACCCCGCCCAGGGCGGTCGACCCACTGCCGTCGTCCGTCGACGCGGTGCCGACCAACGTGTCGGCGCTGGTGCCGTCGGGGGCGGCGCCGGCCGAACCGGCGCCTCCGCCGCCGGCGCCGGCTCCTCCGCGGCCGGTGCCGACCCCGCCGCTGAGCCCGCGGCCCGTGCCGACGCCTCCTCCCGACCGTCCCGTGCCGGGGCCGCCCGCGTCGCCCCGCCGCGCCCTGAACACCGGGCCTGTCGGGACCGGTCGGCGTGGCAACGGTGGGCCGGTGAGCGCGGGTAAGCATCGCCGGGGCACCTCCGACCGCGCCGGCTGACCGGCCGGGCCCCACCTGTCGCTTTCATCTGGTGGACGCCCCGCGGGTCCCCGTCGGCGGCGACATCGTCGCCGGTAGCGTCATTGGGCATGACGGTCGTGCATCCGATCACCCGGGCCTGGGTCACCACTGGCGGCACCGGCGCGCAAAACTACGACGAGTTCGCCGACGACGCGGAGATCACCGCGATCATCGGGTCGAACCCGCACAGCGCTCTCGGCATCGAGATGCCGCATCGCGCCCCGCAGAGCCTGGGCAAGTCGTTCCTCGACGCGCTGCCGGACGCGGTGGCCCGCCTCGCCGAGGCCAAGGCCGACGGCAGCTACACCCCCGCCGAGCAGGTGGTGGTCCTCTACCGGATCAGCGCGCCCGGCGAGGAGCCGGCGTACGGGCTGTTCGCGATGGTGGACACCGACCAGATCTCCACCCGGGCGGACGAGCCGGGCCTGGTCATCCGCAACGAGGACGTCTTCATCGCCAAGGTGCGCGAGCGGGTGGCACTGGCCGACGCGCTGGGCCACCTGCTCTCACCCGTACTCCTGCTCCAGACGGGGCGTGGCGACGAGCTGCACGCCGCGCTCGCGGCGGCGACCGACACGGCAGGTGCGCCCGCCGCGACGGACACCGACCAGGCGGGGCGCACGCACGCCATCTGGCTGCTCGGCCCGGGCCCGGAGCAGGCCACGCTGACGGCTCTCGCCGGTGGTGGGGACCTGGTCGTCGCGGACGGCAACCACCGCAGCCTGGCCGCCCAGACCGGAGGGCTGCCGCGCTTCCTGGCCGTTGTCACCACCCCCGCGTCGGTGGCCATCCAGCCGTACAACCGGCTGGTCAGCGAGCTGACCACCACCCCGGCCGAGCTGCTCGACCGGCTGCGGGCCGCGGGCGCCGAGGTCGAGCCGATCGACGGCCCGGTCGAGGTCCCGGCGGCCGGCGGCACCGTGCACCTCCGCCTCGACGGCCAGGGGTACGCCGTACGCCTGCCCGCCACCGCCTCCGCCCGCCTGGAAAACCTGGACCACGCTCTGGTCGAGCGGCTGGTGCTGCGCGACGCGCTCGGTCTGGACCCGGGCGACAAGCGAATCACCTACGTCGGCGGTGACTACCCGGCGAGCTGGCTCACCGGTGAGGTCGACGCCGGCCGGGCCGAGCTGGCCATCCTGATCGCGCCGGTGACAGTGGCAGATTTCGTCGCGGTCAACCTGGCCAGGGAAAAGATGCCCCGCAAGAGCACCTGGTTCACCCCGAAGGCGCGCGGCGGGCTGGTCGTCGCCGAGCTGCCGCGTTGAGCATCATCCCCACGACCGTGTGACGAACCCGGCTCGGGGACGCCCCTGTGACGTCCCCGAGCGCGGCCTGACAGACTGCCCGGTATGCGCGTCTACCTGGGATCCGATCACGCCGGTTTCGAGTTGAAGGTGCACCTGGCCAACCACCTGGCCATGCAGGGCTACGACGTGGTCGACGTCGGCCCGCACAGCTACGACCCGGACGACGACTACCCCACGTTCTGCCTGCACACAGGCGACCAGGTGGTGGCCGACGAGACGGGCCTCGGAGTGGTCATCGGTGGTTCCGGCAACGGTGAGCAGATCGCCGCGAACAAGGTCGCCGGCGTCCGCGCCGCGCTGGCCTGGAGCGTCGAGACCGCTCAGCTGGCCCGCCAGCACAACGACGCGAACGTCGTCGCCATCGGTGCCCGCCAGCACACGCTGGACGAGGCGACCGGCATCGTCGAGGCGTTCCTGAACACACCGTTCTCCGGCAACGAGCGGCACGCTCGTCGGATCACCCAGGTGGCCGAGTACGAGCGGACCCGGAAGCTGCCCGACCTGCCCTGACAGTGCGGCGTTCAGCGCGGCGAGCGGGGCAGCTCCTCGCGGGGCACCCAGTTTCGCCGGACGACCACCACCCGGGCTTCCGCCTCGGCCAGGTCGTCGTCGGTGGGGCGGGCCGCGTCCCGGGCCCGTAGCGCGGCACTCAGTCCCACCTGGGACGAGCCGGAGCCGACCAATCCGCGCAGCCCCCGCTCGCCGTCGCGCTCGTCGCCGCCGGTGCTCCTGCGTCGCGGCGGCGGCTCCTCACCGTCGTGCACGCCCGGGGTGCTGACCGTCGGGCCGTCCGCACCCGGTCGGGTCGTCTCGGTGTCGGGGTGGTGGCGCAGCCGTCGCCGTCGTCGCTCGGGGTCACCCATCAGCCGACCGTACCCTGGCCGGGTTCGATCCTGCACCGTCGCGGGGCCGCGCGCCCCGGCCGGGGTCGGCGACCGATTTGCCGGCTGGCTACCCTCGAATCAAGGCGGTGCTGTTGCCGTCGGTCAGGGGGAGGACGAGATGGCAGACCAGACGCAGCCGTGGGCGGAGCGGACCGTGGAGGTGCCACCGCAGGCCGGCGTCGGGGTGCCGCCGCAGCGTGACGGGTTCCGCCGGGGGGTCGCTCCGGTGGGGGAGCCGCGCACCCCGCGGACGGAGCCGTTCCCGGTGGTAGAGCAGGAGCCGACCGGCACCGGTTGGCCCGGTGAGCCGGTGCCCCGCCGCTCGCTCAGCTCCCGGATGGCGCAGCTGCGGCGCGGCGGTGAATGGAGCGCTGCGGCGGGCCTCTTCGCGTTCGTGTGCTGGGGGATCTGGGCGCTGTCCGGCCAGGGTGACCTGAGCGGCCCGCTGCTGGTGCTGGTACTCAGCCTGCTGGTGGCGGCCGGCCTGTTCGCCCTGTTCCGGCTGGTCGGCCGGGTGGTGCTGGAGCGGCAGCTGGGCCGGGTCCGGCGCAGCGCCCGAGGTGCGCACCTGGCGACGGCGGTGTTCCTCGTCGGCCTCGGGGTGGCGTGGCTCCAGCAGACCGAGTGGGTCGTCTCGGCCTGGAACTGGATCTCCTCGAACTGACCGGGTGTGCACGGGTGGGCCGGTCCAGGACCGCCCACCCGTGCACCCGGTCGTCTCCCCACCAGGCACTGTCGCTGCTTACCCCGCCGGCCGCGGTTCATCCGTGGCCGGCCGCTCCGACCGGTACCTCCTTCGTGGGCTCGCGTGATCCCGATGGGGCGGCGGTCAGTGGGTGCCGCCGTGCCCCTCGGCGTCGGCCCGGGGCGACGCGACCCGGGCGGCCGGATCCTCGACGCCGGGCTCGCCGCCGTCCGGGGCGACCGCCCCGTCGTAGTTGTAGAGCGGTCGACCATCGTCGTGCTGCTTGGTGGTCTTTATGTAGCGGTGCATCAGGCCGTCGATCTCCACCTCGACGAGTGCCTCGTTGCCGGTCTCGTGGGTGCTGCCGTCTCGGGGGCCGCCCACCAGGTGGGCTGTTGTGTTCGTGTCCATGAACGGGCCCTACCCACCAGACACCCGGCGGAAACGGGTGAAATCCGGCCAGCGGCGCAGGCGCGTTCGCGTCAGTGCTCGGGCTTGTGCGCCCGGACCAGGATGCGCTGGGCGTGGGCCACGAACGGACCGTGGCGACGGATGTGGTCGTGCAGATCGGCGAGGCGGGCCCGGTAGCGGTCCACGGTGAAGTCCGGCACCGTCCAGATGACTTTGCGGAGGAAGTGCACCACCGCTGCCACGTCGTTGAAGGTGGTCGGCAGCGCTTCGTGCCGCAGCTCGTCGATGACCAGGCCGGCGGCTCGCGCGTCGGCGGCGGCGCGGGCCGGGCTGCGTTCGTCACCGATCTCGCGGGGACCCGTGAGGAACTGGGCCAGCTCGCGGTTCGAGCCTGGGCCGATCTGCTGGGCCAGGTACCGCCCGCCGGGAGTGAGCACCCGTGCGATCTCGTCCCAGAGCACAACGTTGGGATGCCGGCTCACCACAAGGTCGAACGTCTCGTCGGGAAACGGGAACGGAGCGTCCTCGGCAACGTCGACCACCCGTACGCCGCGCGGTTCGAGCGCGCGTCGGGCCAGTTGGAGGTTGGGCGGCCAGTGTTCGGTGGCCACTGTCACCGGTGGGAATGCCGGCACCTCGGAGAGCACCTCGCCGCCGCCGGTCTGGATGTCCAGTGCGGCGCGGGCCACCCCCATTTGGGCTGCCATGAGTTTCAGATATCCCCAGGACGGCCGCTGTTCTGTCGCGCGGCCGTCGAACCAGGAGAAGTCCCAACCGTCCACGGATGCGTCGACACCTTCGCGGAGCAGATCCTGGAAGGTCGTCGTGTCCTGCATTGCGTCAGGCTGACAGGCCGCAGTGGTGATGGCAAGCAGATGTGTCAGGTGTCGGCGCAGGGTGCACGCAATGACTCCTGTCAGTGATCTGACACCAATTCCGAACGATCTTTCGGCGAGAATTCGTCACGTGGCGGATCTCCTTCGTTTCGAGACTGATCAGGGCGTCCTCCTCGTCGAGGAACACGCTGGCACCGATCTGGAACGGGTCGGTCTGCTCGACCGGATCCGCCCCGCCCGGCAGACGCTGGAAATGGCACTGGCCCACATCAGGCCCGCGCTCGACGCCGCGCTGGGCGTGGTCCGCGGGGTGGCGGTGCGCCCCGATCAGGTGGAGGTCGAGATCGGCGTCACCCTCACCGCGGAGGCTGGTGCGGTCGTCGCTCGTACCAGCGCGCAGGGCCACCTCAAGGTCAAGCTGATCTGGACCTCGCCCGTCCCGGCGCTGCCGTCGCCGGGTGAGGACGGGGCCGGCGCGCAGGAGGCCGCCGCGCATGACTGACCGCAGCGTCGGTATCCGGCCGCCGGCCGTCCTGGCCGAGTGGTTGGCGGAGCACGGATGACCGGCACCCGGTCGCTCGCCGGCCGGGTGCGGATACTCGGTGGCCACTCCTCGTCGGTCGTCGGCGCGGGCATCCAGTTGACCAGTGACCTGGTGCTGACCTGCTGGCATGTGGTCGATGACGGCACCGGGGCCGGCCCGCCCGGGGTGCTCGTCGACACACCGAGCCACCCCGGCACCCGGGTCGCCGCAGAGGTGACCTGGTCCCGGGGTGTCGGCCCGGCCGGCGACGGCGACCTGGCGGTCCTGCGCTGTGCCACACCGCTGCCGTCCGCCCCCGCCACCCTGGCCGATCGTGGCGACGACGAGTTCGACGTGCGGATCGTGGGTTTTCCGGCCAACACCCCGGCGTCCGTCATGGTGCTGGCGCGGGCCGTCGGCCCGGTCGACGGCGGCACCGGATGGCGGCAACTCGACCGAATTTCCCCTGCCACGGCCGGAATCGACAGGGGGTTCAGCGGTTCCGGGGTGTACGCGCCGGATGGCGCCGTGGTGGGCATGGTGCTGGCCCGCGCGAGCGTCGGCCAGCAGTTGGTCGGCTGGATGTTGCCAGTCGGGCAGTGGCGTGCCCTGCTGCCGTCCGGCCTGTTGCCGCCTGCCCTGCTGCCGTCCGGCCCGTTGGCGGCCGTCGCCCGGGCGACGCCCCGGACGCTCTCATTCGCGCAGAAGATGGCGCTGGCCCGACTGTTGGAGGAAATCCCGGTACTCCGGCACCCCGACAGCCGTCAATTGGTCATTCAGTCGCTGCCACCACACATCGGTCGGATGGTGAACCCATTCGGGCCATTGGGTCTAGACATGTTCGGCCTGATTCGGACGGGCTTAGAATACGAGGACGGGATCGCTGCTCTCTATCGCGTCCTGCTGTTGACGGAAGGGCCGACGAGTAGGCCACTGCGGGCCTTCCGTGACCTTGCCGAGAGCCTCGGTCTGCTGACGGGTACGGAGGACAATCGGTGACGACGCCCCGGATGCCGAGCGCCCAGGTGCAAGCCATCTGTGACGCACTGCTCTCGATGAGTTCGATCAATGACGGGAGCACCCGTTCGCTCTACCTCGACGAGGTCGAGGGGGAGCTGCGCAAGCGACTGTCGGTGCCCCGGCACTCCGAGGTCCGGTACGACGTCTACCGCATCGTGCGCACCTGCGCCCAGGAGCCCCGGGGCATGGCGACGCTGTTGCAGGTCATCGCCAACTTCCACCCGGGTGCCAGCGCGGTCACCTCCGCCCAGCAGATCTACCTCTCCTGGCTCCTCGCGCAGTTGCTCACCGACGTCCCGCCCGAGGTGTTGACCGCGGCCGTCGAGGCAGTCGCGGATCATCAGCTGTCACCGGAGGACATGCCCGGCCTGGTGGAGGCCGTCGGCTGGCAACCGGTGGGTGACTGGCGGGTCCCGGCCGCCGTGGCGCTGGCGGTCCTGGTCCTCACCGGCCTCGAGTCGGGCAGCAAGCCGCTCGAGCAGTGGTTGCGGGACGCGGCGGCGGCCCTGCGGCTCACCACCGCCGATCTCGACGAATCGCGCATGGCTGCGAAGGCGCACTGGACGTCGCTACGATCCCCGCACCAGGCGGCACCGGCCGAGACCGGTGGAGAGGAACCTGAATCCGACATGCGCAGGACGATCATCATCGAGGAGACGACGCCCCAGCGATCCCGAACTCTCATCCGGGGCGGCGTCCCACCGCGCAACCTGTACTTCACCGGCCGGGAGAAACAGCTCGTCGCGCTCGACGAGCTGCTGTCGTCACAGCACCGGGCCTCGGTGCTGCCGGAAGCGGCGCTGCGCGGTGTCGGTGGGGTCGGCAAGACCCAGCTCGCTGTCGAGTTCGCCTACCGGTACGCGGACCGTTACCAGCTGATCTGGTGGATGGCCGCCGAGGATCTCAGTGCGCTGCGTAGCTCGATCGCGGCCCTCGGCGAGCGGCTCGGCCTGGCCGCGAGCGCCAGCCTGGAGCAGACCGTGCGCACGGTCCTCGACTCGCTGTCGACGAGTTCGCTCAGTTGGCTGCTGGTCTACGACAACGCCGACGACCCGCACGAGCTGGCTCCACTCATGCCCTCGTCGAACCTCGTCGGCGAACGCGGCCACGTCCTCGTCACATCACGGAACATGGCCTGGTCGGCGAGCGCCCTGACCCTGGACGTCGACGTGTTCACCCGAGCCGAGAGTGTGGAACTGCTGCTCAAGCGGCGTCCCACGACCAGCCCTGACGAGGCCCGCCGGCTCGCCGCGGAGCTCGGCGACCTGCCACTCGCCCTGGAGCAGGCAGTCAGTTGGCTGCTCACCATGCTGTCGTCGGTCGACGAATACCTCGTCGACCTCAAGGAACACGCCCGGGAGCTGCTGGGTGAGGGGCAACCCCGGCAGTACCGGGGCACCGTGTTGACTGTGGTGTCGATGGCACTCGCCGCGATACGCGAGCAGAACCCGGCCGCCGCGCAGCTGATCCAGCTACTCGCCTTCCTCAGCCCCGACCCGGTCCCGATGCGCCTGCTCTGGGAGGGGCGCCGCGCCGGGTTGGACGAACCGCTGCGCACCAGCCTCCAGGAGCGCAACGACATAGCCCGGGCCATCCGGCAACTGGCGTCGCTCGGGCTCGCGAAGGCGGACAATGCCAGCCGGCACGTACAGGTGCATCGACTGGTGCAGGCGGTCATCCGGGAAGGGCTCGCCGAGCAGGGCGACGACGGCCCGCTGACGAATGCCCGCCGGCTGCTCGCTGCCGCCAACCCGGGCTTCCCCGACGACCGGAGCACCTGGCCCCGCCATGCCGACATCGCGCCACACGTCCGTGTCGCCGGTCTGATCCACGGTGACATCGACGCCCGCCGGACGGCGATGGACCAGCTGCGCTACATCTACAACCTTGGTGACTTCGAAGGCTGTCGGGACTTCGCGGAGGAGATCCTGGCCGCCTGGGACCAGCCCGGTCCAGACGGCCAGCGCAGCGGCGATCCGCTGACCCTGCTGGCGATGCGCCGGTACGCGGACGCCCTGCGGTTGCTCGCCGACCCGCGCGCGGCCGCGTTCGGCCTCGAAGCGCTGGAGCGGATGCGGACGAGCCTCGGTGAGGAGCACGAGTACACACTGGGCGCGGCGAACAGCGTCGGCGCGGACCTGCGGCGGCTCGGCGACTTCGCGGCCGCCGCCGACCTGGACCGGCGCAACCTCGACGTGCACCGCCGGGTGCTCGGCGACGGGCACCCGAGCACGCTGCGGGTGATGAACTCGATGGCGATCAACCTTCGCCTGATCGGTGACTTCGAAGGGGCGTACGACCTCAACCTCGAAGTGGCGCGGCACGCCGGTGCGGCCGCGGAGGACGGCACCTATTCACTGGTGCTGGCCCAGGAGGCCCAGGCGCGCGACCTCTACCTCCTGGGCCGGTACGCCGACGCGCTGGAACTGCTGGACAGCTCCCTGCCGGTGCAGCGGTCGCTGCTGGGCGCCGAGCACCTCACAGTGCTGCGGGCCACCTGCATCCACATCGCCTGCCTGCGCAAGACCGGGCAGCTCGACGCCGCAGTGACCGAGGGCGCGGCCAACTACCGGTTGGTGACCCGCCGCTTCGGCACCGATCATGTGCTGGCCGCGGAGGCGGGCATGACCTGCGCCAACGCCATGCGCGCAGCGGGCGACGCGACCCAGGCGTACGCCCTGGCCGCCCAGGGGCACACCACCTTCCGAGCCGTCTTCGGGGAGCGGCATCCGGTCACGCTCTGCGCTGCGGTCAACCTCGGGGTGATCCTGCGGGCGCGCAACTTCGACCGTGAGGCGCGGGAGTTGGGTGCGGCCACGTTGCAGGCGATGGGCGAGGCGTTGCCGCCCACCCATCCGTACCTGCTGAGCGCGCGCTCCGCGCAGGCGATCAACCTGGTCCGGTCACACCGGCTGGAGCAGGCGCAGGTGCTCTCCGAGGCGATCCTCGAGGACTCGCGTCGCCTGCGTGGGCCGGGGCATCCGTACACGCTCTACTGTGCGGTCAACGCGTCGGTCGATCTGATCGAGGTCGGCGAGGAGGCTCGGGGCCGCGAGCTGCTCGACGAGGCCGCCGCGGCGCTGGAGGCGTTGTTCGGGCCGGACCACCCGGAGGTGGACGCCGCGCGGGGTCAGCGGCGCATCGAGTGCGACATCGAGACCGTCGGGCTGACCTGACGCCTCGTCCACCGGAGAGACGGTCGTACCGAGCCTTGGGTTCATCCGCTGGGGATCGTTTGTCGGCGGGCGCGCTCGGCCTCCGCCACCTCGCGCCGCCCGGCGGCGTCGGCGGACGCCGGGACCGGCACGGCGGCCAACTGGCCGATCCGTTCGGCCAGGCGATCTGCCCAGAGCCGCCCGGCCGAGGTGAGACTTGCGGCCCGGGCGAGCTCGACCAGAGCGCGCTCCAACTGGGCCCGTACCACAGCGAACCGCGCGGTGGCCTGGGCCGCGAGTTCCGGATGGGCGCGCAGCGCGGCCCACACCTCGGCGACGGCGGTGAACGCGTAGGTGCCGTGCAGCAGCCCGTCGATCGGACGCGGGTCAGGACGCCAGGGTGCGAAGTACCGCGCCGGGTCTGCGGGTTCGTGCAACTGGACCAGGCCGAGGACTGCGTTGAGTTTGCTGTGTTGCAGCTCGTGCACCATCGTCACGGCCAGATCCACCGGGTCGAGGTTGGCGTCGGCGGCCAACGCTCCGAAGGCGTCGGCGTGCGTGACACTGTGCCCGCGTTCGGTGCCGTCGGCCAACGGCACGAAGGTGCTGATGCCGGCGGCCACCTCGGCGGCGTGCGTTGGGGCGTACCCGACGAGCAGGTGCCAGGCGTGCCCGACGGACCGTTCCAGCTCGGCGGCCTGCGGCGCGGAGAGCCGGGCGGCGACCGGTAGCCCGAAGCAGTCGCGGTAGGGGTCAAGGTCGTCGACGCGGAGGTCGAGGGTGACCGACTGGTCGGTGAAGCGCCACCAGTGGGTGGGCGTCCACTGGCGCCCGGTCAAGTCGGCCGGCGTCACAGTTGTGCTGCCGCCGCCGCGGCGCAGCACCCCGAGGCCCGGCACGGGCACCAGGCCCGCACGGGGCGTGACCGGCACCGCCGCGTCCGACCGACCACTGAGGGCGGCCGCCGCGAGCGCCGCGAACGAAAGGTAGTCGGGTCGGCCGGTGTCGCCGTGCCGGACCCGATCGATCGCCCAGACGGCCAGCCACGGATGATCGAGCAGCACGTCAGCGGCGGCCGGGTCGACACGGTGGGCGTGGCCGAGCAGATGCGCCGACGCCGCCAAGGCGTCGTCGGTGTCGGCGAGGCTCTTGAGGACGAGCATCGTGCGGTTGCGTTGCGCCCGCCGCAGAGCGCGGATGGCAGCCGGGCCAGCCCGGCCGTCGGCCAGGCGGGTGAACTCCGAGTGGGTCAGCTGGAGTCGACGCCGGGGTCGAGGAAGCTGTTCCAGCCGGCGAGCGTCGTCTGCCGGGGACTCTTCAGTGTCGCGACCAGTTCCTCGATCCATCGGGCCAGTTCCGGATCCTCGTCGCGTAGCAGGTGGCTCAGACCCTGCGTCAACACGTCGACCACAACGAGGTGATCAGGTGCGGGTTGCTCAGTCATCGATGTCCCGGGTTGGCGCAGGCTTGCTGACATGAAAACACGTCAACGTCTGTGATCACCATCGGCTTACCGTCCGTCACCGAGGGTCGCGCGTCAGGTCCCGTACCGCCGCCGGCTGCTGCCGGCGGCGGTACGGGACCCGCGGGTCAGCCGGCGGCCGCCTCGGCGGCGGCGTAGTCGCGGGCCACCCGGACCATTTCCACCAGCCCGCCGGCGTACTCCTGGGATTCGCCGTGCGCCTCGTCGAACGGCGGCTGGAAGCCGACGCCCTCCCACTGGTTGGTTTCCGGGTTCCACAGGTCGTTGCCGACCTCGAAGTCCCAGGCGAAGATGCCCAGCTCGTAGTAGAGCTGGTCGGCCGAGTTGCCGGCGGCGGAGTAGAGCACGTCGGCGACCGGTCCGGTCTGCGACGGCCAGGTGACGGTGCCGCGCTCCTGGGCGATGGCGCCGACGATCCGCCGGGCGCTGTTGAGGAACAGCGTCGACTCGTCGATCGACGGTCGGGGCAGGGTGACCCTGCCGTCGGCCCGGTACGCCCCCGGCGGCCACATGAAGTACCCGCCGTAGGAGTGCACGTTCATCGCGAACTTGATGTTCGGGTGGGCCTGGGCGAGCGCGATCACGTTGCCGCTCTCCGCCTCGGAAAGCTCCGTCGTGCCGGCGAAGTTGCCGGACAGGCAGTTGGCGCTGGCGCCCACGTAGCCGTCGAAGTACGACCCGACTGTGTAGTTGCGGTTGATGTCGACGCCCCACGAGGTGCGGTTCTTCGGGTCGCGGGCCGCCCCGGTGCAGTGGTTGACGAGATTCTTGCGCTGGAAGTTGAAGTCGTTGAACGAGTAGTTCGCGCCGTCCGGGTTGACCGTCGGGATGACGAAGATGTCGACCTGCTCCAGCAGCTCACGGGTGGCCGGGTCGGTGCGGGCGTTGGCCAGCATCCGCTCGGCGAACTCCAGCGTCACCAGCGGGGTGGCCCACTCCCGGGCGTGTTCCTGGGAGTACGCGAGCACCCCGACCCGGGAGCCGTCCCGGTGTACGCCGAGGCGAAGGGCCTGCACCGTCCACGGCCGCGCCGGCACCTCGGTGCCCTGGAGGCCGTCGTCGAGCCGGGTGGGGCCGGCGACGGGCATCGGCAGCCCGGCCGAGCCGTCCTCGACGGTGGCCCGGAACCGGTCCGGTTGGCGGGCGTTGATCGCCGCCGCGACCTCGTCGGTGGTGCTCACCGTCTTGCCCGCCGTGTCGGTGGCCAGTGACACGGTGAGGACGCGGTCGCGGTAGCCGACGGTCAGTGGCCGGTTCGCCCGACCCGGGTCGACAGTCCGCACCTGTACGCCGTTCATGTTCTGGTCGCCGAAGCGGACCGACTCGACCACCACGGCGGCGACCGTCGGGTCGCCCAGGTAGCCGGCGGCGTTGCGTCGGTATCCCTGAGTCTTGTTCGGCAGGTCGATCACGTCCACCAGGTCCCGGTACTGGCGGGCCAGTCGCTTGATCCGCGCCTGGATGTCCACCGGCGTCAGGTACGCGTCGATGAAGTCCTTCTGGTAGCCGGCCGGTAGCGGCGGTGGGGAGGCGTTCGGCCAGAGCGTTGGCGTGATCGCCCGGCTGACCCCGCCGAGGCTGGAGGTCGCGCTCAACTGAACCGGCCGGCTCGGCACCGGCTGGGGAAGGTTGTAGTGGTACTGGTACTCGCCGGAGTCCTCGAACCGGTACAGCGGAAACGAGCCGGTGACGCCGTCCGCCGTCCGCCAACTGACGGTGATCTCCACGTCCGGGTCGTCGGTGGCGGTGGTGGCCACCTGGGCCTGCAGGAAGGTCTGTCCGTTGGTGGTCCACCAGTACGCCTGCTGCACCTGGAGGGTGTCCACGGCGGCGGCGGTGGACCGCTGGCCTGCGGCCGGCACGCGCAGCCCGGCGGCGGTGCGGGCCTGGGCCGCGCGGACGCTGTCGGCGTAGTGCCGGTTGCCGTCCCCGGCGCGCTGCACGATCTGCACGGCCGTCGCGCCCTGCGCTGTCAGTTCATCGAGCTGCGCGCCGCTGAGCACCAGGTCGGCGATGATCCGGCCGTCCCGTGCCCGGGGCCGGTTGGCCAGGTCCGCGCCGGTGGCCACGAGCCGGTCCAGCTGGGCCTGATCGCGGAGCTGGACTCGGACCACTGCCGTTTCGGTGGTGCTCAGGGTGATCGGGGCTGCCGGATCGGCGGGTGCCGCCGCGCCGGAAGCGGGATGGGACAACACTGCGCTGAACAGGATCACTGTGGTGGCGGCAGCTGTCCACCGTCGTCGGACGATCATGTGCCCTCCTGTGACGGACGTCGATGTGCTTGGTCCTTACACCAGTGCACAGATCGACACCTGTCAAGGTGGGGTGGCTGTTGGCCTTTGCCTGCGCGTTATACGCGGAGTCGTCCAGCGACTCTGCGACGTTCGATCGCAGTCGCGTTGGTAACGTCTGTTGTCGGCTCGCTGCTCGTGGTACCGGTTGCAGTCGTATCTCAACGTCGATGGCTCCGAGACGTTGGAGCAGAGCTGCCGAGACCGGTCGGTCTGGTTAGCTGGGCTCGTTGAGCGACGTGAGTGAGGCCACTCACAGAACGGATGCGACGATGGTTGCCCTGACGATTGACTTCATCGGTGATGACGCAACAATCAATGACTCCGTTCGGGAGTGGTTGACTGAGGCTGGCTTCCGCGCTACGAACGCCAGCAACGGCTCGAACGTCTGGGTGCAGAATGTTGCGGACTGCGAACAACTAGGCGCGCATCTGTCCCTCTTCGTCGCGGAGAGGAGCGATCCGTTCAAGCTGCGCATCGATGGTCCAGGCGGAGATTCCCTTATTCATGAGGTGCGAATGGTTGCGGACGCTGACTCAATGACACATCTTCTCGCCACGAGTGCTTATCTTCAGTGACTTCAGCTGTCGCTAACCTCGGCCCGTTCGCCAAAGTGCGCAGTTGTGACCGAGCCGTACCGGCAGCGTTGGTGACCAGGTTCGGCCGGCCGCTGCTCACAGTGGTGGCCGCGGTGGGGCTCGTCCTCACCGCGGCCTGCGGGGGCGGCTCCGGCACGCCGCCGGCAGCCGGCCGGAGTGGGCCGCCGGCCGGCGGGTACACCATCGATCCGGTCGCCGAGGGGTTGCAGCCGATCTTCGACATGGACCCTGAGCTTGGGGACCAGGTCGGCAGGGTGCTGATCGCGCCGACGCTGGACGTCGATGGTCTGAAGGTTGTGCCTCAGCAGTCGCCCTACGCCGACGACGTTCTCTCGACCGTCTGTGGGATGCGTCAAGGCAACGGCGTCTACGGCACTGCTTTCGGGCAGCAGCGTGAGTGGGAGGCACCGAATCTGCGGGTCATGCAGCTCGCCGGCGCGTGGGGTGTGACATCGGCTGCGGAGGCTGTCGAGCAGGTTCGCGGCAAGCTTGGTTGTGGCACCTACCGTGATCGCGAGGATCGGTATCGCGTTCTCGGTGAGACGCAGCTTCCTCGTCTGCCTGGGCTGGATGGGCAGCTGATGTACTGCGAGGTGATCGATGGAGCGGACCGCTCGGTGCCGACCCATATCTGTACCTTGCTGTTGGCTCGGGGTGCGCTCGTCTCACGGATCCGGACGCTCGCTTTGGACACTGCTACCGCTGAGCGGGTTACCAAGCAGTTCAGCGTGCTCGCGGCTCAGAGCCTCACCGCCGTCTCCTGAGAATCGACCTGTTGGTCACCTCGCCGGGTGCGGTCACCGCCCCCGCGAGGGTGGCGCGGGCGTGAGTCACGCGTTGATCCCTGTGACATCTGCGCGAGTTCCGGAGCAACCCTCCGAGCCGGACCCCGCGTGACTATCTCGAAACGGGGATCGGAGGCCTGAATGAGCGATCGCGATGAGGCGTTCGCCGAGTACTTCGCGGCACGGTCCGGTGCCATGCGCGGCACCGCGTACCTGCTGTGCGGCGACTGGCACCGTGCCGAAGACCTGGTCCAGACCGCGTTCGTCAAGCTCTACCGGGTCTGGAACCGAATCTCCCGGCACGAGGTGCTCGACAGCTACGTGCGCCAGATCCTGATCCGGACCTTCCTCGACGAGCGCCGCCGCGGCTGGTGGCGGCGTGAACGGGTGGGTGGCGAGGAGGCCGAGCAGGTGGCCCCGCCCGACTCGCCGGAGAGCCGACTGGTGCTGCTGCAGGCGCTGGCCCGGGTGGCCCCGCGTCAGCGGGCCGTGCTGGTTCTGCGGTACTGGGAGGACCTGTCGATCGAGGACGTCGCGGCGTTGCTGGAGTGTTCTCCAGGGACGGTGAAGAGCCAGGCGGCACGCGGGCTCGACACGTTGCGCGGCCTCCTGTCACCCGCCCACAGCGGGATCGAGATGGGGGAGCGATGAACGAGCAGGAATTGCGCGAGGGGCTGCGCAGCGAGATGGCGGGCGTTACCCCGCCACCACCATTGAGTACGGGAGCAGCGCTCGGCGCGGCCCGGCGGGCGCACTTCCGCCGCCGCGCGCTGTGGGCGTCTCTCGGATCGGCGGCTGTCGTGCTGGCGGTCACCGGCTTCGCGGTCGTCACCACTCCGGACGGCCGCCTCTACCAGCCGGCGGGCAACGGGCCACTGGCATCTCCGGACGCGTCGGGGGACACCAAGCAGGCGTGGCCGACCGGGCCCGACGGTCGACCGCAGGAGGACCGGACCGCGCGGGCCGGATCCAAGTACGAGCAGGGAACTCACCTGCTCAGCGAGGCTGTCTCGGTCATACCTTCCGGCTACACCACGCCGGAGGACCCGCCGAACCAGTCCGCCGAGGAGCGGACGCTGCGGACCCACCAGGCGCAGTTCGAGGACAAGGTGGACGGCGTCGACGTGTGGAGCTACTCGTCCTCGGTGGCCGTGGCGCAGGGCAAGGGCACCGGTCGCGTGATCGTGGAGGTGCACGACGCCGGCAACCAGTTGCCGACCGAGCCGTGTGACCTGGCCCAGACCTTCTGGGGCATGCGGGGCGAATGCCAGGTGGAGACCGCCGGCACGACGCGGGTCGGCGTGGTGATCCGACCGACCGACGACGATCGGCTCGACCAGTGGTCGGCGTACCGGCACCCGGACGGCGTTGTGGTCTTCGTGGCGCAGACTGTGCGGCTGGACGAGAGCCGGCCAGCGTTGACGAAGCTGCCGTTCTCCGTTCCGCAGTTGGCCGCTCTCGCGGTCGACGAACGGTTCCACCTGAGGTGACTCGGCAACTCGGCCTAGCCGAGTGGGCCCAGGCGCCGCCGCCGCGCGGTTCACCTGGGCCTTGCTGTGTGTCAAGAGCCAGTCTGGTGACCCGTGCGCGGCCAGTCTTCCTCAGCGGCGCGCCGTGAGGGGCACCAGCACGAGGACGGCGATGCCCAGCATGGCTGCGCCGACAGCCCACCACCAGAAAAATCCCGAGAAGGCCGAGGCGACCAGGAGCCCCACGCCGAGACCGGCCAGCAGGCCGAGTGCGAACAGGGCCCGTGGCGGCAGGGCGAGGTACGGCAGGCGTCGTATCACCAGCACCTCCAACCAGGTGCCGCCCGCCGTCAGCAGCGCCGCACCGATTCCGTCCACTGCGGACAGCCCGTGACCCTCGCTGATGGGCACGAGAACCCTGCCCTCGTCACCGGCCGGGACGAAGAGGACCAGCACACCGACGACGATGAGCAGAGCGGCGGTGACGACCTGCCTGCGTGGGGCGCCCGCACCAACGGATGACATCGCTACAGTCTCGGCCGTCCGCCACCGTCTGCACAGGAGCCGTATCGGCGAACATCGAAGGTCTGGCGCCCGGGCCGGTGCGCTGTCAGCGTGGGCTGTCAGCCGCGCGCAGAGTCGAAGCTCTATCCTGCTCACTCCCGGACCGCAGGGCCAAAGGCGAGGGCCCGCCTTGAATCCATCTCTGGTCGAAGAGGCATGGCAGGAAGGACAGCACGACGATGGCACAGCACGTCGGCAACCCACGCGCACCGCAGATCTGGAGAGTCTCACCGCTCGGTCGATTCGGCGTACTCGCTCTGGTCCCTCTGGTCGGCCTGTTGTCGTGGCTGGTTCTCGGCTCCGTGCTCGCGAGCGCTCTCGCCATCGTCGGCGCGCTGCTGAGTTGGTGGAGGTTCGCCTGGTCTCCGGCCGTGATCCTCACGGACACCGAGGTGATCGTGCGGAACCCCAACGTCTCCCACCGCGTCGCTCTGCACGACGTGGCGATGGTGGATGCGGGTTACGGCGGCATGACCATCACGACGGCGAAGAACCAGCGTGTGGTCGCCTGGGCGGTCCAGAAGTCCAACCTCGCCAAGTGGACCGGCAGACACACCCGCGCCGACGATGTCGCGGCGTCGATCATCCAAGCGACTCGGCGCTACGCCGAAACGTCCTAGAGGGCAGCCGATCCCGCTCGGCGCGATGACGAGATGCGAAAGGCCCAGGTGCCGCGATCATGCGGTCTTACCTGGGCCTTCGTGCGTGGAGCGGGCGACGAGAATCGAACTCGCGTAGTCAGTTTGGAAGACTGAAGCTCTACCATTGAGCTACGCCCGCGTGCATCCCGCCGAAGCAGGACGCGCCCCTAGCGTACCCAATGTCGGTGCCCGACGCGTAACCGCGTCGCCGCCGCGCGAGGTCGCGTCGTCGGCGGGCCCGGCGGCACGGCGACCAAGATCCGCACAACATCCGGGATGTAGTGGCCTCGCCGTCCCAGGAGGCCAGAACATCCGTGACGTTGCGCGGATCTTGGAGCCGCCCGGCGGATCTTGGCGGCGAGCAGGTGGGGTGGAATGGTAATTTTCGGGTGATGTGTCCGGGTGGGGGATGCCCCGGCACCTACTGAGGCGTGGCGACGGCATAGACTGCACGTCGCCACGGGGTGTGGCGCAGCTTGGTAGCGCACTCGCTTTGGGAGCGAGGGGCCGTGGGTTCAAATCCCGCCACCCCGACTGTCGTCCGCGGCCGGGCCGCCCCGGGTGCCGCCCAGTGCGGCTCCCGGGCGATGCCGGAGCGTCAGGCCGGCTCGCCTACACTCGATGGGCTGAATCACGCCCAGACTCAACTGAGATCCGTCAAGGAGTACGCCTGTGAAGAGCACCGTCGAGACTCTGAGCCCGACGCGCGTGCGGCTCGCCATCGAGGTGCCGTTCGTCGAGCTCGAGCCGAGCCTCAAGAAGGCGTACCGGGAGATCGGTTCGCAGGTCCAGGTTCCGGGCTTCCGCCGGGGCAAGGTGCCGACCGCGGTGATCGACCAGCGGGTGGGCCGGGGCACCGTCCTCAACGAGGCGGTTCAGGAGGCCATCCCGGAGAACATCCTCGCCGCCGTGCGCGAGCACGACCTGAAGACGCTGGGGCGCCCGGAGGTCGAGATCACCGAGTTCAACGACGGTGACTCGCTGAACTTCACGGCCGAGGTCGACGTCCGCCCGGAGATCACCATCCCGGACGCGAGCACCATCGAGGTGACCGTCGACGAGCTGCAGATCGACGAGAGCGAGATCGACGAGCAGGTGAAGAACCTGCGGGAGCGTTTCGCGACCCTCAAGACCGTCGAGCGGGCCGCCGCCGAGGGCGACTACGTCCAGATCGACCTGAACGCCACCGTCGACGGCGAGGACGTGCCGGGCGGCCAGGCGAGCAACATCTCCCACGAGGTGGGCAGCAAGCAGCTCCTGCCGGGCCTGGACGAGGCAGTGGTCGGCCTCGCCGCCGGCGACGACACCACCTTCACCACCCAGCTGGTCGGCGGCGACTTCGCCGGTCGGGACGCTGACGTGGCGGTGACCGTGCGCACGGTCAAGGAGAAGGAGCTGCCGGAGCTGAACGACGAGTTCGCCCAGATGGCGAGCGAGTTCGACACGATCGAGGAGCTGCGCGGCGACCTGCGGTCCCGGGTCACCCAGGGCAAGCAGGTCGAGCAGATCTACGCCGCTCGGGACAAGGCCCTGGCCCAGCTCGTCGAGGCCGCCGACATCCCGGCCCCGGAGGGTGTCGTCCGCGAGGAGGTCGAGAGCCGCAAGCAGGCGATGGTCGACCAACTGGAGCGGATCGGCGCCTCCATGGAGGAGTACCTCGCGGCAGAGGACAAGACCGAGGAGCAGATCGACGCCGAGCTGACCGAGGCGGCGACCGAGGGCGTCAAGGTCCAGCTCCTGCTGGACACGCTGGCCGACGCGGAGGACGTGCAGGTCTCCGACGACGAGTTCGGGCACGAGATCGTGCACCGGGCGCAGCGCGCCGGGATGGCCCCGCAGCAGTACTACGACCAGCTGGTGCGCTCCGGCGCGGCCGCCGCGGTCTTCGGCGACGTGCGGCGGGGCAAGGCGCTCGCGGCCGTCATGGAGAAGATCACGATCAAGGACTCGGCCGGCAACGGGATCACCCTCGACGCCCTGCGCGCCGCCAACGAGGCGGAGCACAACCACGACCACTGATCGTCGGGTGCGGCCGGGCAGCCCGCCCGGCCGGGGGCGCCCGGG
>NZ_JBFASO010000014.1:236188-241123 GCF_040677775.1 Micromonospora sp. NPDC053740
AAACCCCCCCCGCCGCCCCAAAACCGCGGCGTACAAAACCCACGCCAACTCTTGCGGGGGGGCCCCCGCCGCCGGCCGCTCCCCGCGGCCCGGCGGCCGTTTCCCTTTCCGGGTGCGCCCGGGCAGCCAGCACTGCCGGGTACGCCGGGCAGCAAGCACTGCCGGGTACGCCCGGAAGCCCGCGCCGCGGGTACCCCGACACAGCTGCGCTGAGAGCGAACACTGCCCCGACCGGGACTCTGCCGCCCCGCACAGCGGTTAGTGTCGGGAAAGACGGTACGGAGAGCGAAGGGCTGCCATGACCGACATGCACATCCCCAAGAAGTCGCTCCGGGCGATTGACGCGCGCGGTGGCGACTCCATTGGCAACCTCGACGACTCGGTCTACAACCGGTTGCTCAAGGAACGCATCATCTTCCTGGGCAGTGAGGTGACCGACCAGGTCGCCAACCGCATCTGCGCGCAGCTGCTGCTGCTCGCCGCGGAGGACCCGGACCGCGACATCAACCTGTGGATCAACTCGCCGGGTGGCTCGGTCTACTCCGGCATGGCGATCTACGACACCATGCAGTTCATCGACAACGACGTGTCGACCGTGGCGATGGGCATGGCTGCCTCGATGGGCCAGCTGCTGCTTTGCGCGGGCACCAAGGGCAAGCGGTACGCCCTGCCCCACGCACGGATCATGATGCACCAGCCGTCCGGTGGTCTGGGCGGCACGGCGTCCGACATCGCCATCCAGGCGGAGCAGATGCTCTACACGAAGCGGATGTTCCAGGAGCGGGTCGCGCACCACACCGGCCAGAGCCAGTCGCAGATCGAGGCCGACTCGGACCGGGACCGTTGGTTCACCGCCCAGGAGGCCATGGACTACGGCTTCATCGACAAGGTGATCATCGGGGCCGCACAGGTTCCGGATGGCGCCGGGACCCTGAGCTGAGGAGCTGACGATGACCGATCTGAGCCTGCCGCCCCAGTTCGCGGCCGTGCACAACCGCTACGTGCTGCCGTCGTTCGTTGAGCGCACGTCGTACGGGGTCAAGGAGTCGAACCCGTACAACAAGCTCTTCGAGGACCGGATCATCTTCCTCGGCGTCCAGGTGGACGACGCGTCGGCCAACGACGTGATGGCCCAGCTGCTGACGCTCGAGGGCACCGACCCGGACCGCGACATCATCATGTACATCAACTCGCCGGGTGGTTCGTTCACCGCCATGACGGCGATCTACGACACCATGCAGTACGTCCGTCCGGACATCTCGACGGTCTGCCTCGGGCAGGCGGCGAGCGCGGCGGCGGTGCTGCTCTCGGCGGGCACCCCGGGTAAGCGGATGGCCCTGCCGAACTCGCGGATCATCATCCACCAGCCGGCCACCGAGGGCGGCTACGGGCAGGGCTCGGACATCGAGATCCAGGCCCGGGAGATCCTGCGGATGCGTACGCAGCTGGAGGACATGCTGTCCCGCCACTGCAACCGCCCGATCGAGCAGGTTCGCAAGGACATCGACCGTGACAAGATCATGACGGCCGAGGAGTCCAAGGAGTACGGGCTGGTCGACACGATCCTGACCAGCCGCAAGAAGGGTCTGCTGGCGGCCAACGCCGCCCGCTGAGCTGTACCGGGTCAGAGGTTGGCCGGGGCTCCGTTCCCGGCCGACCTCTGACACACCCGTTTTGGGGGTCGGAGAATGCCCCGCCAGCGGGTAACGTCGGGTCCGTACCGCTTCGCCGGTTGGACCGGCGGCGCGAACTAAGCCGGGCGGCGCGCAACGTCCGCAGGTCAGGGCCGGGTCTCCGGCCGATGAGTGCAGGGAGAACGTAGGTGGCACGGATCGGTGACGGCGGCGACCTACTGAAATGCTCCTTCTGCGGCAAGTCGCAGAAGCAGGTCAAGAAGCTCATCGCGGGCCCAGGGGTCTACATCTGCGACGAGTGCATCGATCTCTGCAACGAGATCATCGAAGAGGAGCTGGCCGAGTCCGGCGAGGTGAAGTGGGAAGAGCTTCCCAAGCCGATGGAGATCTGCCAGTTCCTCGACACCTACGTCGTGGGGCAGGATCAGGCCAAGAAGGCGCTCGCTGTAGCTGTCTACAACCACTACAAGCGGATCCAGGCCGAGGCGGCTGGCGCGCCGGGCTCCGGCAGTGACGCCGTCGAGCTGGCCAAGTCCAACATCCTGCTGCTCGGCCCGACGGGGTGCGGCAAGACCCACCTCGCGCAGACCCTCGCCCGGATGTTGAACGTCCCGTTCGCCATCGCCGACGCCACAGCGCTGACCGAGGCGGGCTACGTGGGCGAGGATGTCGAGAACATCCTCCTCAAGCTGATCCAGGCCGCCGACTACGACATCAAGCGCGCCGAGACCGGCATCATCTACATCGACGAGGTCGACAAGATCGCCCGCAAGTCGGAGAATCCGTCGATCACCCGGGACGTCTCCGGTGAGGGTGTGCAACAGGCCCTGCTCAAGATGCTCGAGGGCACTGTGGCCAATGTGCCCCCGCAGGGTGGCCGTAAGCACCCACATCAGGAGTTCATCCAGATCGACACCACGAACGTGCTGTTCATCTGTGGTGGGGCGTTCGCCGGCCTCGACCAGATCATCGAGTCCCGCACCGGGCAGGGCGGCACCGGCTTCGGTGCCCGGCTCCGGTCGGTCTCCGAGCGGTCGACCGACGACATCTTCAGCCAGGTCATGCCGGAAGACATGCTCAAGTTCGGGCTGATCCCCGAGTTCGTCGGCCGGCTGCCGGTGATCACCAACGTTCGCAGCCTGGACCGTAGCGCCCTCGTTCGGATCCTCACCGAGCCGCGCAACGCCCTGGTCCGGCAGTACCAGCGCCTGTTCGAGCTGGACGGTGTCGAGCTCGAGTTCGACGAGCCGGCGCTGGAAGCCATCGCCGATCAGGCGATGCTGCGGGGCACCGGTGCCCGTGGTCTGCGGGCCATCATCGAGGAGGTTCTGCTCTCCGCGATGTACGAGGTGCCGAGCAACCCCGACGCCGCCCGCGTGCTGATCACCCGCGAGGTTGTCCTGGAGAACGTCAACCCGACGATCGTGCCGCGTGAGTTCACCGGGCGCCGGGCTCGGCGCGACCGCGAAGAGAAGTCCGCCTGATCCTTCCCGCATCACGCCGGCCGTTCGATCCTGAGCGGCCGGCGTGTTCGTGTTCGGCGCCGTTCGCCAGTGCCCACCACCCGTGCCGGCCAGACTGTGACGCTGTCCGTCAGAGCCCTCCAGCCGTACCCTTTGCTCATGCGTGTCGCCGTCTGCCAGTTGAACGCCCGGGACGACCGTAAGGCCAATCTGGCGGCTGCGGAGGCCCTACTGGAGCGCGTCGCCGCCGGCGGCGCGGATCTCGCCGTCCTCCCGGAGTACGTCGACTATCTGGGTCCTGCCGCTGGGCTGCCCGAACCGGAGCCGGTCGACGGCGAGGTGGGCAGCTTCTTCGCCGGTGTCGCGCGGCGGCTCGGGATCTGGTTGGTGGCCGGCTCGTTCCACGAGGCCGGCCCGGACCCGGACCACACCTGGAACACCTCGCTTGTCTTCGACCGTTCCGGCAGTCTGGCAGCGAGCTACCGCAAGATCCACCTGTACGACGTGGAGATCCCGGGTCGGGTCTCCTACCGGGAGTCGGCGAGTGTCGCGCCCGGGGTCCAACCGGTGGTGGTCGACGTCGAGGGGCTGCGGGTCGGCCTGTCGATCTGCTACGACCTGCGCTTCCCGGAGCTGTACCGGCTGCTCGCGGCCGATGGCGGCGCCCAACTGCTGGTGGTACCGGCCGCGTTCATGATGCACACCGGCCGGGACCACTGGGAGGTCCTGCTGCGGGCCAGGGCGATCGAGAACCAGTGTTTCGTGGCGGCGGCCGGTCAGACCGGCGACCACGAGCCAGGTCGCACCTGCTTTGGGCGCAGCATGGTGATCGACCCGTGGGGGACGGTCATGGGCCAGGTGCCGGACGGCCCGGGGGTCTCCGTCGTCGACCTGGACCTGGACCGGCTCGAAACGATCCGCGCCGAGCTGCCCAGCCTGGCCAACCGCCGGCTCTGAGCTGCCCGGCCCGGCCAACCGCAGGCTCTGAGTCATCCAGCCTGGCCGACCGCCGGCGCTGAACCTCAGTTCTCGAGCAGGACGCCGATCACCGCGAACCCGGCGATGGCCGCGGCGGTGACCAGCAGCGCCGTGGTCATCCGGGATCTGCCCCGTCGGGCCAGTCGTCCGACCGAGAGCACAAGAACGACCAGCACGACCGCGCCGATCACCACCTGCCAGAACGGCCCGATGAGGCCGAGCAGCGCCTCCTCGGCGAACACCCTGGCACCGTGCCCGGACTCATCCATGACTGACACTCTGGCACGTCGAGGCGGCTCCCGTCCTCGGCTGCGCCGGGGACCGGTCGGCGCTGTTCGCCCGAACCAGTGATGAACCCTGATTTGCCTTCTCCGGGCCGTCCGCGTAACTTTCTCTCTGCACGGGGGAGGCCGGACAAACTGGCCGAGAACGGGCGCCAGGCTCGTGGCGGGAACGCCGAGCGAGACTGAGGATCGGGCGGTGCGGAACACTCCGGAGACGGGGTTGCGAACGCGGAGCCGACCGGGTAGAGTGCTGAAGCCGGCAGGAGCCGGGCGGAGAGCCGCGAAGCGGTGATCGGCCGGTCTGCGGCTTCCCACGACAGAAACGAACGTCGGTAACGACGTGCGTCCTCGTGGACTCGAGCAAGCAAGGCTATCCGCATTATCGGTTGAAGCATGGCGAACCGCGAAATATCGGTTTGACACGGTGGAAACGAGCGGGTAACGTAGTAAAAGTGCCTGGCGCTGATAGCGCTGGGGACAGGGTGCGGAAAGCCCCGGTTGGGGTTCCACGTGGTGGGGCTTCTGGTCGGTGTGTGGTTGTTCTTTGAGAACTCAACAGGGTGCTTGTAAAGCCAG